>JAQIBS010000176.1 GCA_027858965.1 Kiritimatiellia bacterium
AGCTCGATTCGAAGTGCGGATGAGACTCGACGGTGTCTCTCTCGTGCCTGAGCTCGCATATGAAACGGACCTTCCACTTTTGCTCGCCCGAGAATTCCACTTTTGCTCACCGCCCAACACTGATTTTTATTTAACTCTAAAAGGTGATAATTTGATATATTATATATTTCGTAAAATATATTTGATGTTGTTAATCGCTCCCTGTTCTCATATGCCCAAATCTGATTTGAGCGTTAATAAATCAGAAACAGGTTGAAGTGATAAACGTCAAATTTAAGAAGTTAAGTAGGAAGAGAAGGTCTAAGATGCTAATGAAAAGAAAGCTGAAGAAAGAAATTTACGGCATTGTTGTATTGTTTTTTATTGGTCTGGTAACTGTCGCGACTGCGGCCGGTTCGAAGGGCCTTTCTCAGTGGGTTGATCCCATGATCGGGGTTAGAGGGCACGGCAGCTGCATGCCTGGTCCCTGTCTGCCGCATGCTTCAGTTTATCCCAGCCCGGACACTCTAAAGCCGAAAACGAACGGATTTGTGTATCAGGATGATGTGGTTGGCTTCTCGCAACTGCACACCCAGGGCACAGGCGGAACGCCCACATACGGAAATTTTCTGGTTTCACCGCGTCTGGGTCCCGGCTTCACTCAGGCAGATAATGCCTCTCCTTTGAGTGATATGAAGTCTGCCTGTCATTCATTACGCACTAAACTCACACGCTGGAATACAGCCTGCACATTGGTACCCGCTGAACACAGCGCCCTTTACCGCTTTGAATTCCCTGCAAATGAAGATGCCCGCCTGGTATTCAATGTGGCTAGGAAAATCGGAGTTGCAACGGCTATGACAGAGGGAGAGTTGAATGTTGATCCTGAGTCCGGTGTGATCTCAGGTGGCGGAACTTTTGATAAGAACTGGAATCCCGCCCCTTATGAGTTGTATTTTTATGCGAAGGTGGATGTGCTGCCACAGTCAACCGGTATATGGCAGGGGGATACTGTCAAAGATGGCGCAGTGAAGGGTGTTATCAATGAACGTGCGCCCTTAGGTGGCTGGCTGAGCTTTGACACTCGAAGCAAGAGTGTTGTTCATCTCAAGATCGCTGTTTCTTTCCGCTCTGTTGAAAAAGCGAAAGAGTGGCTGGAAAAGGAGATTCCGGCTTGGGATCTGGAGGGATTGCAGGCTGAGGCTGAGCGTCAGTGGGATGAGGCACTGGCATCTGTAAAAGTATCAGGTTTGTCCGATGAAGATATGACCCTCTTTTATACCCACCTTTTTCACTCGCTTGTCCAGCCACGTGACCGCACCGGTGACGCATTCGGATGGCCGGATGATGCACCCTGCTGGGATGATCACTACACTCTGTGGGATACATGGAAAACCCTTTTTCCGTTGCTATCTATTATCAAGCCAGAAGTGGTGGCAGGAAATGTAAACTGTTTTGTTGAACGGCTGAAACGCAACGGGGAGGTCAGCGTGGCATATATCCAGGGCAAGGAGTATCGTGTCGGGCAGGGGGGTGATGAGGTTGATAATGTGATCGCCGATGCCTATGCCAAAAAGATTAAAGGCGTTGACTGGAATGCCGCATGGACTGTGCTTGAGGCAAATGCAAACAGACGTACCAAAGAGTATCGTGAACTTGGCTGGGTTCCGCATAAGAGCAAACATGACTATTGCTGGCGAATGAAATCCGGTTCGGGAACAATCGGTTTTGCATACAACGACTGGTGCGCATCTCAGGTAGCGGCAGGTCTGGGGCGAAAAGAGGATGCTGAAAAATTGCTGAAACGCTCGCGTAACTGGCGTAACGTATGGGACAAAACACTTGAGGACAGCGGTTTTACAGGTTTTATCCGGGCTCGCAATGCGGATGGAAGCTTTCAGGATACTGCGGCCCGTGAGGGGTACAATACCGATTTCTATGAGGGTACCTGCTGGCAATACTCATACGTATTGCCTCATGATGTGCCCGGTATGATCGAAATGATGGGAGGCGAAAAACGCTTTATCGAACGCCTTCAGTTTTCGCTGGAGAACGATCTGATTGAATTCGGCAATGAGCCCTCTTTTATGACAATCTGGCTCTTTGATCATGTGGACAGACCTTATCTCGCCTCGTTCTGGGCTGATAAGCTGAAGGGACTTTTCACGCACGAAGGTCCTCCCGGTGACGATGATTCCGGTGCAATGGGATCGCTCTACGTTTTTTTGAATGCAGGTTTTTTCCCCTTTTCCGGTCAGGACCTCTATTACCTGCATGGACCCCGCGGACCTGAATTCAACTTCCGCGTGGCAGATGGCAGAACCTTCTCTGTGACGGCTGACAATGCCGGAGGTAATAATATATATATCCAGTCAGTGAAACTGAATGGTAAACCGCTGGATAAACCGGTTATCCATCATAGCGATATTGTCGCAGGAGGAACGCTCTCCTTTGTAATGGGCAATCGTCCCTCAGCATGGGGCTGCGCAGGTGAGTTTGACGAGGCAGTTGCCCTAAAACAGACGATGAAATCCAAGCACCGGGAGTAGGACAAACTTGTTTGTTTTGCCCATTGGTGAAGCAACTAATGCGGATAGCAATTTTTACAGTTCGGAAAATCTAACATCGAATTCGGAAAATCGAGATGCAAAAAAATAGATTGTTATAGTATTGTCAACATAAAATTAAAATAGTGTGTGATATGAAGAGTATATTTATTCATTGAATGGGTTTTCTCATTTCACAGTGTATTTACAAAAAAATAACTGTAAACTGGCCGGCTGTGTGCTTAGCCAGGCCTTACAGGCTATACAAAAGAGGAAAATATAATGAAAAAGTTATGTTATGAATCGTTACGTACGGTTTCCGTTGTGTTCTTAATGATCTGTCTTGCCGCAAGCTCGGCGTATTCCGGGATTGTTTTCGAGGCAGGTTTCCGCGGTCCGGGAAATGGCGCGGGTGGTCCCTATGATCTGGTTAACCTTGGTGGTTCCGGTTATGTGGTCGATGATAGTGAGAGTCGTACTTTGACAGGGGTGATCAATGATAATCCTATGCCAGGTGGAGGCACTTATCTCAGTTGTGTTATTACAAACCCCACTTCAGATGGTGGTGTTTCAATGATCAAGTTTGTGCCTGACTCAGCCGCCAGCTCCCTGGATGCCATGACCGATGTAGTTAACGGTGACCGTGTAATCAATGGAGGATTTGATTTCTTCTTCCGTTCCGATACCGCACTACTCAGTGGTGAAATGCGGAACATGGATGAGGACAACAAGGGTAACGGGGGGCTTCGTTTTGTATTCACTTCGCAATCGCCCGGTCTGCGGCTGGAGATTATCTCCTCTGCTTATGGACTGTTTTCCGGTGGAGAGGGAGGTAGTTCCAATAACTTTCAATATGCCTACGGGTCCTTTACATATTGAATCCAATATGGTCTATCATATCGGTGTGAGCTATGCAACAGATTCAGAAGGAAATGTTACGGCAAAGATCTGGGGCCAGGAGGGTAGCGGAGCAATTGACCTGACAACAGCAACGCCGGTTGGCAGTGTGACCTTCGGCATCAATGAAAGCGTTGTGACAAATGGCTTCACCGCCGGTGAATTCAGCTTTGGAAAGCTCCGCAATAATGGAGAGTTTCCCTCAACTCAGAATTATGACAGCTTCCGTATCTATAATGATACACCGCTGACCTTTGGTGCTCTGACGGTTCCTGCCAGCGGAACGATAATTCTGGTTAACTGATGACGATCTGCGTAGCTGTGTAGGTCCGGTTCCCAACCGGACACTCCCGATGAAATCGGGAGCTACAGCAGACTGCCGCTAATGACATGTTTAAAGGAAAAATCCTGCTTAGCGGGATTTTTCCTTTATTTGTTTTGACGGCTCAGCAGGAGCTTCGCCCTCCCGTTGATTTTGAAACAATGAGCTGAAAGAGTGCGGCCGAGTTTCAGAAGAAACATGCGGACCTGCTGATGACCGGCCGGTTTGTTGACACCGATGGCTTCACCTTCAGTGGGGGGAGAGACGGTTTTCAAATTGAATCAGCAGGTCTGGACGAACGATCGTATCTATTCGTGGACAGGTGCCGGCGGAAAGCTCACCTTTACCAATGGGACACTGCGGGCCAGAGAACTCGAGTTTGCTCCGGCACCGGCCGGGATGACAACCAATCTGATCGCTACAATGAGTGATGTTACATGTGAGGTGGGGATCGCCGATTTTGCGGCATCGCAATCGACATTTGCAGGTGGTTCGTTGCAAGTTGCGAATGAAATACAAATAGGGATGGCAAGCAAAGGCATAGGGACGGTTTTTCTGGATAACGATGTGGTGTGCAATGTGGCGAGCAATGTTTACATTGGTCTGAACAGCGGCACAACGGGTGAACTGGTGAATATAAACGGGCAGTTCAGGAAGTTCGATACAGGTGGATTTTATGTCGGAAAAGAAGGGCAGGGTACGCTTAAGCTTCAGGGGGGCACATTTGATGTGGATGGCTGGTTTGTAATCGGCCATTCATCCGCGGGTGTCGGGTATCTGGATGTCCAAGGGGGAGAAAACACGATGGGGGTGGCAGGAGCGGATTCGGTTCATCTCGGATACGAGGGCAAAGGAACTCTCTGTGTAGGCGGCGGGTCAACCACAATAAATCAGATGTTTGTCGGCTATGAGGTTAGTGCTCATGGCGAGATGATTGTGACGAACGGGTTGTGGAAGCATAACAGTCATATCTGGGTCGGCTTTCATGGTTACGGCTCCCTTCTGGTGAGCGGTGGTGAGATGCGGGTTAATGGTGTCTTCTGTATCGGACGGAACACGGGGAGTACAGGGGTGGTTACGGTGACAGGGGGCTTTCTGGACGCATCCAATAATGGTGAGGTCCGATTGGGTGGTGAACCCAATAGCCAGGGACGGCTGACGCTCTCCGGCGGCGTCCTGAAGGCGAAGTATGTCAAAGAGTATAAGGCTGATGCTGATAGTGCCATTCTCTTTGATGGCGGAACTTTGCAGGCGGCAGAGGACGGAGCGCTTATCCGGGCGGTGGATGATATTCGGTTGACCTCCGCTGGGCTGGTGGTGGATTCGAACGGATACGATATCCGAAGTGAGACGGTGTTGCAGGATGCAGCGGGTGAGGCTGGAAGTCTGACGAAAAAGGGTGCTGGCACGCTTATATTGTCAGCCGGGCGTATGGCAACCGGCGCGGTGTCGGTTGAAGCTGGGACGCTTGTGGTCAGCAATACACTGGCGGTTGTCGGTGGGGGAACAGTATCAACGATTGACGGTACTCTGGCATTGGCGAATGACCGACGAATGACACTGGGGGCCGGTGCGGCTGTCGGAGGAATAGGTACAGTTTCGCGGCTGACGCTGCAAAACAACTCTGTGTTCGCTCGGGATAAGGCTGATGGAGCGGTGACTCCGCTTGTTGTAAACGACTGCGTGGCAGATGACCGACTGACAATTGCCCTGACAGGGTATGCTCTGCAGGATCTGAAAACATCCCTGCCTTTAATTGATGCGCCGACTGCGTTTATTGATCTTTCAAAAATTACGGTTACACTGAATGGTCAGATTGTTCCGGCACTGCAAGGAAAATATACCACAGTCGGCAGTCGGCAGGTGCTCAGCGTATCGTATATGGACGGCACTCTGTTAATGTTTAAGTAAGTGGAGAGTATTCTTAGATTATCACTCATTTACTTCAACAAAAAACAAGAAATTTATGATAGTTAAAATGGTTAAAATAGTTATGACAAAGTATAAAAAATATTCTCGATGTTTTCTTCCCGTTCTTGTTGCCATACTTGTATCCCTTGTTCTTAGTGATACACAGGCTGATCTTATTTATTATGAAAGCGATGGTGTGGTGGTGGGAGAGGCAGAACTCTTTTCCAGCAGGAATCACCACATTAGCGGCAGCGTAACCAACGGTTGGTTCATTGTGCCCGAGGAAGATGCCGGTGCTGGCTTCCCTTGCCGCACCAACCGGAGATGACATTGCTGTATCCGCTCTTGAAGATCGCGTTGTCAGCCTTGTTGCAGAGGATACATATTTAAGAGGGTATGATACTAACATTCCGCACGGTACGAACACGGTGCTTCGTATAAAAAATGAAAGCAGCTCACAAGTGACGGGTAATGATCGCAATATCTATCTGCGTTTCGATATTTCCGCTCTTGATGATCTGGAGGATATGATTTCAACCAATGCCATGTTGAAAATAGATCTGCTCAATGAGGGAACTACCACCAATCATAATATCTATGTTGCTGTTATTGCAGAGGACGCTGCAGATGAATTGTTCGATGAGGATGTGCTCACTTCAAATAACTCGGATGTCTGGACAGATTCTGATGATACAAGAGTGGATTTCAGTAAAACCTATGGCGGGGCGCCTGTTGGAAGTTTTGAGATTTCCAAAAGCAATAATGGCCAAACGATGACTTTTGATGATCCGAAGCTGCTGTCGGCTATTCGCGCTGATACTGACGGGGTACTTTCATTGGTGCTTTATAGAACTATAGCTCATCCGTATTCGGATGACTTTGCTTCGAAAGAGTATGAAAACCGGATCCCGCCGCGTCTTGAGATTATGTACAGACCTAGGCGGACAGGTACTGTGATTATAGTTTTGTGATGAGCAGAACACGGAAGAGCCAGCCCTACAGATTACTGTGTTTTAAGCAGTTTTGTGAAGTTCTCCATTGTCAGCAGTTCGCTCTCCTCTTTTTTCTCAAGAAAAGGGTCAACATCCTCCCTTACTTTATTGAAGTCTGTCTTTAGCATGCGTTCAATAAGGTGTTCCCTCCAGTTTTTTGCATTCAGCGATGGACCGCTCCATCCGGTTTGAGAAAGGGCATTATTGAGTTGTTCAAAATTTGGTTCAAGTCGTTCCGGCTCTGTTAAGTACCACATGAGGTCGTAAAAGTCTCTTCCCTTTGTGTAGCTTCGACAGAGAGTCGCATGCATTTTGCCAGCCATAAGTGATGGCTTTGTGTAGTGGTTCAGGTTGAGTAGAGCATGTCGACGTACAACGGTATTTTCGATCTTCCAACCTTTGGGCGGATTAGTATCCACTTCCAGCTTAATGGAAATTGTTTCGGATGAATGTGGGGATAGATTCATGTCGTACAGAAGACCCGGGAATTTTAAAAATGCGGACTGAACCGTTTTATCAGGTTTCGCTTTGATAGCAATTGCATAGAGTTCCCTTTCAAAACCGGATTTCACTGAATGAAGGTAACCGACAAAATCCTTGGAGCAATTTTCTGTGGTTACAGAGAAATCGAGATCCTCTGAAAAACGCGGGAGGTTATACAGAAAGCGCAGTGATGTACCGCCGACAAAAGCCCATTTGGAGAAAGCACCTTTCTGTTGCAGAAACTCAAGTGTTCGGGATTGTAGATATTCACGAAGGATGCAGCGCGCCAGATGATTATTGTCGGTTTGTTGTAAAAGTGATTTCAGATGCTCTTTCATAGTTCGAATCCTTCGTCATTATTCATCATAGATGAAATCGAGTTAACCGCCCTAAAAACTTTTTTGCTGTTCATCCTCTCTGCTGTAGTGTCGAGAGTGTAGGCATTTAATTTATCGAGATTTTGGAGCCTTAAAGACTCAATAAAGGCCGGTTGATCCGCTCCAGCTGTGATGTAAATAAGATCTAGCAAAGCTTTTTCAGGAGATGCAATAAAATAGGTCTGATCATCAATGGTCTGCTGTTGATATCCCCAGAAAAGTGAATCCTTGATGTGGCGGAATACATATCGTCCTGAAGCTGACTGCACTTGCCATGGGCGCCCTGTTGTGATTGCGGTAATGCTTGGAGTATACTCAGGGATAAGCCCATAAAAACTAAGGGCGGTCTGTAACGAAATATAGGATGATGGACGCAGAATGGAACTGATTGCAAATGGGTTTGGGCGAACACTTAGATAGGGGGGTGATAGAGAGTAAATGCTCTTAGCCACCTTCATCACCTTTCCTTTTTTCTCCCAGCGGTCCAGTTGAAGACGCACCTGAGGCAATGATTTTCCGGCTCCCAGAAAGGAAGTGGAAAAGCAGGGCATATTGCTGGTCAAAGTGACTAACTCTTTAAATTTCATATCGTTAATATATCATTAATGATATATTAACGCAACAGTAATGAATTTTCCTGTGCTAGCAAAACATATACAGCTGCACCTAATTTTTCTTGTATTTTTCTACCTCAAAACGCACAAAGAAAACCCAGTAAGTCACGCACCTCTGCCCCTCTTCAGAACTCTTCTGCCATGAGCTTGTCGAATGGCGAACTTTAGAACTTTAGAACTCTCGCATTTCAGAACTTCTTACAACTTCTTCTAATCTGCTTTTTTGATGCGCAGGACGATGTCGTTGGCAAAGGAAGGCGATCTGAATTCGCGATTTCCGCCTTTGTGAGCGAACTTCTTTGTTGTGGCAATTGCGCCTGTCTTGGTGTCTATCCATTCTGCTGTGTATTTGTTCTGCGCTAGTTCCAGAGAGAGAGTGACATTGAGATTGTCTCTCATATGATCACTGATATTTTTAGGTTTTGTCGGCAGGGGGACATGCAGGTAGATGGCGTAGCACTTGCCGGGTTCAACCAGCGCTGAAGCTGTCAGTTTGTCAGAGATTGATTTGATTACGGAATTGTCCGGATTCATGTTGATGAAATCCATGCTGTAAAAAAAATCTTTGCAGATGCCAAGCTGTTTTCTCAGGGCTGGGCTGCCTCCTCCGGGGGATTTAAAGTCTGTTAATGTACCGTCCGGTGTTTTTGGGGTAAAGGAGTAGTCGAGATTATTGTATAAGCCACCGCCGGCAATAAGAAAGTCCCAGCATTCCGTACGGTATAGCAGGTCAGCTTTGCCGCGAAATCCAGTTTCGTTTTCGCCGATAACCTTGTTGAGGTGGTAATTCATTGCAATTGTTTTGGGAGGTGTGCAGTAATGGAAGTTGAAGATTGATATTGCTGGATGAGGATTTTCAATCTTTTTTGCTCCATTGGCAATGTTCATTGATATGAGGTGCTTATGGGGAAGATTCGATTCAACGGCAGTTATTTCATCTGCAATCCGGTGTTGCCACTCCATTGTAACTCCGCCAAAGTATGGCTCGTTGCAGACTTCGAAGTATAGGTTTCCGAATGGGTTGAGTGCGGCGACGACTTTACGGACGAAAGCCAATTGCGCATTGAGCAGCTCTTTATGCTGGAGTGTCAACGATTCTGTCGATTTACATTTCCCGATATTGTTAACATTGTTCTTGTGGTTCATGGGGGATGCCTGCCAGAGAATTTCTTTATAGAGGGGGCAGAAGAGAGTGAACTCAATAATAACACCGGCATCTTCTGCTGCTTTCATCAGTTGATTAAGTCGTTTAAAATAGGCTTTATCCCAGCGGGTTAAATCGAATTTTCCGCCACCGTCAAAATAGCCATCGCTCTCTGTTCTGGCCCAGGGACCAATATATCGATTCGGGTGCGGCGCCAGGGGATTGTCGGTAATGCCGAATGAGCCGCGAACTTCACGGTAGGTTCCTGAGAAGATACGTGTGTGGTTAAGGCCGTCAGCTTTTAGTGCTTTAAAGTAAGGTCTGAAATCAAAATCAAGGTTTAGGAGGGATCCATAGTGCTCACCTGATGTGATCAGGATTGTCGGTTTGTTTTCCCATAGGAAGTAATGGGGGTTTTCAGGATGAAGAGTAAGGGAGGATGGTGATTCAGCCTGAACCGCTAATAGAGGAAGGAACAACGCTGCCCCGAGATTTATGAAGAGTGTGAGAATTTTAGGCATAGTAGTGCGATACATGCTGATTTCCTTTTGTAACTTTTTTCAATGGCATCTTATTAATTATTGCTGATGATATCAATTAAAATGCAGTCCCATCAACTTTTTTCATTCTCATCTCCTCAATACGGAGTTTGTTATGATTCAGTAATCATTAGTTGTTTTAATAATGTAATCCAATCTTCCAGCTTGGCTTATCATGTGGCAGCAAGTTGGAAGCTTGCGTTACTTTATTCCATTTCGGGCCACGCAAAAAAATGGTCACAGCCGGATTGCAACTCTAAATGCGACAAAATTCATTATGCTTGACAGCCGCTCAACTCTCCCTCGAATACATCCTTCGCGGATGTGTAGTCCAAGATCCGGCGCGGATAATTATTTATC
>JAQIBS010000241.1 GCA_027858965.1 Kiritimatiellia bacterium
CAGGAGATGTGCTGTCTGGAACTCTTCAGAGAACAGGGCCTTGCCGGGATGAAGGCCTATTGGGATCGTATTGCGGTGGAAGAAAACTGTGATCTTTCATGTGATCTCTATCCTGACCGGCTGGAGATCACAATGCGCCGCTGTCCGAGCCTGACCAAGGCGAAGGATAACGATGCCGGAGCCTTTGATCGCTATTGCGATCACTGTCCGGGCTGGGTGATTCCATTGCTGGAGAAGGCCGGTTATGGTTGCGAGTTTGACATGATTGACCGGACTCTGCCTCGGTGCCTCATCAAAATTTATTCGCTTGATTCAGCACGGCCTTCGCGCGTACTGGTAAGTGGGTGTGCATAAGTTCAGACGTTTTGTTTAAACACCCTCTTGAAAAAAATCGTTTACCATAGGTTTTTTGAATAGTTGACAACTTTAGTTGCTTATCGCTCAGAAGCTGCAACACAAAACAAGAAGTTGAAGCAACAACTTTAGCTGGTAGCTGGTAGTCTGTAGCTGGTAGCAAATACAGCAGAGTAAACTACAAGCTGCTGGCTACTGACTACAAGCTAGGTTGCGGGCAGAGCCCGCGTCAGTTTTTTGTAAGTTTATTTTTTATCCATCGAGGATTTCTTCGACAGTCTAAAACAGCATGTACTTCGACACTATTATTTTTTATTAAATAATAAATAACAAAAACATTCATGATGTTTTTGCCCGAAGAATGGCTTTTGCTTCTTCCCAAGGAATCAACGATTCCTTACCTTCTTTTAAGGCTTTTTCTCTTTCTTTCAAGACATCACCATGCCAAGCTGGCATTTCAAGCTCTTCCTGCGGGGAACTCAAATCAGCCCACAATTCTTCCATGGCTGCAAGCTTTTCGAGCTTACTCATCTTTTTTAACGGCAAAACTGTGTTCATGATATTATCCTCACTTTGTTTTAAGAATATGACTAATAGGTTTGAATTACAAGGATCAATTAAAGCACTTTTAGGATATTGGTCGGGTTTCCCGCGCTTGCGGGACCCGACCTACTATGAAGAACCACAATACACAAATCTCGTCCAAAAAGCGTAGCGTTTTTTTCTAAAGCTGTGGTAACTTCTCAATAACTCGCTTTGAGACAGGCTAAAGCCTGGACAACAAACAGATGCATTACCAATCCCCGTTTGTTGTTCACCCTTTAGGGTGTCTGAGTTCTCTGACCGGTTATTGAAAAGTTACAAGCTGTGATGTTTAAAAGACAGTGGAATATTTAAAAAAAGAGGTTACGCCAATCACAAGAGCTAAGTTCTTCCTTCGTCAAAACTCCGGCGTGACATGTTGGTTGCGGTTGACAGCAGCTTTAGTCTGCTTGCGCCATGCGGTCGGCGTGATGCCGAAAGCACGTTTAAAATGACCGGAAAAATGCTGCGAAGCGCAGAAGCCGAGATCAAAGGCGATCCGGGTGATAGGCAGTTCAGTTGTAGTCAGAAGGTGTTTTGCTTTTTCCAGGCGGCATGCGAGCTGAAATTGGTAAGGAGGCAGGCCGGTTATCTGTTTGAACTGGCTTATGAGAAGCGATGGAGATAGGCGTGCCTCTCGGGCGAGCTGGTCGATGCTGACATTCTTTTCCGGTTGTTCCCTGATGGACTCCACAAGTTGTTCGATTAATTGAGGATGATCGATAGAACTTTTGTGAGTGGAGGCATCGATGATCTCCATTAGAATCGAGGTACACGCATTGGTCAGCCCTACTGTCCGCCAGAGTCCCTGCTCCTGTTCATGATATTTGAACATCTTTTTAAAGGCATGTTTAACTGCATCGGTTTTGGCGATTATGTGGCAGGGAAGGTGGTTCAGGCGTGTCCAGATTTCTTTAGCTTCCGGGGCAGTGAGGCGGAGGAACGATTTACTTTTTTTCGGGTTGCGAATCAGCAGCCAGTGAATCATAGTGCTTTTTGGATGGGTGGTCAGGCAGTGGATATTCTCCGGCTTATTGATGTAAAGGTCGCCCGGCATGATTCTATGTTCCTGCCTGTTGTTTAGCAGGGTGAGTGCTCCGCGCAGGCAGAGACCTATTTCCAGACAATCCGCATGACGGTGGGCTTCAACGCATTCGATGGAACGTCCGTAGCGACTGAAGCCGAGTGCGGGCACTGCCGGCAATCCCGCTTCCGCAAGATCAAATACCCCTTGTTCCGGAGTGTTGCGGTAGATAATTGACAAATCCCGCTTCCGGTCCACACACTTTGTAACTTTATTCATAACCAGAAGTCTATGTGTTCTATTAAAAGTTGTAAAGCAGGTAATACAATGAAATTATATTTCTTTTTTCATTGTATGATGTAAATGGAGATCATGATACTTTTACTACATAACTGTAATAGGTATGCAGAGGAGATTAAGATGGGGGAAATAAAGATGATGGGTCTGCTGGTATGGGGTATGCTTTGTGCCGGGCTTGCGGTTGTGCATGTTTCAGGCTCCTGCTTCAATGCTTGGGAAAGCTTGTGGTGGCTGGATTGTGCCACCTGAAAAGATAATTTCCGAAAAGCTGTGTGAAGACTTTCTGATTGAACCGCGCATTCACGGAAATTCGTTTGACGTCTATAAAAAATCGGAACGTATGCGGTCGCTGGTTAGTTATTGTCATCAGAATGATATCGATGTCGGGTTTGATTTCTGGCTGCCCGGTGCATTCGGACATCTCGGGGCGGACAGAGCTGCACGGAGCACATTTATAAAAGAACAGCTGCTGGCGCTGTCAAGCGAGGCTTTTGATTTTATCGGCATTTACGAAGAGATGTGTCTGGTGAAACCAGATTACTGGCCGGTTGTCGGTGAAGCATCGGAGGCGATTCAGGCAGCACCGCCACGCAAGTTACCATATCCGGTTTTTGTTCCCCGCATGGTGCGAAACCTTATGTTTGTCGATAAGGGTGCAGAGGCCCGCTCAATTGGAACCAATGGCGTTATTACAACGATTACGGAACTCATTGATGGAGATGATGCCAGTAATTAGTCAGACAGAAATAAATAAAGGTTAAAAAATGAAGAGAGAAACGGTTAACTATTTAAGTCGGTTGGCTCTGGTTTGCATGTCATGCTTCGTATTGTCCGCCGTGGCGGTTGAGCAGGCGGTCAAGCCGCTTGGTAACAAGCTGGAGCTTATGTGGGACATGAATCGCATAGCTGGTTTAAAAAACGCGCGGTTGACGCTGCATGAGCCTAAACTCCGTGAGGTGGCGATTGTGCATGACAAGCCGTGGGAGGGAAGCACTTGCTGTTATCATACGGTGTTCAAGGATGGAAATCTGTATCGCATGTATTATAGGGGGGCAAACTGGGGTGGGACGACGCACGCCGAGGTGACCTGCTACGCGGAGAGCGACGACGGGATCGTGTGGCGCAAGCCGGAGCTGGGCCTGATTGCGTTCAATGGTTCGACCTCCAACAACATCGTGTGGGAAGGGCTCGGCAGCCATAACTTCGCGCCTTTCCTCGACACCAACCCGGTCTGTCCGACAGACCAGAAGTACAAGGCGCTGGGTGGCGATGGAAACGGGCTGATCGCGTTCGTATCTTCGGACGGCTTACACTGGAGCAAGCTGCGGGCTTCGCCGGTCATCACCGAGGGCGCGTTTGATTCGCAGAATCTGGCGTTCTGGGATGCGGAGCGAGGCTTGTACGTGGATTACCACCGCAACTTCATCAATGGTGTACGGGCGATCATGACCTGCACGTCAACGGATTTTATCAATTGGAGTGAGCCACAGTGGCTGACCTATGAAAAGGGAACCAGTACGGAGCATTTATACACTAATGCGATTCAGCCTTATCCGCGTGCACCGGAAATCTATGTGGGCTTTCCGAAACGGTATGTGCCCGGTCGGAAATCGGTCTGGGATGTAAGTGGTGCCAGCGGCATTTCCGACGGGGTGTTCATGAGCAGTCGTGATGGCTTGAGTTTCAAGCGGTGGGAACAGGCCTTTCTGCGTCCGGGGCTTCAGAAGGAACGCTGGGTGAATCGTAACAATATGATCGCTTGCGGGATTGTAGAGACCGCGTCGGAGTTTCCGGGCGCGCCGCGTGAATTTTCTCTGTACTCAACAGAGAATTACTATTCCAAAACGCCTGTTAGGCTGCGGCGGATGACAGTGCGTCAGGATGGTTTTGTTTCCGTTCGGGCTGAGCCTGACGGAGGCACGGTTACAACAAAGCCATTGACGTTCACTGCAAAAGACGATGGTGTCGTCTTATTGTTGAATGCGTCGACATCGGCAGCGGGGAGTATCCGCTGTGAGATCTGCGATGGGTCGGGTGTGCCTTTTACTGATTTCGCGCTGACTGAGTGCAAGCCGCTTTACGGTGATGGTATTGAGCTGCCTGTGGTTTGGCAGAAGGGGGCTGTGCTGAAGGCACTGGCCGGCAAACCGGTGATTCTGCATTTTGAACTGAAGGATGCTGATTTATATGCCTATCGTTTCGGGGCAAAACAGACTCGCTAGTTTTTTGCTGGTGTGCCGGTCTAGTGTAGTTAAAACGGGGTAATAATGTTGGTTGGAATGCAGTTACAGAGCGCTCCCCCAGTGGGGATTAAATGGTCAGAGAAGTTTTCGTTGCCACGGCAGAGTGATGGTCAGGATTCAATCGGGGTGGGAACCCCTTTTTATGGCGAGCATAAAGGTGTTGTGCTCCTGGCGGGAGGTTCCAATTTTCCGGATGTCCCGCTTGTAGATGGGGGGGCGAAGCGCGATTACTCCGATATTTACGCACTGACTTTAGACAGCACAAACTGGCTGCATGCCGGGCAGATGTCGCAGACTGTGGCGGCCGGTATATCTGCCACTACCCTGCGCGGCGTGGTCTGTGTGGGTGGCAGTGTTGACGGCGAAATCACCTCACGTGTGTTTCTTCTGAGCTGGGATGCTACGAAAAACCACGCTGTCGAAACTTCTTTGCCTGATTTTCCCGGGCCGGTGCAACTGGGTGGCGCGGCTGCCAGTGGCAACCATGTGTATGTGGCAGGAGGTTCCGATGCTGAAGCGCTCACCAGTGATGTATGGATGCTCGATCTGGATGCGCAGGAGGATGGGTGGCATTCGCTGCCTTCGCTACCCGGTGTAAAAGGACGCGTTCAGGCGCAGGTATTTGTTCAGAACGGCGATCAGAAACGTAAGTTTCTTTATGTAATTGGGGGTTATGCTGAACATGAGGATGGCGGGGTTCAATCATTGACCGATGGTTATGCTTTTGACCTTTCGCAATCGCTGGAATCAGGCATTTGGAGACCAATATCGCCTGCAGTGGTGAAGTCGGAAGTTGGAGAACAACGATTGGAGACTGGGTGTCTGACCTCTGACCTCCGACCTCTGACCTCTGGTTCAGATCTGCCTGCATGGCCCCTGATTGGTGCGAAGTGCGTGACAGTCGGCGATCAGCATGTACTTTTTTTTGGTGGACTCGATTCCAATTATTTTGATGACAATCAGCGCAAGATGGCCAAGCTGACCGGTGAGGCACGCGAGGCTCAGAGTATTGCCTACCAATCCGTTTTACCGACAACATGGAACAGACATGTGCTAGTATATCATACCGTCACTGATAGCTGGTTTATGCAGGGGGAGGTTCCCTTCTCTCCCACAGTAGCGGGATCGGCAATTAAGCGTGCCGATGGATCAATTCTGCTTGCATCGGGCGAAATCCAACCGGGTATTCGCACGTCTCTGTGTGTGGCTGGAAAATTTGTAGAGTAGCGGAAATTGCAAAATACAATGAAATTACATTTCTTTTTTCATTGTATGATGTAAATGGAGATCATGATATTGTTTATTTATAACAGCAATAGGTATGCAGATGAGAAGAATGAATTGAATATGAAATTAGGATAGAGGAGATTTGATGATAAAAACAATTCACATTAGGAAAATGTGGTCATATATGGGTTTTAGAAGGATAGCATGTGCGGTTTTTGCAGTTAGCTTGGTAATGCAGGTTTCTGGGGAACAGATTGTCAAAGAGATACATGGTGCCTCTGTACAACAGAAACGTGCCGAGATCGTCTGGACGAAGGTGCTGTGTAAAGAACCCGGGCGGTATATCGGCTGGCCAACGGTTTGTTGTCGCAAAAACGGTGAACTACTGGCGGTATTCTCCGGCGACCGCGATGAGCATGTCTGTCCCTTCGGCAAGGTTCAGATGGTCAGGAGCAAGGATCAGGGGGAAACATGGACACCTGCGGTCAATATCTGTAATACACAGCTGGATGACCGCGATGCGGGCATAGTCGAACTGCCCAACGGAGATCTGGTTGCATCATGGTTCACCTCCCTGGCTTATACTTCAAGTATCCGTGACCGGGCAAAACTTAAGCCGGGTTCGTCCCGGTTTTACTGGTGGCTGCATGATGAAAAGATTCCGGAGCAGGTGAAAAAAGAGGAGTTGGGTTATTTTACAGTCCGTTCAACTGACGGTGGTAAGACGTGGGAACCCAAGGTGCGATCCGTTGGTACAGCTCCGCACGGACCGATTGTTTTAAAGGATGGGCGTCTGTTGTATGTCGGAATTACTTATCACAAGCATTTCGGGATTTACAGCGGGGAACGAGGAGAGATTTCGGTGGCGGAGTCGCGAGATCAGGGCCGTTCCTGGCAGCGGATCGGAGCGATCGGCCTTCCGCCGGGGGAAAAGATCAATATGTTTCATGAACCGCATGCGGTTGAGACTGCGGACGGTCGTATTGTGGCCCAGATCCGCTATCACGGTAAGGGGAGGGGAAAGGATGCGCGGTTGTGGCAATCCGAGAGTAACGACGGTGGTAAAGCGTGGTCTTTGGCGCAGTCGACAGATCTGGCGGGCTTTCCACCGCACCTGCTCAGATTGCGGAATGGCAAGCTGATTTCTGTGTATGGGCGGCGTTTTGATGCTTTCGGCAATTATGCCTGTGTCAGCGATGACAATGGACGCACCTGGGACGTGCCGAATGAGATCAAACTTGCGGGTCACTTCAATGGAGATCTGGGCTATCCCGCTTCGGCGGAATTGCCGGATGGCAGCATTCTGACCGTTTATTATAAGGCAGAGAAAAAGGGCGAAAAAACCTGCCTGATGGGAACAAAGTGGCGAATGAAGAAGTTCGTTAGTGCATTAGTTCGTTAGTGAGTGAGTTAGAAAAAGAAAGAGGCAAAATATGAAAAAGACAGTATGTTTTATTTTTTTGTCAGGACTGTTGACTGTATCATCTGTCCTAGCGGCTACGCGTACATGGTTGAACAGCGAGGGTGGGCTGTGGACCAACAATGTGAACTGGTCGGACAGCACCCTGCCGGTGGCTAACGATATTGCGGATCTTTCGGCGGCAACAAACACCATCATCGCCCTGACCGCAGACGTGACGGTCGGTGAGATTCTCTACAATCCCGCCTTCAGCGGCACAACCAATACGCTGACGATCCTCTCCGATACGGCCGCGCCGTCATCGCGGACGATTACGCTGACGACCACGGCGACGTGTCATGTGCAGGTCGGCGAGGGCGCGGAACTGCTGATGGACGCGGATATAAAACCCACCGTGAACACGCTGAAAGACGGCCAGGGCTCGCTGGTCATCAAGCGCCGCCTGCTTTCGACGGCGACGGCGCGGATCGAGTTATACGTCGAGCAGGGGCGGCTGATCAACGAAGGAACGATCACCTTCCCGGTGATGCGTTTCTTTCTGGGCACGGTCGAGCCGGACACGAATGCCGCGCCGGAATTCGTGATGCGGGAGGGTTCTTCATACTATTCGTCGAATGCGGGCTCTAATCCGGGTTCGGATCTACTGCTGGGCGGCAACCGGCTGCTGGGGAGTGGAACAGGTTCAAGGGCGGTGATCACGCATGAGGGCGGGATTCTCGACTTGACCACGAATATAACGGGTGGCGTCTTCCTGAACGGTTACGCGGCAGACGGTTCCAGTGTGTACAACCTCTCCGGCGGCGAGGTGAACCTCAGCACGAAAACGGCGTATGTCGGTTTTCGGGGCATGGGCACGGTCAACCAGACGGGCGGCAAGCTGAAGGTGGGCGGTAAGTTGACGGAGGACAACAAGCTGGCTTGTTCGTATTCGGAGACCGGACGGGGCTACTATAATTTCACAGGCGGCGAGCTGTGGCTGGGGGGATTTGCTACCGGCGGTCCCGGCCAGGGATATCTGAATATCGGCGCGGGATGCATCTACCCGCTTGGGAAGGGATTCGCGATTTACGACAACACGCACCCCAAACTGACCGGAATCAACGGCCTGACGCGGTTCTGTTCCACCGGTAGCGGATTCACCAACTCGATCAGCGGGGTTTCCGGTTCCGGCGGCTTTGTGAAGGAGGGCGCGGACACTCTGAACATCAGCGGCTCGCCCCACTCGTTCTCCGGGCCGGTCATCATCAGCAACGGCACGGTGAACGTGACGGCGGCGATGACAGGCAACAATGCGGTGCTGGTCGAGGGGGGCGAGATGAACCTCGGAAACAACGCGTACCTGACGGTCAAGTACAGCTCGCTGGCGGTCATGGACGGGGTGCTCCAGGCGGCGTCGAACAGCATGGTTGTTATCACGGGGACCAGCCCGTGGGTGCGTGTAACGGGAACCGGTACGATCAGGCTGCACGGCGGCGCGCAGCTTCTATGTCTGGATGTTTCGGAGTCCGGCAGTATCGATCTGAGCGAGGGCGGCATGGCCTCTGTCTACCGGCTGGCCACCAACGGGGTCGAACTGGTATCCGGCCTCTACACCGCTGCGAACTGCGCGGCGATCACGGGGAGCGGAACACTGGCCGTCATTTTTCAGAGGGCGGGCACCGGCCTGTCGGACACCTTCTCCCGCGCGGACGCAGCCCCGTCCGATGACAGCCTGGGGCAGACCGAGGGAGGGGAAGCCGACTGGGCCGAGTATCTTCCTTACACGGGCAGTGGAAATATCGCTTCCATAGTCAACGGCGAGCTGCGCCTGGGTAACGGAAATAGCGATCCGGCGATCGTCCTGACGGCCGCCTCCTGGCCGAACGGTATGGCCTCCACACGGATGCGATTCGGCCTCGTCGGGAATTCCGGCG
>JAQIBS010000094.1 GCA_027858965.1 Kiritimatiellia bacterium
CAGCCGAACAGCCGAGCAGCCGAACAGTCGAACAGTCGAGCAGCCGAACAGTCGAACAGCCGAACAGCCGAGCAGCCGAACAGTCGAACAGTCGAACAGCCGAACAGTCGAACAGCCGAACAGTCGAACAGCCGAGCAGCCGAACAGTCGAACAGTCGAGCAGCCGAACAGTCGAACAGCCGAACAGCCGAACAGTCGAACAGTCGAACAGCCGAACAGTCGAACAGTCGAACAGCCGAACAGCCGAGCAGCCGAACAGCCGAACAGCCGAGCAGCCGAACAGCCGAGCAGCCGAACAGCCGAACAGCCACCCCTGCGGCGCAGCCGCTAGAACATCTTCTCTCTCTTGTGGAAATAAGCCAGCAACGCCCGGTCAAAGGGTGTGCCGGTGTGAAGGGTTTCAAAGGTGATATTCATACGACCGCAAAGTTGTTTCATATTCTGTGTGGTCGTGTTAAGTTCTTCCAGATAGGCAGCCCGACAATCATCACTTTCAACCTCCAGAAATTCACCGGTCTCCATATCCCGGAACTCGACCAGCCCCCGGAAGGGAAAATCGGATTCCAGTGGATCAAGAACCTGAAAAAGAATGACCTCGCAGCTCTTATGCTGAAAGTGACGCAGGCTGGCGAGAAATTCAGGATTGGGATCAAAAAAGTCAGAGAACACAATGACAATCGAACGACGGCGCACCTCTTCAGCAATACGATGAAAGCAAGGAGCCGCATCCGATTGTCCCTCGGGTGCGAGGTTTTCCAGATGTGCTAGCAATGCGAGCATATGCAGACGTGAACACTGGGCAGGAAAGTATTCCTGAATCTTGTCAGTGTAGGTAAAGAGTCCGACAGCATCCTTTTGTCGGTGCATCAGATAGATAAATGCAGCGGCCAGATAGCAGGCATAGTTAAACTTGTGCGACTTATCCTTGCCCAACCCCATCGAACCTGATTGATCAAGGACCACATAGGAGCGAGTGTTGGTCTCATCCTCATACTGCTTAACGTAATAGCGGTCACTACGGGCATAGGCCTGCCAATCTACATGCTTTATCGGGTCACCGGGACAATACTTGCGATACTCCGAAAACTCCGAGGAGAATCCATGATAAGGCGAACGGTGCAATCCCGTCAGTGTACCTTCCACCATGGTACGCGCCACCATCTCAATGTTCTTAAGAGCATCAAGGGTGCGTGGTGTCAGATATGAGGTGGAATGCACCTTTTCTGTATTTTGTTTTTCCGCCATTTGCTTTCCAATCAACTTCGTTGATTAAGGTTTTTAGGAGTTTAGGCTGTTAGGCTGTTAGGTCAAAATGAAGGTGACTTTCAATGGGGGAATAGGAGAATGGGCCTTATGAGCCGAATGGGCCCTATGTGAATGCGCTTCGCAACGTGTACAGGCGCGTCATTCAAAATTCACTTTAGCACTCCCGCATTTTAGAACTTTAAAACTTCCCCTCACCTTCATCCTAATCTCTCCAGCTCCCTAACCCCTAAACCCCATCGCTATCCGGTTCGGGAACGTGCTTAATAAGTCGGTCGATAATCTGGGCAGCATCAATGCCTTCGCCAGCCGCATGAAAATTACAGGCAATACGGTGAGTTAAAACTGCAGGAGCATTGCGACGAACATCAGCACAGCTGACATTGAGCCGGCCTTCCAATGCCGCCCATGCCTTGGCAGCCAGCACCAGATATTGCCCCGCACGGGGACCTGCTCCGAAGGTAAGATTGTCTTTCACAAAGTCAGGAGCTTCAGGTTCTCCGGGACGGGTCATGCGCACGAGATCAATGCAATAGGAGAGTATATGATCACTGACAGGAATATCGCGAACATATCGTTGCAAATCCATGATCGCAGGTCCATCGATCACCTTCTTAAGTTTCACCTCACGATTAGCCGTGGTCTGACGCAGTATCTGAATTTCCTCCAGACGTTTTGGGTAGTCCATGCGTACCAGAAACATAAAACGGTCAAGTTGTGCCTCCGGCAATGGATAGGTTCCCTCCTGTTCAATCGGATTCTGTGTGGCCAGCGTAAAGAAGGGTTGCGGAAGATCATAGCTTGTACCTGCGGTCGTAACCACATTTTCCTGCATCGCCTCCAGCAGGGCTGCCTGAGTTTTGGGAGGGGTTCGGTTAATTTCATCAGCCAGCAGAAGGTTGGTAAATACCGGTCCCTTGACAAAACGCAATGACCGACGTGTGCTTCCGCTCTCTTCATCCAGAATCTCGGTGCCGGTAATATCGGACGGCATCAGATCCGGTGTAAACTGAACACGGTTAAAAGAGAGATCAAGCACCTCCCCCAGACAACTGACAAGCAGGGTCTTCGCAAGTCCGGGCACACCCAGCAGAAGACAGTGACCGCGAGCAAGAATAGCAATCAGAACCTGATCAATAACCTCTTCCTGACCAACAATAACATTAGCAATCTCAGCTTTAATAGCCTGATGCGCCTCAGCAATTTTCTTTAAATTCTCCGGCAAATTTGACATAAAGTTCCTTTAATTTCAGGGGTTTCGGTTTTCAGACTATAGGGATTTTGGGTAGCGGTGCGTTATGGCCGTATGAGCCACATGGGCCCTATGTTTAGCTTCTTTTCCATCTAACAGAACCAACTTCTTATCATTCGATATTCTCACTCGCGCACTTTAGCACTTTAGAACTCGCGCACTTCTTCAATGCGTCAGGCAGTACGTTACTAAATTGGCTCCGAGAAGCAGCGAATCTCCAGGGGCATATCCATAGGAGAGCGGATGATCATCACCCTGCCATCCTGCGGCCATATCAAAGGGACTGAAAAAGACACGCTCTTCACCATCAATCTGAAGAGCCTCAAAAACCGGGGTGCGGAGGGCAGGATATTTTGCACGGGCAGCCAGGGTGTAACGGACCCGATCGACCTTGAAGGGACCCTGCTGATAAAGCGAATGATCAATCGCGAGTTTCTTAAATTTACTTTCAGGAAGAAGCCGCTGCATCTCACGATAGACAGCTTTGCTGAACTCATTGAGCCCCAGTGAATTATCTATGAGCAGATAACCACCCCCCTGCAGGTAAGCCCGCAGGGATGCGCGTTCAGCATCATCAAATGAAAAATCACTTATACCCGAGAGATAGAGAAAACTGTAGTCCTCCAACGGATCGGTATCCAGTCGGACTGTCTGCACAAGATAGTTGGCCTTAACTGTCAGATTCTTCTTCATAAACCGCAGAAGATTATTGGCTCCGCCGGGTTCCGTATTCCAGACGCCCCGCGTACGAATCTGGGCAAAGACAACTGGGTCGCTGTTATCCAGTGCATCCTCCGGTGCATAAACCTGCGCCCGGGCATGTGCCTGACCAACTCTGAAATAGCCCATGGCATACGAGACAAGATTCAATCCGAGACGCACTGCAGAAGAGTGATCGTAATAGTCCGCTTGTTTAACCAGATCAGGGGTGGTGTTATCCCAGCCAGCCCCCATGCCGTACGCTGAAACAACCGCAGCCACCCGGGAACCGATATAGAGGGCATCAAGAACCGGCATAACATCGGTTTTAGTTTTAGTTTTAACCTTCACTGTATCATCCACCATATGAAAAATAGGATGATCTTCAGGCAGTCGTCGAATTTGCAGCTCCGGCAGCATCTGCTTCAGCTCAGTAAGGGCAGACTTATAGAAATAGGGCGAACCAACAACCGAATCAAACCAGACCATACCACCGGCCAGCATATATTTACGAAGGACTTCGCGGTTTGCATCAGTGAAATTTAGAGAGCGGCCACCAGAAAAGTATAGCACCGGAATCTCAGCGGGAGTAGCGTTGAATCCCTCAAGAGAGGTTGTCTGCACCTTATAGTCCATGTGCAGGTGCTTGTAGGCGGAACGCAGCAGCTGCTGACAATCGGCCGGAACCATATTCCAGTCATAAACGCGGGTCAACCGACCGCTCTCCCATTTATAATCAAGGTACGAACCCCAGATAACCTTACCAATCAAAGTGGAAGGACTCGGCGGGCGTTTTTTCTCTGACCTCCGCAAAGGAGTGGCAGGCAGAGGCAGCGGTGGAAGGGCTTCGCCCCCCTGGCGCATCTGTGGTTTGGCTTTAGGCGGCAGACCGACAGGACGCAGATAGTCGTCCTCATTTGCATGCACAACCGGCAACATAAGTGCAACGGCTACAAAAAGTATCAATTTTATTTTCATGATTAATCTCCTTAATCCATTAGAATTGTATCACAAATAATGAAACGAACAAAATTCCATATATGAAAACAAGCCTTCATTCTTGGCTCATTCTTGGCTCTTCGTCGATTTAGTGTTTGTCGTAGTTAATAACTCTGTGTTCTTCGTGGTCTCCGTGGTCATTAATTACACCCATTAATTCCCACCCATAGGGGCATTAAATGCGGTTCTAGCGATCATGGGGTGCGCCCCACCCGCAATTCCTCCTCCAGAATCTTCAGCAACTTACGGGCATCAATCTCCTCCTGTGTCCAGGGGCTTTCCTTGCGAATAAGTGCAATCTGATGCTTGGCCTGGGCAAATCGATTCATCTTAAGATAAAGTTTCGCCAGTTCAAGTCGGAGTCTGGGGGTATAAGTTTCGTCGACCTCTGCCAGCAGGGCCCGTTGAATACAAACGACCGCTTTACGAGGCTGATTATTCCCGACGAGAGCTTGAACTTTCAAAATATTCATCCGAGGTGAGGCACGTTCTTCAGGGATATCCCATTCTATCATATCCAGGGCCATCAGACTTTCACGATAAAACTTCTGGCTTAACAGATTCTGCAAACGAAAGTAGCGACTGTTATAATCAAATATCACTGCCCGATTAAGTTTATCGGCCTCAATCTGAGCAAGCGGCTTGGGAATAGCGAGGTAGAGCCTCTGAGCTGTGGCAAAATCATCCAGAATCAGAGCTGTATCGGCAAGATAGATATCAAGCAAACGCTGTCCACCACTATCAAGATCACTACGCTTAATAGATGAAAGAAGCTTACGGGCATCTTCGGGACGGTTGAGACAGAGATTCAGCATGCCCCCGCAATGAAGAGCCGCAAAGGCACGCGCTCCCGGATCGTTAACCTTATCCAGAATAACGCGGAAGCAGGTTTCAGCAAGTTCATACTGTTCGTCAACCTGCTGAACTCCCAGCGCCAGCTCAATCATCAAAGAATTTATATCCGCCTCAGGAATACGTTCAAGGGCAGCGAGAACACGCGGCACAAAGGCAACGGCCTGCGCCTCACGCAGATAGAAAAACCAGCTGTGTGAAATCAGGGCATAACCCTCCGGCTGAATACCGGAATCCCTCTCCTGTGCCACCGCTTTATCCAGAAGAGCGAGAGTGCGCTTATCATCAGCCTCACTCTGTCCATAACGCGGCTGTATATGGATGATCTGACGACAAACCGCTTTGCGACTGCCACTGGTCACCGTAAGTTTGACCGGTATATCACCGTGAGCAAAATAGAGATGATCGACCTTCATTCCTTCAGCCGTGGTACCATCACCGAACTCCCATTGATAGAGAGCCTTGGGATCACTCTTAAAAGGAGTTGCTTCAAAAACAAATTCATACATGTGATGGTCACGCATGGTAACCATATATTGGTTTTCCCAGATAAAATCCGAGGTCCTTTTTCCATCACGACCGACAAGCGGACCGACAAAAGCATAAGCAACGGGGGTAAAAAACTCAGGTCCTATAACGAAATGCTGCTTCTCAGCAGCTGGCACCATGGCAGCAAGGGCATAGTTGACCAGTCCACTGTTTGCATGAAGATAGGTGAAACGGTAAAGACCGGGTTGCTTGAGATCTAACAACCCGAATTTACTACCGTCAAGCCCCTCGCGAACACCATGTTTACCAGGCCAGGATGCAACCAACCCATCGTTGATCAGCAGGAAAGAGGCATCACTGGAGGCAACGCAGAACTTAGTTACCCCAGATTTACTGATTTTAATAACTCCATCAAAACGATGAAGGGTATTGGTGTTCGGGCCAAAGGGATTAAAAGACGCATAGACATTATCCGCAAAGCCCCCGCCCTGAACAGAGCTGCTCTTCCACAGCTTGTTAAAACCCTCAACTGATTTCACTTCACTGCCATTATAGCTGCGGCTCTGATGATATAAACCTGAGCTATGAGTGCCGCCATAGGCCGGAAGGAGAGCTTTAGCTGAGGGATAAAGATTGAAAATTTCGCCGGGTTTAGCCTCAAAATAAATGCTGATGCGGCTGCCGATGCGATTGAGAAGAGAGAATGGACGGGGTTTTCCCTGAGAATCGATTAAGACAAAACCGGAGTAGCGGTCATCCAGAAAAACTGTAGTCGTGACCGTAAGCTCTGAGGCACCGGTTCCATCGACTTTCAGCTCCCGGCGATATTCTGCATCTGCAACATGCCATTCCCCTTTAACAGGCAATGACAGACAGATGACTAAAACCGCCACGGCAAGCACGCTATGCCGCATCCAATTCATTATTAATTTCTCCCCCTATTTGAATTTATTCTGGAAAAATGATTAAAAATAAATGTAGCCCAAGCATCCTGCTTGGTTAGTTATTGAAGCAAGCAGGATGCTTGCACTACTTTGTTTTTCCAGAGTCCCCATTCATAATGAAAAGTTTAACTCAAAAAAGAGCAATGCGCTATGATTATTTTAAGGAGGGGGAGCATTTGGGATTTAGCGCAACACTCCACCGCATAGCGGCGGATATACTTTGCTTCTAAAAACATCAATAAGGGAACAGATTTGCACCCAGAACATCGTCTTACCTTTTCTTCTTTTTACTTCTCTTCCTTTTAGACACAGGTTTGGGAGGTATAAGTCCATCGTCCGGTTGATTCCAAAGGCGGTATGGATCATTGAGCCGACGCATCTCCGAGAGCAACAGATCCTCCATATCCTGAAGCTTAGCTGCATAAAGCGGATCAGCGGCAAGGTTAAGCTGATTTTTTGCAGGAGTGATACCGGTCAAAGCAATCACAGCTGGGTCATGGTGCTGTTGGATAAACTCGTTTGGATTTTCGGCAAGGTTAAAGAGTTGTGTTTTTCGGACCGCTCCATTCATTACATCATATTTAATGAGTTTCCAGTCACCCTTTTTCACACAGCGCATACCGGGTTTTGTTCCACCACAATAAACACCATAAAGCACATCACGCACAGTCGACTTCTTACCTTCAATAACCGGTTTAAAGCTGATACCTTCACAACTCTCCGGTACACTAACACCCGTGATATCGCAGAGGGTTGCCATTAGATCAAGTAGGTAGATGTTTCCCTTGGCTCGGGTGCCAGCCTTTATACCAGGCCCCTTGACAATGAAAGGCACTCGCCAGGTGTGCTCATACAGATTTTGTTTACCCTGAAATCCATGACGTCCAATTGCAATACCATGATCGGAGGTATAGATTATGTAGGTATTATCCAGCTCCCCCATCGATTCAAGCTTGGTCAGCACCCGGCCAATCTGAATATCAATATTCTCGGCGCAGGCAAAAGAGCGTCCATTCTCATTACGGATAGTGCGCTCATCACGCTTCTTCCAGACACCGCTGACACTGACCTCATCTCGCAATCCCGGATGTCCGTGGAAAAATGGTTGCGCCGGAAGATAATTGGCCGGCAATTTCGGCTGCTTATCATTTGAAGGAGGAAGGTTTACTTTATCGGTATGATTGACAGCCCCATACTTTGCTAACAACTCAGGACGTCCATCACGGGTGTCATGAGGATGAGAAAATCCAAAATAGATCAAGAAAGGATCAGCGTCTTTAGTCGTCTCACGATCATTGAGATAGTTCATCACCTGATCACCATGCCATGGGCTGCCGCTCTCATCGGTCGGCCCACGTTTGGATGCATCATGCCGCACCGTGAACTGCCTGTTAGCCCCCTCATAGCTGTTACCCTTCTTACAGGTCCGCATTGTGTCATAACCCGCCCGGTTAAAAATGGCAGCAAGTGTATTCTGTTCCAGATGGGGCGGACAGATCCGCTTTGTACCGACACCGATCGGCAGATGCCAGAGTGTACGTCCGCACGTCATCATATGACGCGACGGCGAGCAGACGGCACCGCTGAAAGAGCCCATGTGGTACGCGCTATCAAAGACCATTCCGTCGGCAGCCAGACGATCAATATTCGGCGACTGAAGAATAGATTCGGGATTATAAAACTTAAAATCAAACGGTGACTGATCATCTACCAGGATGAACAGAATATTGGGACGATTCCCGACTGCAATGGAAAGAACGGGAAGCAAAGATACAACAAGCAATATTATCAGATTCACAGCCTTTTTCATAAGGGCTCCTTCATAATTAATCGTTTCTGAAACTCTGATATTTTAGCATGGTCACAGTAGTGACTCAAGAAGTATGGATCAATTCATGGATTTGCACCCTCGTTGTTCTATACATCTCAGTGATTGCCAAAGTATCTTCCGACTGAAACTGGAATGGATTTTGTAAATGCAAAAGAAAAAAGCCCGCGCTAACAGCGAGGGCAATCTGATAATTGATAAGAGCAACGCCCTCTATTTTAACGTAACATTAAAATAGTGCCGGAACTGGGAAGCGACTGGAAGATCGTTAGACGCAGATCATCGACAACTCCTGACCCGGTTGTAATCGATGGATCAGCGGTTGTTCCTGTATCAAAAACAATTACAACCTTGATGCCAGTTATATCAGCCGGAACTATCGCCGAAACATAGATCGGTTTATACTCATCTGTCACATCCGTTGGAAGCAGATTATTATAACTGGAGCTATCAACCATTTCACCATCTTGTGAACCTCCAAGCCAGAAGAGACGGAAATAAACTCTCTGTCCCGAACCGCTGACCATTGGGTTTGCTGAAGTATGACTGGCATATCCGCTCAAGGTCACCCTTTTGCCTGCAAAGTCAGGCGAGCTGACATCCTGTGCAATGTATATACTTTCATAGGTACCATTTGTTCCATCGGCCGACATCTGATACGCCTGAGTACCATTACGAGTTGATGAGCTGATACGTCCACCGTCATGCCCATTTTCTACAACGGTCCAATCATCAGCAAAAGCACCCTCTCCTGATTCAAAGCTCTCATTAGCAAGATAGTTAACAGAATCATTGAGTAGACCTGACATACTCGCACGATGATCCGGATCTGTTCTGTGTGAACCACCCCAGCGTATACCGGTGTCCAACCCTTCCTGAGTTGCATCCATGTTAATACGGATAACCGCAAAATCACCCGGTTTGGCTCCTTTGCTATACAGCCCGTTCAGGTAATCAGTGATTGCCGTACTCTGCGCTTCTGTTGAGGTGTAGGTATATCCAGACGCAACTATCTCTCCGGATGTCACAAAATCATCCATCAGTTTAACAGGACTGCGCCCATTCAGGAATGTACGTGTTTCATTGTTAGAAATGCAGAGCCAGTCCTGATCTAAAGCAAGTGCAGACATATACCCCAATCCCCACATATCCAGATTTGCATCTACAAGCGCGTTGCGGAAAGACTCTGCAACGAGTGAGATTGATGCCGATGTCATAGGCTGCTCCGGAAGGGCGAAAAATGCAATTCCGCTGATATCAAATATGGGGTCGCTGCCTCCGGTGCTGCTGTCAAGGTCCCAACCGCTGTCTGCTCCAAATCCATAAACACCACCATCAGTTGCTTGACTGATATGCTGAAACATTCCATCTGTCGGATAGGCATCACTTAAAGTGTATGTCAGCGCATTCCTTTGATCAGCATCAGCGGTAGTGGAACTTCCGAACCAGATACTCAATCCACCGGTTAGAATCGCAACATCCGGATTAATACGGATGACAGCATAGTCACCGGGTTGCGCCCCTTTATCAAACAGGCCGTTGACAAAATTTACTAAATTCGTGGATTGTGTATCGTTTAACGACCAAATCGAATCAGTTGCAGGAGTTACGCCAGCAACCAGCAGGTCATCGGCAATTTTTGTCGGAGCACTACCGTTCAGCAAAGTCCGTGTATCTGTGTCATCCATCAGTAGCCAGGATGCATCCAAGACCGGCGAGGACGTGTAGCCCAAACCCCATACGTCAATACCTGCACCCGTGCTTGACCATGATGATGAAGCAGAGTAAACCTTAAAAATCAGGTTGGCCGAAGTGACCCGGTTAGAGGGCAGCTGGAAGAATGACACGCCATTCCATGGACGAGTGTTGGGACTTCCCGCAGTTCCACAGATCAACTCCTGTGCTGTAAATGATCCAGGGGTCTCTCCATATATAGATCCATCATTTTCATGGCTGTAAATGCTAATATCATCCACGACAGGCGGAATGGCCGGTTCTTCGGTAAGGGTCATTGTCATGGTCGCACGGGTTCCCGAGTCCTTCTCATCAGCCCAGCGTACATTCTGGCCGGCCGTAAACCACGCATCAGGATTCAGGCGAATGACCGCATAGTCGCCCGGTACAGCCCCTTTGTCAAAAAGGCTGTTGAGGAATTCTACGAGGTTTGTGCTGTCCTGAGTACCAAGTTTATCCACCGAACCCGACGGAGTTGTCTCTCCAATGGCGATAAAGTCATCCGCAATTTTTGTGAATGTCACATTGGTATTGACCAATGACCGTGTATCCGTATCCGCCATCAGCTGCCATGCATGGTCCATATTCGGGTCAGTCATATACCCCAGTCCCCATACATCAATATTTGCATTAGTCAAGGGACCATAGTTCTGTGCCACGGTTAAGTTGATATTTGCAGTAGCGATAAGGTTTGTCGGCAGTTCAA
Source organism: Kiritimatiellia bacterium (assembly GCA_027858965.1). Taxonomy (GTDB): domain Bacteria; phylum Verrucomicrobiota; class Kiritimatiellia; order RFP12; family UBA1067; genus M55B167. The sequence goes on from JAQIBS010000094.1 coordinate 10,767, forward strand.
AGAATACGATTCCGTTATACGGATGACCGCCTGTATATCCGCATATAAGATTGTTACTTTCAAATTTACCTGTGTCGTATATGCAGCCGTCTTTAGTATGACTGGTAACCGTGATTGATTCTTCTTCTTCCGGCATTTCCTCTAGACTCACCGTCAGTTTGGCACGTCGATCAGGAGAAATCTGATGAGAACCACCCCAGCGAAGACCGGCGGTTTTGTGGGCGGGAACTGCATCCTGATTGGTCCTGATAATAACGTAGTCACCAGGAAAACACATATTATATTTAATATAACTAAAGCTGCTTTACGCTGTAAAAAAACTAATCTCTTGTGACTTACAAAACCAGCCTCTTCAAATGTCCCATTGTGTGTTAAGCACCGCAGCTTTAGACAACAACGCTTCGCGTTGCAGAGGAAGAACGTGATGAAAGAGTTCTGCTACGAAGTTATTTAGACAGGCGCACCAGGATTAACAGGATTTAAGAAGGAAGCATCCATATCATGTTAATCATGGAAAACGAAGCGTAGCGAGTAAGGGCACCCTTGTGGTGGCAGTGACCGCAGGGAGCGACAATCCTGTCTAAAAAATGACTGCGGCTTTGTTGCACTACACACTTTGTGGTTAAAAAAATATATCGCAGCAATAAATCTGCGTACTCCGCGCCTCCACGTGAGATAGCTGACGGCTTTATACAATTCAGAATCACTGCATAATCGAAATTCGCCTCTTCCGCTAAATCTGTGGGTAAAACCGCGCCTAGTCCCAGTCTGTCGTTTCAATTTGCGGTGCATCAAAAGCATAACACCAAGAGATGTCTTATCTTTGATGATGGTTT
>JAQIBS010000100.1 GCA_027858965.1 Kiritimatiellia bacterium
ACTGACGACTGACGACTGACGACTGACGACTGACGACTGACGACTGACGACTGTAAGCTGTGAAAGAAGATTTTATGGGTGAAGAAGTAGAAAAGATTGAAAATAAGATACCGATGGTACTGTATATTATCGGGTCAATTCTCCTTGGTGGAACAGCCGGATCTCTTTTAAGGGTTCTGGATGTGATGGCAGGACGTACGCTCAGTACATTTGTGGTTTTTCTGGGGGTGGCTTTGGCCGGTATGGTTCTAGGCGCTGTGGCCTCTTTTTACAGGGGATCAGACAAGATGACCCACACCGCTCTTTTCAGTTTGATCTTTCTGGCTGCTGCGGGATATCTTATATTTATTATGAATTCTGTTAATGGTATATCCAGTGCGTGGCAGCGCATTCTGCTGGATACATCCAGAACGTATAGCCTTTATCTGACAACTGTGCTGAAGACATCGGCTCTTTTCATTATGTTCTACGGAGTATTAGCCGGAGCCGGTTATGTCACTGCTTTTCGGTCCAAGGATATGACCTTTTCTTTTTCATGGAGCTCCTGCGGGGCATTGGCTTTTATTGTCGGCTGGTGGTTGTTTGGTTCGCTTTGTATTTCCTTAACAGGGCTGGGTGTGACTTTGCGTCTGATCATCCTTCTGTTTGGTTTAATGGCTGCCTTGACTCTGCTTGCTCTATCGTCGAGGACGGGCAGGCTTAAGTTCTGTGCGGTATTGATATCTCTGCTGGCATGTTCCTCATGGTTTTTAACATCAACTTTTGATATTGACGGCGTTCTTTCTGAGGGGACTTTTGGACGGCTGGTTCATCGCGACAGCGGGTTTGCGATGGGCAAACCTGTTCTGGAGCGCAGCAGCTTAAGGCATACGGTCTCGGTTTATGATGATCCCGACTATAAATTTGTTTTTGCGTTGGACGGACGTCCTGTGATGTTCGGTAGCCGTTTTCACACCTCCCGGATCTTAAGTGGCTATGTTCCCCTGATCATTCGACCCGAGACCGGCAGAGTTCTTCTGGCTGGCTCTGAGGCCGGTTTATATGCTCCGTTCTTTGTGCGGGCCGGAGTTAAAGATATTTCATATTGCGGGGCTGAGCGTTCTGTTGTTCAGCTGGCAATTGAGATGGATGCAGAGTTGAGCGGTGAGAAGAGTTGCAGTATAGAGAATCTGAAGCAAGGTAGCTTCTCTGAATACTATGATCTGGTTTATCTGACACCGGAGCCTGTGTATATGCGTGGTTCGGCGGGATATTTCAGTAAACTGGCTTTTCATCGGGCATCAAGTGCCTTAAAGGAAAATGGAATTACGGCACTGCATCTTGATGCCCGCGGTCTATCTCAAAAATCTTTTGCGTCAGTTGCCGGGACAATGCGTTCTGTTTTCCCGTATATGCAGATTTGGTGCACCGGTGTATATGACTGGGTTTTGGTTGGATCACATACTCCGGTCAAGTCGGATGCCGGGGCGGTTTCGTCACTCCTTGGGCGAGACCAGGTGTTTCAGGATTTTGTACGTGCCGGAAATTTGTCAATTGCGGATGCGGTTGTTTCGATGATCTGTGATGAAAGAGGTCTGGATAAATGGCTTGAGGGGAGTTCAAATATTCCTGTCTGTATGGTTTCATGGGATGCCGCCAATGTAATCTTTGACAGCCGGGTTAATGCAATACTTCCAGGTGCGTTGGAGACGGTTCGTCAGTTTGAGCTCAGTAGCTGGTTTTTGACGGGTGATCTGGATTCTGATGTTTATGATGCGCTGGCGGGTAAAATCATCAAAAATGTCAGCGCCCGGATGTCGGCTGTGATAGCAGTTGCCAATATGGCCAACCGGAACTCGATTGATGGAATGCGCAGTGCGCGCGAGGCAGCAAATATCAATTTGGAGGATGTTCTTCTTATCCAGTTATCAGAGACTCTTGAGCTGGAGGCCCGGCGTAGAATCAAGATTGGTGATTATAAAGGGGCGATCAGGTGTTATGAAAACCTGCTCTCTTTTGCAGAGGGTTCACCACAGGCTCACTATGGAATGGGTTATTGTCTGCGGGCTAATGGTGACAGTCAGAATGCATATATACATTTTGCACGGGCTGTAGTGGGGGCTCCTGATCAGAGTGATTACCGTCTGGAGTTTGCTGAGGCCGCCATTGCGGTTGCTCAATTTGAGGTGGCCGACAAACAATATGAAAAAGTTCTTGAAGGGAATCCTGATGATGCTCAAACACTTTTCCTCTATGCTAAGGCGCTTGGCAAGAAAGAGAGGCAAGACAAAGATTATGATCGGGCATTGAAGATGGCTGAGAAAGCATGTCGGTTGACAAAGTGGGAGAATCTGGAGATCGGCTTAGGATTGGCGGATTTGTATATGGATGCCGGAAGGGTGATGGAAGGCATGGGGTTGAGGCGTACATTAAAGGCCGGGCAGAAACCGCAGTTATAGTTCAGAAGTTGTAACAAAAAACAAGAAATTTGCGTTAGTTCAAGTGGTTGAAATTGTTAAAAAGGTTGAAATGGTTTCCGCCTTTACGCGCCTTCAACTACTTCGACCCCTTTAACCGCTTTAACTTTTTTTTAACCTTCAACCCTTTTAAGCATCTCTTCTATGCAACGCGAAGCGTTGTTGTCTAAAGCAGCGGCGTTTAAAACACAACTGAACAATTAAAGACAATGGCAAGACACATCACAAGAGCTAAATTTGGTTGCGGCGAAAAGCAGCTTTAGATTGAAAGGAGTTAGAAAAACTTATGAAAAGTTATAAATGTATATCAGTTATTGTGATTTTGCTGGCAACGGTTTTTTCCGGCTGCAGGAACTGTCCTTTCTGTAATAATATTTTTTATGGTGATCAAGAGGCGGATGTGGTGATTTACGGAGGAACTTCCTCTGCTGTGATTGCCGCTATTCAGGTTGCCAAGATGGGAAAGGCGGTTATTATTGTCACCCCGGATAAACACCTCGGTGGTTTGACATCCGGTGGCCTGGGGTATACCGATGGAGGTAATACAGGTTCGATCGGTGGTATGTCACGTGAATTTTACGAGAAGGTTTATCAATACTACAGCAAAGATGATAGCTGGCGGCATGAAAAGCTGGCGGAATTTGAGAAGAAGAGTTACGGCAAAAAATCGCGGCGCTCTGATAACCAGGAGATGTGGACCTTTGAACCGCATGTGGCAGAGCAGATTTTTGATGGGTGGATCTCTGAATATGATGTCAGAATTTTCCGTGATGAATGGCTGGATCGTGAGAGCGGTGTGGTCAAACAGGAGGGACGCATTACGCGGATTTCGATGTTAAGCGGACGGCGTTTTACAGCCAGAGTTTTTATTGATGCCACTTATGAGGGTGACCTGATGGCGGCCGCGGGTATTTCGTATCATGTAGGGCGGGAGGCCAACTCGGTTTATGGTGAAAAGTGGAATGGTGTACAGCTTGAGGCATTTAATCATCACAAGCATTACTTTCAGGGCAATGTTTCTGCGTACAAACTGGCTGGTGATCCCGAAAGCGGTGTTTTGCCATGTATATCGACAGCGCCTTCCGGCAAAACAGGAGATGGCGATAAGCGGGTGCAGGCATATTGTTTTCGGACCTGTTTAACCCGTAATAATGCCAACAGGATACCTTTTTCTAAACCGGACAACTATGACCCGGCCACGTATGAACTTCTGTTGCGGGACCTGAAGTTAGGCAAAACAGATTTCTTCCAGAAATTCGATCTGATCCCTAATCTGAAAACTGACACAAACAACCATGGGGGATTCAGTTCTGATTTTATTGGTATGAACTATGAGTATCCCGAGGCCTCCTATGAGAAGCGCCGGAAAATCATTAAGGCACATCAGGACTATCAGCAGGGATTCTATTATTTTGCGGCCAATGATAAAAGGATGCCTGATGATGTTCGTAATGAAATGTCGCAGTGGGGGTTGGCTGCGGATGAGTTTCTGGATAACAACAACTGGCCGCATCAGATTTATGTACGTGAGGCACGTCGTATGATAGGTGAACATGTCATGACAGAGCACAATGTGCTGAACAAAGAGGCTGTCGAAAAGCCGGTTGGTATGGGGTCATACACCTTAGATTCACATTGCTGTCAGCGCTATATCACAGAAGAGGGATATGTCCAGAATGAAGGGGATGTGGGTGTACGCACCAAAGGACCTTATCAGATTTCGTACAAATCAATTATCCCGAAGAAGGCGGAATGCACGAATTTATTGGTGCCGGTTTGTGTTTCCAGTTCGCATATTGCCTTTGGTTCTATCCGTATGGAGCCGGTTTTTATGATTCTGGGGCAGAGTGCCGGTACGGCTGCGGTTTTTGCGATTGAAGAGGGGGTGTCCGTGCAGAATGTCAACTATGCGAAGCTACGCAAGCGGCTGCAGGCCGATAAACAGAGGTTTTAGGGGGTAATGCGGGATTTACTGTAATCTGATTCGTGTTTCGGGGTGTTTTTCTGCTTCAATCAGAGAGTGTTAAACGCTATAATAACTCATTTTTATAACAGTTTTTGTGATTTTTACGGGTTTTCTTAATTTTTAGTAATTTTAATGTAAGGAGTATTTAATGAATGATTTAGCGTGGGATAAGGTTGAGAAAGATATTTTTGCTAACAAGGATATCAGTTTGCGGGATTTATTTAATGATGATCCGAAACGTGCAGGCCGTTTTACAATGAAGGCTGCTGGTTGGACATTGGATTATTCGAAAAATCTGGTTACACCTTCGTTGCTGAAAAAACTTGTTTCTTTGGCGGAAGATAGCAATCTGAAGCAAGCGATCAATGATATGTTTGCTGGAGAAAAAATTAATAAAACCGAGAACCGTGCAGTACTGCACACGGCTCTGCGTAATCTTTCAGATGATCCGGTGATGGTTGATGGTAAAGATGTGATGCCGGAGGTGCGTGCTGTGTTGGCATCTATGAGTGAATTTAGCGATAATGTCCGCAAGGGAAAATGGCTGGGGTATACTGGGAAGAAGATCAAATATGTGGTCAATATCGGTATCGGCGGTTCGGATCTGGGTCCGGTTATGGCGTATCAGGCTCTTCTGCCTTATACCAAGCGTTCCATTAAGATGTCCTTTGTCTCGAATGTGGACGGAACTCATATGGCGGAAACCCTTAGGAAAGTGAAGGCCGATCAGACTCTTTTCATTGTTGAATCCAAGACATTTACCACTCAGGAAACCATGACTAATGCCATGACCGCTCGTGACTGGCTGGTTGAAAAACTGGGTTCCAAAGATGCTGTTGCCAAACACTTTGTGGCCGTATCCACCAATGCAGAGGAAGTTGCGGCATTTGGTATTGATGTTAAAAACATGTTCGGCTTCTGGAACTGGGTTGGCGGACGCTATTCGCTGCCTTCCGCGATTGGCTTGCCCTTGATGGTTGCCATTGGGTCTCGTAACTTCAATAAGTTTCTGAAGGGCTACCACCGCATGGATAAACATTTTGCAACAGCACCGCTGAATCGCAATATGCCGGTTCTGATGGGGTTGCTCGGCATTCTGTATTCCAATGGATATGGTGCTGAAAGTTATGCGGTTCTCCCCTATGATCAATATATGGCTCGTTTTGCCGCTTATCTGCAGCAGATGGATATGGAGAGCAACGGTAAGTCGGTTGATAAACAGGGGAATCGTGTTAACTGCACTACCGGCCCTATTGTCTGGGGAGAACCCGGAACTAATGGACAGCACGCATTTTATCAGTTGATTCATCAGGGCACCCGTATGATTCCATGTGATTTCATCGGATTCTGTCATTCACATAACATGGTGGGTGATCATCATGATAAACTGATGGCAAATTTCTTTGCTCAGACCGAGGCTTTAGCCTTTGGTAAAACTTCTGAGCAGTGTCGCTCTGAAGGCGTGCCGGAGACGCTTGTGCCGCACAAGACTTTTGATGGCAATCATCCGACCAATACATTGCTGGCGGATAAACTTACCCCTGAAAATTTCGGTGCTTTGATTGCTCTCTATGAACACAAGGTGTTTGTCCAGGGAGTGATCTGGAATATCTTTTCGTTTGATCAGTGGGGAGTGGAGCTTGGCAAGGTTCTGGCTCGCAAGGTTCTGGGTGAACTTACATCAGAACGCCGGACACTGCTGCAGCATGACTCGTCAACAAATGCGTTGATTGCCTTTTATCGTGATGCCAACAAACGTGACTGATAAACAGTCTGCCGGAATAGAAAGATCTAGATATGCAATTTGAGAGAACATCGCTACCTGAAGTAATATTGTGCAAACCGGATGTGTTCCGGGATGAACGCGGTTATTTTATGGAGTGTTTTCATGTTGAGAAGTATCGACAAGGGGGGATTGATTGCGAATTTGTGCAGGATAACCGCTCGCTTTCAGGGCGAAATGTATTACGTGGCCTACACTTTCAGCGCCGGAAACCTCAGGCAAAACTGGTTTCATGTCTGCATGGTAAGATCCTTGATGTTGCTGTTGATATAAGGTCAGGCTCGCCTTCATTCGGTAGCTGGGTGGGGAAAATACTCTCAGAGGAGAATGCGCATCAGATGTTTATACCAGTCGGTTTTGCGCATGGGTTCTGCGTTCTTTCTGAAAGTGCTGAGATTATGTATAAATGTTCCGGGTTTTATGATGCTTCCGATGATCGTGGTCTTATGTGGAATGACCCGGATGTAGGAATTGAGTGGATGTGCAGTTCACCCGTATTGTCGGATAAGGACAAGCAACAGCCTCTTTTGGCAGAGCTTATAGCCATTAACGGGTTGCCAGGATACTAGGCTCTCGCGGAGTGGCAAGTGGCAAATGGCAAATGGCGAATGAAGAGGTCATTTAAGTTCGGGATCGGAATCGGAAATAAGAAAAACCGGACCTACGAGAGCGAACCACCACCGACATGAATATCCCTTAGTGGAAGAACCTTGAAAAAAGTGAATTATTGCCGGGTTTGTATGGAATCGGGCCGGAAAGATTTGGGAGATTATTAAGATGAGTAATAAGATGTTATTGTCCGCCAATGAGGCGGTTGCTTATGCTGCTTACAAAGCAGGTTGTAAGGTTGCTTCGGCATATCCCGGCACTCCCAGTACTGAGATTTTTGAAACGATTGCCCGTTTTAAGGACAAAATTAATGCGGATTGGGCGGTTAATGAGAAGGTGGCCCTGGAAGTGGCTATCGGTGGTTCAATGGCAGGCGCGCGTTCTTTGTGCGCTATGAAGCATGTCGGGCTTAATGTGGCAATGGATCCCTTGATGACATACACTTTTATCGGCGCACTTGGTGGATTGGTGCTTGTCGTTGCTGATGATCCCGGCATTCACAGTTCACAGAATGAGCAGGATACTCGTACTCTTGCACGGTTTGCCCGTGTTCCTCTCTTTGAGCCTTCCAACTCACAAGAGGCTTTCGATATGATTCAGGAGGCTTATGAAGTTTCTGAGAGATATCAGGTTCCCTGTATGGTACGTTTGACCACACGCACATCCCATACTTCAACGGTAGTTGATCTGGGCGATGATTTTGGTCCGGGGAATGTTGAAAACAAGCCTTATGTGAAAGATATATGCAAGATTGTTAGCGCTCCTGTATTTGCTCGTCCAATGCGTTATAGAGTGCAGAAGCGCACTGAAGAACTTCGTAAATACAGTACTACTGAAACGGTCGTCAACCGTATTGAAGAGGGTGATAAATCTTTGGGTATTATTACAGCCAGTGTTGCCTATGAATATGTCAAAGAGGTTTTTGGTGAGTACGCAATTTTGAAACTGGGAATGTCTAATCCATTTCCGACTGATCTTGTCAGGCATTTTTGTGGAAGCGTTGACCGTGTTCTGGTGGTAGAGGAACTTGATCCGGTCATGGAGGAGCAGGTGCGGGCCATGGGTCTTGAGGTTGTTTCGTATGAAACAGAGCTTGATATGATGGAGCTTAATCCTGGACGCCTGCTGGCGTTGCGCAAGGAACTTCTGGGAGATGTCGAAATTCCTGAAGCTACCTATGCCGATAAGGGGTTGCCTGCACGTCCGCCGGTGCTTTGCTCAGGATGCTCACACCGTGGACTTTTTTATGTTCTTTCAAAGTTGGGTGCAACTGTTACGGGTGATATCGGCTGTTATACCCTGGGTGCATTTCCTCCGCTGAATGCGATGGATTCTGTGATCTGCATGGGCGCGAGTATCGGAACTGCTTTTGGTATGGAAAAAGCTGGTTACAACAAACGTCTCTGTGCTGTGATTGGTGATTCAACATTTTTCCACTCCGGTATGACTGGGATTCAGAATGTCCTTTATAATGGAGGTTCGGTTACTACTATTGTGCTGGATAATCGCATTACAGGTATGACAGGCCATCAGGTTAATCCCGGCTCAGGTAAGACTCTGGCAGGAGATGTGGCGCCTGTGACCAATATCGGAGCAGTTGCCCGAGCTATGGGATACAAGCGGGTTGAAAGCATTGATGCCTTTGACATTGATCGTCTGGAGAACGTATTGACAGCAGAACTTGACTCGGATGAGCCCTCTGTTGTGATTGTTACGGGACCCTGCCGTATTAATGCTGGATTAATGCAGGCCGGAACATTTGAGGTTGATCCGGAAAAGTGTAAAGCCTGTGGCGGTTGTTTTAAACTGGGGTGCCCTGCAATTATACGGGGAGAATCTGTGGCGGATGGAAAACGGTTTAAAGCTCATATTGATCCTGTGCAATGCACGGGCTGTGGGTTCTGTGAGCAGGTTTGTAAATTTGACGCAATTTCAAGAATTCGCTAAGTGCAGGTGAGGAGCTTTTAATATGGAAACAGTAAACATTACTTTAGTTGGTGTAGGCGGTCAGGGAATTCTGCTTACAAGTGATATTTTGGCTAAAACCGCAGCTTTGGCTGGGTTGGATGTTAAAAAGAGTGAGATTCATGGAATGGCCCAGAGAGGTGGTTCGGTTATCAGTCAGGTGCGTTTTGGCGATGAGGTTCATTCACCGATTGTACATGACGGTGCCAGCGACCTGATGGTCTCATTTGAACGGATTGAAGCTCTGCGTTGGCGTCATTTGCTGGCTCCGGGCGGCAAGATATTGATTAACAACATCGACCTTGCGCCAATAACCGTTTCCAGTGGACAGCAACCAGCGGTTACCGACCTGCAGGAACGGCTGGATGCAGAGTATCCGGAGGCTGTTTTTTGTGATGCCATGAACATTGCCAAAGAGCTTGGAAATCAGCGTTGTATGAACATGGTTATTGCCGGGGCCCTCTCCAACCTGACACCTTTTGAGGAGGATCTGTGGAAAGAGACTATGAAAAACCGCATTCCTGCAAAGCTGCTGGAGCTCAATCTCAAAGCCTTTGATCGTGGACGTGCCGCTACGGCCTAGGATGGAATCCATCTCTCAGAAGTAATGGGTTTTGTGCTGGTTTTCGCTATCGGTTGAGTCGTGCGTCGTGAGTTACGTGAATCTGCGGCGTTCCTTGTTGAATATTGGATATTACTAATGCCTTTATATGAATTTTACTGTCATGCATGTCACATGATATTCACCTTCCGTTTTTTGAAGGTTGATACACAGAGCGTTCCGGTCTGCCCGAAATGTGGAACAGCGCTTAAGCGTGAGGTTTCTGCTTTTGCCTATATTATCCATGGCAAGAGCGATGCCGGGATGAATGAGGATGATGGTGCGATGGATCGCATGGACAGCGTGATTGCCCAGATGGGCGAGAAAATGCAGTCGCTGGAGGATGATGATGGAGATCCGCGTGAAGCGGTCTCTGTGCTGCGTGCAATGGCTGAAGCCGGTGGTGTCCAGTTCAAACCCGATGTCATGGAGGCAATGGCGCGGATTGATGCGGGCGAGGATCCTGATAAAATTGACGAGATGTTCGGCGAGGTTTTTGATACTGAGAATCCATTCTCTGAGATCGAAGATGATTCTGAAAAGGGTGGCATGAACTGGTGGCGAAGGTTGCATGAACCGCAACGCGACCCTGAGTGGCATGATTGGCCCTAAAGCAGCGAAGCCGCAACCAAACTGAGCTTATGTGATATGCGAATGTTTTCTCCTGTATTAATTAGTTGTGTAATATGCATCGCTGCTTTAGTCAACAACGCTTCGCGTTGCATAGAAGAGATGGTTAAAAGGGTTGAAGGTTAAAAAAGTTGAAGCGGTTAAAGTGGTCGAATGCTTGTAGAAGGACGTGCCTCTCCCTCGACTGCGGGAGGGTGCGTATGCACAGACCCAAAGCGAAAATCCTATCATGTTTGCGAAAGGCTTTTCGACGGGATTTACAGGACTATTCTGCTTCGTCACTTAAAGAATGTTTGGTTGCGGCTCCGCTGCGTTAGGTTAAAGGGAGATGGGTTTTAATGGCGGCAATGTTTAGACATAAGGGAAGGGATTTGATGCCTTCCCGGGTAATTGATATTGTGGATCCTGTTATTCCGCTTCCTATTGATGAGCTCTATCCCCAAAAAATGCCGCTGAAGGTTGAAATTGGTTCGGGTAACGGCCGATTCATGGTTTCGCGTGCTGCCACCCATCCTGATGTAAACTACCTTGCCATAGAACGAATGCTTGGACGTGTGCGTAAGCTTGACCGGCGTGCTACTCATCTAGGGTTAGGTAATATCCGGGTGTTGCGTTTGGAGGCTTTCTATGCCCTCTACTACCTTCTTCCGCATCACGGTGTGAAGACAGTTTATGTATTCTTTCCTGATCCTTGGCCCAAACGGAGGCATAACTCCCGTAGGCTTTTCTCTCCGTTATTTCTGGATGCTCTCTGGCACTGTTTGGAAGTTGGTGGGTGTGTTCAGGTTGCAACTGATCATCTGGCCTATTTTGCCCAGATAAAAAATCACCTTTCGGCAGATGAGAGGTTTAAAGAAATTCCAGCCATGGAACGTACCACTGATGAACAGACAGATTTTGAGATGCTGTTTCGAGGACAGGGACTGCCTATAGGACAGTGCGCTTTTCAATCGCTTCCTGTTAAAAAGGAGGTGCCACTGGTCCCCATGACCTTGCCGCCCGAGATGCTTCCCCGGGCGCAAGTCGGCTCCGTGGATTAAATGAATTTTGCTATATTCGGCACAATCAGCATTATAAAATGTAGTCCAAGCATCCTGCTTGGCTTATTATTGAGGCAAGCAGGATGCTTGCACTACTTTCCTTTGATGTTCAACGGAACTGACTTGGGCCCTGCTTCCCCAGAGCGTCACACTTATAAGTTTAATCTCAAGTCAAGGTTGTGGTATAATATTGAGATATCACCGCAGTTTGCGGTATATCAATTGTGAGATGCTCTATAACAAGAACCTGATGGGAAGGAAAAGACAAGATGGAAAAATATGTTTGCACAGTATGTGGTTATATTTATGATCCTGAAACAGGAGATCCTGACAGTGGAATAGCACCGGGAACCGCTTGGGCGGATGTGCCGGAAGATTGGGCTTGTCCTGAATGCGGTGTCGGTAAAGATCAGTTTGAACTTACCTGAAATAATGCGCGTATCGCGCATTATATAATTCCGTTACACGGAATAAAATGCAAAGCAAGAAGTCATTTACTACTAGCTAAGTTGCTTGTTGTTTTTGCAAGTTTTTTCCCTCTCACAGAGGCACAGAGTTCACAGAGTAATATCTTTAGTGGTTTTCTCTCCGTGTTCTCTGTGACTTTGGTTAAGCCAGTAATATCCTGTTAATCCTGTCAGAAAATTGGGTTGCGGGCGAAGCCCTCATTAGTTGCTTTAATCCCGCTTCAGCAACATCATGACCGCTTTGAGTGCACGCCAGACGGAGCTTTTGAGTTGTTTTTGCTGTCCTTCGGCATCATTGTGGAAACGCAGTATGTATTTGGGATGAAAAGTCGGCATGACTGGAATGCCATGGTATTGAGTCCATGCCCCTTGTGGACTGGTTGAGCGACTCTGGGTCTGAAAAAGTCCTTTAATGGCGTGCGCACCTAGCACGATAATTGCTTTGGGACGTATAATCTTGATTTGTTCCTCTAAAAAATGGGTGCAGGCTTTTATCTCCTCCTGTAAAGGGGGGCGGTCATTTGCTGGCCGGCATTTGCAGATGTTTGTCAGAAAAAGATCACCCCTTTGGTAACCCATGGCTTCAATCATTTTTGTCAGAAGGTCTCCGGCTGGTCCGCTGAATGTTTTGCCAGCTTTTTCATCTTCCGCATCAGGTGCGGGACCAATAAACATGATGTCTGGAGAGTTGGAGTTTCCTTGCCCTATCAGTGGCTTGATCCGACTTTTGCAGAGTCCGCAGTCAAAGCAGTGGTTTGTCTCAGTTTCGATTTCACGAAGTTCCTGTAGACGTTCTTCAGGTGAAAGCAGTTTTGAACTTTGCAGAACTGATTTTGAGAGGGGTTCACGCTTTCTGACGGTTCGCTTTTTAGCACTCATTCCGGGTATTGCCTTCTGTTGGTTCACAGGGACAACGGGTGCAGTCAGCTCTCTGACAGTTTGCGGATCCATCTCTATGGTACGTTGACCGAGCTCTTTGAGCACGGTGATATGATCGGCCAGATCGTCGAGTATATTGGTAAGTGTGTCCATAGTATTTAGTGACTTTTAAATCCCTCAGGGTTTTTTGATTGCCAGCGCCATGCGTCTTCACACATCTTTTTCAGGTCGCGTTCGGCCTTCCAGTTAAGCTCGGCCGCTGCTTTGGAGGGATCAGCCCAGCACTCTGCAATATCACCGGGACGGCGTGGTTTCATCTCACATGCCACAGTTTTGCCGGAGGCTTCCTCAAAGGCTTTTACCACCTGGAGTACGCTGTAACCGTTACCTGTTCCCAGGTTATAGATGACCAGTCCGGGCTTTGTGGTCAGTTTTTCAATGGCCCGCAGGTGCCCGATAGCCAGATCGACGACATGGATATAATCACGTACGCCGGTACCGTCAATCGTTGGATAGTCGCTGCCAAAGATCGCCAGTTTCTCACGACGGCCTACCGCCACCTGTGCCACGAAGGGCAGCAGGTTGTTGGGAATACCCTTTGGGTTCTCTCCAATTAAACCGCTTTCGTGGGCACCGATCGGGTTGAAATAGCGTAAAATCACAATGTTCCATTGTGGATCAGATTTGTATACATCACGGAAGATCTGTTCCATCATCAGTTTTGTCCAGCCGTAGGGATTGGTTGCTCCCGGTGTCGGGAAGTCTTCACGAATCGGCATGGATTTTGGTTCCCCGTAGACCGTAGCTGAGGAGCTGAATACAAGATTCCTGCAGTTGTTAGCAGCCATGACTTCGCAGAGAACAATGGTGCCGTTAATATTGTTATTGTAATATTTCAACGGGATCTGAGTTGACTCACCCACCGCTTTCAGTGCGGCAAAGTGAATAACCGAATCAAATGGTCCGCTCTCTTTGAAAACTGAGTCCAGAGCCGGTTTGTCACAGATGTTTATATTGAAAAAGGTGATGTCTTTGCCTGTGATCTGTTTGACGCGGTTGAGGCTCTCCTCCATGCTGTTACAGAGATTGTCCACAACTACGACTTCATGGTTGTCATTAAGTAATTCCAGACAGGTGTGGCTGCCGATAAATCCTGATCCGCCGGTAACTAAAATCTTCATAAATGCCCTTTACTAAAACAGAGAAATCTCTTCAAAAACAGCTTCTAGTTTAGGTTCTGTGGTATTGAGAGTAAAGGGCGAAATGGATATTTGAATCAAGAAGTTAATCCGACACCGACTTGGCTCTTGATACGGCACGCAAGAACCTCAAGGTCGGCCGGTAGCGGAGCAATAAATTCCAGAAGCTGATGATCGGCGGGGTGGATAAACCCAAGAAAACAAGCATGCAGCGCCTGCCGTTCGATCCGCAAAGCACGGTGGTTGGATTCGGTCAGGGTGCTGTTGCAGCAGCGCAGAAAAAGCGCAGGGTCCACACCGTAGAGCTTGTCGCCGACAATGGGATAGCCGAGCTCGAGCAGCGTGGCGCGAATCTGGTGTTGGCGCCCGGTTTCCAGCCTAGCCGTAAGATGACTGATAATGCCATCCGTGGCAATGCGCGTGAACTCCGTCACCGCAGCATCGGCATCGGCGGGTAGTGCGTGCACAGGCGGGGCATCTTCGGCGCGAATGAAACGGCGGTGCCGGCGGACGACGGATTCAGCATTCGGCACCATGTACCCTTCGGCTCGACAGACATCCGGGAAGTCGCCTTCGACGAACACCTCATATCGTTTGTTTACGGTTCGGGCACATCCGCATAAGAGCCTCTAAACTCCGTGCCTCCGAGTCTCCGTGTTGAGCACTTCTAACCGAGCTGCCTCTTTGCGCCTTTGCGCCTTTGCGCCTTGGCGGGAAGAAAATCTCTTCTGCATTGAAGCGGGCTGATTATAGGCTTAGAAGGTGGACCTACGCTCAATGGGGCTGAAATGCGCCCATTGAGATTGGGTATTCCGTCCCCGTTGCATCAACTGCGAATGGCACTGAAATCCAGAAAATCTTCGTTGATGAATAGGATTTTAGTCTTGTAAAAACCGGGGCTGTTTTCTATCATATAGCCCAATTTTAATAGAGCCATTCTATCTCTAATGCGGGCTTTGCCCGCAACCCGGCTTGTAGCGTGTAGCTAGTAGCATGTAGGTTGTCCTGCATTTTTTGCTACGAGCTACAGACTACGAGCTACAGGCTTTTAGGTGCTTTCTGAATTCTTTTTTTTTGACAGGAATTGAGAGCATAGCAACTAAATGTGTGCAGAGATGGTTTGCAAAACCCAACAACCAGTTAGATGAGGAAATATTATGTCACAGATTATAGAAGTTACAGCCAGAGAAATTCTGGATTCACGCGGCAACCCTACTGTCGAGACAGAGGTTTATCTTGAGACCGGTATCGTTGGACGCGCAGCTGTTCCATCTGGTGCTTCAACTGGTGTGAACGAAGCCGTTGAGTTGCGTGATGGCGATAAAGCCCGTTACCTCGGTAAAGGAACACTTAAAGCTGTTGAAAACGTTAATGAAGACATCGCTTCTGAGCTGATTGGCTATGAGTCTACCGATCAGGTTGCTATTGACCGCATGATGATTGATCTGGATGGTACTGAAACAAAGAGCAAGCTTGGCGCAAATGCCATTCTGTCTGTTTCTCTGGCCTGCGCCGATGCCTCTGCTAAAGAGCTGGGTATGCCTCTTTACCGTTATGTTGGCGGTACCAATGCCAAAGTTCTGCCTGTTCCGATGATGAACATCATTAACGGTGGTTCACATTCCGATGCACCGATTGCTTTCCAGGAATTTATGATTCGTCCGGTTGGCGCTCCGACTTTCCGCGAAGGTCTGCGTATGGGCGCTGAAGTGTTCCACAGCCTCAAGAAGGTTCTGAAGGATCGTGGTCTGAGCACAGCTGTTGGTGACGAAGGTGGATTTGCTCCAACTCTGGATGGTACTGAGGATGCTTTGGATTCTATAATCAAGGCTATTGAGTTGGCTGGTTACAAACCGGGACGTAAGTGTGACGGTGGCGATGTTTCTATTGCTCTTGACTGCGCTGCTTCCGAGTTTTTCAGTGATGGCGTATATGACTATGCTAAGTTTGAGGGCGAGGATGGTGCTAAACGTAACAGCGCTGAGCAGGCTGATTATATGGCTGAGCTGATCTCCAAATACCCAATCGATTCAATTGAAGATGGTTGCGATGAGGAAGATTGGGAAGGCTGGAAAGCTTTGACCGCAAAAATCGGTGATAAGTGTCAGCTGGTTGGTGACGACCTGTTCGTAACCAATGTTAAGTTCCTGAAACGTGGTATTGAAGAGAAGAGTGCTAACTCAATCCTGATCAAGGTTAACCAGATCGGTACTCTGACTGAGACTCTGGATGCAATCGAAATGGCTCACAAAGCCGGTTTCACTGCTGTTGTAAGTCATCGTTCAGGTGAGACCGAAGATACAGCTATTGCTGATATCTCTGTTGCTGTTAACGCTGGCCAGATCAAAACTGGTTCACTCAGCCGCACAGATCGTATCTGCAAGTACAATCAGCTGCTTCGTATAGAAGAGATGCTGGGTGATGAAGCTATCTACGGCGGTTAATTCCCCAACAGATAGTACATTACATGAAAAACCCGCCCGGTTCTCCGGACGGGTTTTTTTAGTTTAAGCCATTATTCCACTGGCCCATCGATCGGCTTTCGGCCGTTTCCAGTAACAGGCCTTCGAATTCACTGACCTGTCATCTTTTCATCGAATTCCTTACTCTTACACCTACTCGTACACGCAAATATCTTTTAATTGACGCCCAGAATATCTTGTTACGAGATAATCCTATACCATCACAACCGAGAAATACCGCTAAAGACTCTCAGAACACACGACATCCCGCGATCCGCAACGCCATATCTTATCCACACATTCTGCGGAGGATCCAATTTTTTAATAATTATCCACGTTACAGCTATTGACCCAGCTTTCCATATTGATTATAATCATAGGCCATTCCAAAGAATCCGACTACAGGGTTAATATTTTAGATAGAATTACAGGTGACATATGACCGAAGATTTACAACAGCTGCTAGAAAAAATTCAACACGATGGAGTCGACAAGGCCCAGAGCGAATCCAGCGCCATTATCGAAAAAGCCAAAAGCGAAGCTGCATCTCTGATTGCCGCAGCCAAAGCAGAGGCTGAAAAAATCAAAAGCGATGCGCAAACCGAAGCGGATGCATATGCAACCCGCGCCGGTGAAACAATCAGCCAATCGGCCCGTGATGTTCTCCTACACGTTGAAAAATCGGTAACCACTCTGCTGGAGTCTTTACTTCTAAAGGATGTCAACACAGCACTCAGCAACGAAGAGATCGTTGCCACTCTTATTCAGGAAGCGGTTAAGACATACTTAACAGCTGAAGAGAGTATTGAGGTTTCTGTAGTTGAGCAGATGGTTGAATCCCTGCGCGCCAAGCTGGCTTCTTTGGCAGCTGAAGGCGTTACTGTTGTGACCGATAAAACAACCGGCACTGGCTTCAGTATTAAACTCGCAGGCGGCCGTGTTGAACACGACTTCTCAGGAGCCGCTGTGACAGATGCCCTCTCAAAACAACTAAGACCAGGACTAGCAGCACTTCTAAAATCATGAGCCTGATCTACCTGATATCATCACTACCTGCACTGAACTTTGAAGCAGCGCCACCGCTAAGCAGGAAAGATTTTCTGCAAAGCTGTCGCGACTGGTTGAATGTCAAAGAGTGCGCAGCGGTTGAAGCTCTGTTATTTGAAAAACCTTCGGAGCACCCCTTTGTTGTGGCATGGCTGGACAAAGAGACAATCCTTCGTAATGCACTGGTACAGATCAGGGCTCGCAGTGTTGACAAAGACCCATCCTTATATACCCGCTATGCTCATGGCTGCGACAAAAAGATCGAGTCAGATGTTGAGGATGCGATCCAGCATCACAATCCTCTACAGATAGAGCGAAGCATCGATAAGATTCGTTGGGAAACAGTTGAGGAGCTACAGGGATGCGACCCCCTCAATATTAAATCAATTTTTGCGTATGCCGTTAAGCTGGCAATCGTAACCCGATGGAGCGAACGTAGCTCTGAAACCGGAATGGAAACATTTGGGAAACTAAGCGAAGTTTCAATTACACTTTAAATACTGAAGTCTCAAACAAAAAAGACCTATTATGGATACTACAGGAAAAATAGTCGGTGTTAACGGCAATATGATCAACGTGGCATTTGAGGGAGCAGTCGCTCAAAATGAAGTAGGATATGCCTGTATAGGCAGTGGCGACAGCATACAGCGCTTGATGTGCGAAATTGTCCGTATTCGCGGCCGGGTGGCCGACATGCAGGTTTTTGAAGATACCCGTGGACTTCAGATTAACGACGTGGTTGATTTCTCAGGAAACATGCTGTCTGCTGAGCTCGGTCCTGGTCTATTAAGATCAATTTATGATGGACTCCAGAACCCCCTGCCTCAGCTGGCCGAAAAGTGTGGTTTCTTCCTGCAGCGCGGAACCTACCTGCCAGCTCTTGATCGCAAGGCCGAGTGGGATTTCACTCCGGAGGCCAAACCCGGTGATCGACTTACCGCTGGCGAGAGCATTGGCAGCGTCCCGGAAGGAATCTTCAAACACCGCATCATGGTTCCATTTGCACTTAAGGGAGTCTATACTGTCAAGTCAGTCATTGAAGCCGGGTCCTACACCATTGAAAAAGAGATCGCTGTATTGACTGATGCTGATGGAAATGACATTCCTGTCACAATGACGCAGCGCTGGCCGGTCAAACTTCCGATTACCTGTTTTGAAGAGCGGTTACGTCCCGGAGAGACAATGACCACTCGCGTCCGCTCTGTAGATACATTCTTCCCGGTGGCCCTGGGCGGCACCTACTGCATTCCCGGACCATTCGGTGCTGGCAAAACCGTTCTACAGCAGGTTACTTCGCGTTATGCAGATGTGGACATTGTTGTACTGGCGGCCTGCGGCGAACGTGCTGGTGAGGTTGTGGAAACCCTGCGTGAATTCCCGGAGCTTACCGATCCACGCACAGGCAAATCACTGATGGACCGCACCATTATTATTTGTAACACATCATCGATGCCTGTGGCAGCCCGTGAAGCTTCGGTGTACACCGGTGTAACTCTGGCAAGCTACTATCGTCAGATGGGATTAAATGTTCTGATGCTGGCGGATTCTACATCACGTTGGGCACAGGCGTTGCGCGAACTATCCGGCCGATTGGAAGAGATTCCCGGTGAGGAGGCCTTCCCGGCCTATCTGGAATCCCTGATTGCCAACTTCTACGAACGTGCCGGTTACGTGCTGCTTAAGGACGGCAGCAAAGGTTCGGTCACCATCGGCGGCACGGTATCCCCTGCTGGCGGCAACTTTGATGAACCTGTGACTCAGGCCACACTCAAGGTCGTGGGTGCCTTCCACGGTCTCTCACGCGCCCGTTCGGATGCAAGACGCTTCCCTGCAATTGATCCTCTCGACAGCTGGAGCAAATATTCCAGTATAATTGAGATAGACAGAGTTGAAAAGCTGCGCTCCATTTTAAGGGACGGCACAAACGTTGCCCAGATGATGAAGGTTGTGGGAGAAGAGGGCACGAGCATTAATGACTTTACTAACTATCTGAAAAGCGAATTCCTTGATTCGGTTTATCTACAGCAGGACGCTTTTAACGAAGTAGATGCAGCCACCCCGGTAGAACGTCAGCGTGAAATGTTTGACCTTGCGGAAAAGGCGATGACCAGCGATTACCCCTATACCGACAAAGCGGATGCTCGAAAGTTCTTCCAGGGAGTTGTTCAGGATTTTATTGACTGGAACCAAATCGCATCCGACGCACCGGAGTACGCAGAACACCGCGAAGCTATTGCTAAGAAAATTGAGGAGGCAGCCACCAATGCATAAAGTTTACCACACAATCGACAATCTAGCTGGAAGCGTGATAACACTCCGCGCTGAAGGGGTTAAATACGGCGAGCTGGCTGAAGTCTCCTCACGTACCGGCACATCGCTGGCTCAGGTGATTAAACTGGACGGTGCCCATGTGACACTTCAGGTTTTTGCAGGAGCCCGTGGAATTGCCACTGATGCAAAAGTGCGTTTTATGGCAACCCCGATGAAGGTGCCATTCTCAGATGCCCTGCTCGGACGCTCCTTTACTGGCTCGGCCCAGCCACGCGATAAAGGACCGCAGCTGACCGACAACCTGATCGACATCGGAACGCCCTCGGTCAACCCGGCCAAACGTATTATTCCCTCCAACATGGTACGAACCAACATTCCGATGATTGATGTATTCAACTCTTTGGTTGAATCACAGAAACTTCCGGTGTTTGCCCGTGCAGGTGAACCCTACAATGAGTTGTTGGCCCGCATTGCACTGCAGGCCGAGGTTGACATCATTATCCTAGGAGGCATGGGACTTAAATACGATGATTATCTCTACTTTCGCGATACCCTGGATGAAAGCGGAGCACTCTCCCGCACGGTTATGTTTGTACATACCGCCTCTGATCCAATCGTTGAGTGCATGCTTGTACCTGACATAGCATTGGCCACTGCAGAGAAATTTGCGCTGGGCGGGAAAAAAGTACTCGTGCTCCTAACCGATATGACCAGCTTTGCTGACTCATTGAAAGAGATTGCTATCACCATGGAGCAGATTCCCTCCAACCGCGGTTATCCCGGCGATCTTTACTCCCAGCTGGCCTCACGTTATGAGAAAGCGGTCGACTTTGAAGGTGCCGGTTCCATCACCATCCTGGCGGTAACAACCATGCCAGGCGATGATGTCACCCATCCGGTTCCTGATAACACAGGATATATTACCGAAGGACAGTTCTATCTGCGCAACGGACGTATTGAGCCATTTGGATCGCTCAGCCGGCTGAAACAGCAAGTTAACAAAGATTCACGCGAAGACCACCGCACCATCATGGATTCCATGATCAAACTCTACGCATCTTATAAAGAGGCTCAGGAGAAACAGTCGATGGGTTTCCGGATGAGCGACTGGGATTTAAAACTTCTGAAGTACGGCGAACGTTTTGAAGCAGAGATGATGGATCTCACTGTTAATATTCCACTTGAAAAAGCGCTGGACCTCGGCTGGCAGATACTGGCTGACTGCTTTGAAGCTAACGAAGCAGGCATTCCCTCTAAACTGGCTGATAAGTTCTGGCCAAAAAAAGCAAAAACTGTTAACAGCAAAGCTGAAACCGAGCCAAAGGAAGCAACAGTTGCAACTGTTGACAAAGACTCTACTAAAAAGCCAGATGAACCTGAGTCGGTTAACAAATAAAAAACAAAACGTAATTTCGGGAAATATCGTTTAAATGGCAAAAGTTAAACTCACAAAAACCGAGCTCAAAGCTCAAAGCGACGCACTCAAACGTTTTCAGCGTTTTCTACCGATGCTGCAGCTAAAAAAACAACAGCTTCAGGCTGAAATTGCCGAGATTGTTGTTAATATTGAAGAGCTGAAAGCCCGCCATACAGCCGCAGAAAAAGCCCTTGAAAGCTGGGTCTCACTTTTCTCCGGCAGCGCAGACGAACTAGAGCAGCTAGTCTCACTCGACCGGGTTGTCACCGGCACCAACAATATCGCAGGTGTTACCATCCCGATATACACGGGGTTAGAAACACAGGTAGCTGAGATTGATCTTTTTGCAACCCCTGTCTGGGTTGACGATGCCGTCAAAACCATAACCGCCATGATTGAATTTAAAGCGGAACGCGCTGTTCTGAACAAACAGTGCGAGCTGATCACCATAGAGCTTAACACAACCTCACAGCGGGTTAATCTCTTTGAAAAAGTTAAGATTCCTGAGTGCAAAGAAAATATCCGCATCATTAAAATTGCCCTTGGCGATGAACAGACCGCATCAGTAACACGAGGAAAAATTGCCAAAAGCCGATGCAAATCACCTGAAGAGGAGGAAGCGGCATGATTGTTCCTATGAGACATGTCACAATCCTCAGTGTAGCTGAAAAAAAGCAGGACACGATTAAAAAAATTCGTGATCTTGGCATGATGCACATCGACTTCCCTGAATCCGAGACAGCTGAGTATCGTACAGCGCGTCATGAATATGAAGAGATTCAGCAGGCAAACAACATTCTCAAGAACCTGGATAAAGAGATAACCCCATCAGCCTCGGCTGCACATGTCTCCGGATTCATCTTTGACGACATCTCAGAAACCATTGAGATGTCTCTGCCTCAGGCAAAAGGTGATATGGAATCGAAGATTAAAGCGGTAAATGCTCTTGATGAAAGACGCCGCAAGATCTGCGACCAGCTCTTTAAGCTGAAAAAAGAGTGCTACATCTACAAACCATTTGGCGAGTTTGACATCAGCCTGCCGCAGCATTTGGCTGAGAGCGGAGTACCGATCACTCTTTTCCGTTACTCTCTGCACACCACTGTCGAGCTTGACAGCAAGCTTATGATCAAAGATTTTGGAGAGCGGGATGATTTTACTTATGGGGTTTTATTTGGAGAGGGCGAACTTCCTGAGAATTGCGAAATTCTGCCCTCGCCCCCAGCCAAGCTCTCTGAAATGCAGAACCGCTGCGCTGAAGCCCATGCGAAAATCGCCTATATATCAGAGCACTTAAGAACTGCCTCTGAAAAAATCAATTTCAAACCGGAAATAGTCCGTCTGCAAGACTGCTGCAGTTTTATTGCTGCTCACGACAGCATGGGGCAAAACAAGGATCTGGTCTGGATAACAGCCTGGATGCCGGCGGAACGTGAAGATAAGTTTAAATCAGCCGCTAAGAAAAACTCCTGGGGTATTCTGATTCGGGAACCTGAAGACAGCGATCAGGTACCGACACTGCTACGACCCGCACCGGGGTTTAAAGCGATGCAGTCGCTCTTCAATGTACTCGGCATCAACCCGGCCTATACCGAAGCGGATGTCAGCATACCCTTCTTCTGCTTCTTCAGCATTTTCTTTGCCATGCTGGTGGGAGACGGTGGCTACGGAGCCCTTATTCTGCTCATGACGATTTACGCTGCGCGTAAGATGAAAAAGGCTCCCCGCTCCCCGTTTATCCTTCTGGCCGTATTCTCAATTGCCACAATGGTCTGGGGTCTTCTCTCCAATACATGGTTTGGATGCCATCCGCAGGTAATCAGTAATCCCGTCAGCGAGTGGTTTAAGCAGCCCGACGGAAAAGGCAACGGCAACATGATGCTGGTATGCTTTACACTTGGTGTAATCCACCTCTCTATTGCTCGTGTATGGAATGCAATCACGATATTCCCCAACACAAAGTTTCTGGCCCAAGTAGGCTGGGTTGGCATTATCTGGTTTATGTACTTCACGGCAGGCAGCATTGTCGGTGTTTTGCCGGCACCCGGGATTATCATGAAAATCACACTGGGCATTTCAATTCTGCTAGTAGCCTGTTTTATGCTCAAAAAAGAGGAGCTCAAAACAGAAGGCGCCAATCTGGGGATGTTACCGCTTAACATCATTAGTTGTCTGGGAGACATTATCTCTTACGTGCGTCTATTTGCTGTTGGTCTGGCATCTGTCAAGGTTGCCGAAAACTTTAATGATATGGCCGTGGGACTGGACCTGCCCCTGATTCTTAAAATACCATGCATGATTCTAATTCTTTTACTGGGTCATGGCTTAAACTTTGCTATGGCAGGACTGAGCGTACTGGTACACGCTGTACGTCTGAACACACTTGAATTTTCAAATCATAAAGGTATTACCTGGTCCGGCTTTGCTTTCACGCCATTCAAACGTAACACGGATGCAGGATAAGATTAGATAAGTGATTTTTTACATAGCAGACTCTGAAACCACAGAGATCACAAAGAACACAGAGATTCTGTCCATCGTATAACGAAGGACATACTAAAGTAAATCCGTCCTGCCAATGCAGGATGGATAAAAAAACAGATTTTATAAAACAAAAAGGAGAAATAAAAATGAGTCCAGAATTATCACAAGCCATGGGCATTGCCGGTGCAGTTGCATGTCTGGCGCTTAGCGCAATAGGTTCAGCATTCGGAACAGGTGCAGCCGCAGCTTCAGCTGTGGGAGCATGGAAAAAATGTTATGCACAGAATAAGGCAGCCCCCTTCCTGCTTCTCTCTTTCGTGGGTGCCCCTATCACACAGACTCTTTACGGCATGATTTTAATGTTCGTTATGTTCGGCAAAGCATCTGCAGGACCGGCCATGCTGGTTATCGGCATTTTCGCTGGTCTGGCTATTGGTTTCTCAGCCCTCTTTCAGGGACGCGCAGGAGCCGCAGCCTGTGATGCGCAGGCAGAGACAGGGCAGGGCCTCACAAACTATCTGGCAGCTCTCGGTATTGTTGAGACAACCGCTATCTTTACGATGGTATTTGCCCTGATTGCCGTTGGCAAAATTGGTGCTTAATAAAATAATTGATACCTGATAATTATTAATTGAAATGGGGCAGCATTAGTGCTGCCTCTCATTATAACTTTTTAACCATGGGCGGACACAAGGCCCGCCCCTACTAAAAAATTTCTTCAACGATTTCAACCTGTTCAACCCCCAAGCTTGGGCGACAAGAATGTCGCCCCTACAAATTATGAAAAATCATTACACAGTAGAAGACCTGAAAAATATTCCACACAACTTTGATGCCCTGGTAGGCATTGATTCTGATGGATGTGTATTTGACTCCATGACAGTTAAACAGAAAGAGCACTTCCATCCACTGATCATCAAATACTGGAATCTCGAGAAATGCGAAAAAGAGATCCGTGCCTGCGCTGAATTCACAAATTTATTCTCAAAGAACCGCGGCATCAACCGTTTTCCTGCATTGCTGTTTGCATTTGAACTGTTCATCGATTATCCAGGGGTTAAAGAGTCCGGAGTAGAGCTACCCAACTGCGAAACACTACGGGCCTACATTAATTCAGGACTGCCACTAGGCAACCCAAGCCTAACCGATGAGATAAAGCGCACGGGAGATCCTGAGCTGAAACGTCTGCTGGAGTGGTCACTCGCGGTTAACGTAGAGATTGACCAGAACATGCGTGAGATCCCCCCATTTGAATGGGCACTTAAAGCTCTCAAAATTGTTAAAGAGAAGAGTGATGTCTTTGTTGTCTCCCAAACTCCCGAAGAGGCATTGGTCAAAGAGTGGAACCTGCATAACATACACCAGTACGTGTATCTGATTGCAGGCCAGGAGCTAGGAACAAAGGCAGTTCATCTTGAGCTGGCAGCCGACGGCAAATATGATCAGAAACGTGTTCTGATGATCGGCGACGCACCTGGCGACTATAAGGCGGCTGTTGCCAACAAGGCTCTGTTCTACCCCATCAATCCCGGCAAAGAGGAAGCCTCCTGGGAGCGCTTCTGCACTGAGGCATATGATAAATTTCTCAAGGGTACATTTGATGCGGATTATCAGAAGATGGTATCCGACGAGTTTGAAGCAAGCCTGCCCGAACTGCCCCCCTGGGCGTAAAGCCTCCGGCTTTACGGCTTGTAAAAAGTAAGATGTAGAATGTAAAAAGCAAAGAGCGCGGCTGATAATGCCGCGCTTTTTTTATGGTAAAGCTGCGGTCCCAGGGCCTGGGCCCCTCCACAGATAGTCTTGTTAAAGATGGACGCTGGCCTCAGCGTCCGCTGAAACAATAAATTAACATCGATAGACAGGATGGGCAGGATGGAGCTTTTTGAAACATCCATTTATCCTGAATATCCTGTTCATCCATGTTTGATTTTTTTGCACAGCTGGCCTCAGTGCCCACGGTCCCAGGGCCTGGGCCCCTCAACGGGTAGTATCCGAATCAGAATCAAAATGCAGTTTGAATAACGATAGCGGTAAACAGCGCTCACAGAGAGAACAGATAGGCCCAATTGAGAAGCAGAAGAATGAGCAGCACCAGAGGATATATCTTTTTTTCTTTTGATGAAAAAGAGAGAAGCAGCAGCTCTTTTTTTAGAAAAAGAAAAATGTAAAAGAGCATACCCGCAAAGGTCGACACAATCAGAGCCAGCGATGCGAGAGGTTGGATCAAAAAAGCGGATGCAAACTTTCCGTGGAGCAGAAAGAAAGTAGCACGTGAGCTGCCACAAAACAGGCAGGGGTAACCGGTGTACTTTTTCAGATAGCACACCTGCACCCCTTTCAAATGGAGAATTGCAAAGAACAGCCCGGTTAGAAGAAGGGCAACCAGGACAATAGACCACTCACGAAACTCTCTTTTTGAAGCTCTTTTCCGACTGATTTGCACTGTGCCGACTCCAATATCCAGCTGACTTCATGTTGACCGGAACTCATATTTTCTAAAAACAGCGATCCGTCCTTAAGAACAGGTTTAGATTTCTTTCCATCAATCCTCAGTTTTGATCCAGCCTGCCATGGAATGACAACACTCGCAGTGGTATTGGCCGGAACTGCAAAATTCAATATATAGTTAGCACCGGGAACCTGGTTCACCTCAACATCAACAAAACCGCGGATTGTCGGAACACGACCTTTCGCACTCTTCAAAGATCCAACCTGCGGTCTGATCCAGATATCTTTAAACCCGGCACTGCGAGGTTTTACTCCCAGGACATATCTTGGCAGTATATTAGCTGGTGCTGCCCCCCAGGCATGATTCCAGTCGAGGTTGGGTTTCAACATTATATCCCATGCCTCGAGAGTAACGGTTGATCCGACATTGATCATATTTACCCAACTCCGAATATCACTGCGAGACATCAGCCAGAGGGCATAGTCTTCCTTGCCCGATTTAAACAAAGCTTCCAGCAGATACTGAGCACCGTATACGGAACAGGCCATCAAGCGGGATTCCACAAAGTCCGCCACTCTTGCACGCTCTACATCAGGAACAAGATTGAAGGCCAACGGCATCATATTCGCATGCAGTGAGCTATGCTTTGATCCTTCACCATCAACATAGCGTCCTTTTTCCGAATCATAAAAGAGTTCATTAAACCGCGCTTTTACTTTTTCGGAGAGCTGCACAAAATTATCAGCATCATCTTTTTTACCGAGAGCTCCGGCAATATCCGCCATCTGCAGAAGATTGTAGTAGAAGAATGCATTAATCACCGTATTGACCGGTTTAAAGTCAAAGCCATCGCGTTCCCCATCGGGCCAGTCAACGATATCACGCAAGCCGGTCTTATGTGGAGCATTGGGGCCACCGGTAACAAGCAGTCCATCCTCTTTACGAGCCGCAAACAAAAGCAGCTTTTTACTCTTCAAATCGTCATAACAACGTTCCAGAGACTCCGTATTGCCGGTATTAATCCAGTCAGACCAGGCAATCATTACAGAGTGCTGCTTCCACTCTGTTGGCCAGGTAGGATGATCCATCAGATATTCGTGACTGTAGCGAGCCATTGTGTATTCACGATCTACGGCATAGTGACAGAGCTGATTAATATAGGCATCAGCTTCATAGGGAATGCGTTCACGGTCGCCATCAACATAAACACCGGTAAACGAAGTAGATTTAATTGAGTATTTGCATAGATCATATACATTATTGAGCATAGGATTACTACAACTGAATGATGAATTTTTCTCATCAAAGGGGTAGTGAATTGCAATCTGTCGGATACTATCGACAGTTATAGGAAAAGGGGCCTCTTCGATCTCAACATATCGAAAGGGCATAACCACGCCAAGTTCATCAGGCAACTTCACAGCAGCGCCGGTTGTATTACGTTTATCTATCGTCAGTGGAACCCGATAGATTCCCTTGCGAGTAAGAGCTCCCTTTGTCTTAGCATAACGAATGCTGCCACCGGGCTTACGATAGACATATCCATCGCGGGCTCTTTCCCCTAGATGAAGAACAAAATTGCCTTTTTTAAAATCACCGGTTGGAATCAACTCAACCCAGCCGAATGCGGCTTTGCCGAAATCAACCATGATATTACCGGCGTCATTGGTAGTAATACTAACCGGCTTAACATGTGTTTGTTTGAGATTATATTGAATGGCCGAATCATCACCGAGTTTATCTCCCATTTTGAACGCAAGAACCTGGGACCACTCACCGGGTTTACCTTTTGCATTCCAGACCTTAACACGCCAGAAGTAAGTTTTTCCAGCGCTCAGAGCTGACCCCTCATAGGGAACAAAGAGAGAGTTATCTGACTCCACTTTATCGGTATCCCACAGGTCAGGCGAACCCACCTTAAAGAATTTAGTATCCGATACTACCTGTATTTGATAGGCACTCTGCAATTCGCCCTTTAGGTCAGAGTCAAAACTCCAGGAAAACTCAGGGGTTGAATCTGTCAGGGGAACCAGCCCCGGTTTTGCGAGAAGTTCGCACATTGTATCCGCAGGAGTTAACCCAAAACATAGCACCGGTATTGCAGCCAGCAAACAAAGCAATTTTTTTATTTTCATATTTTTTTCCTTAACTCTTTAAAACTCTCGCACTTTAGAACTCTCGCACTTTAGAACTCTCGCACTTTAGAACTCTCGCACTTTAGAACTCTCGCACTTCACTCTTCTTAATTCGCTTCATAGAGCAGTGCAGATGTTGTCCGCCACGTGGCGGAACTTCATAGAGCACAAAATCAAAACCGGCCTGCCAGCAAAGCTTTGCCAGCTCACTCAGGCTAAATCCCTCACTTGTAAGATCAACGGCACGACCCTCGCGATGCAGAGATTTCTCCAGATGGATTATCTTTTTGCTATTAACGGCGCGGTAACCTTCCTGCACCTTCAACTTACCATGCTTCTTCTCAACGAGATTGACAAGCCGTTTCAAAGGGATTTCCACCGCGCAGTTGATCATATGATCATCCTCAACATCACCCTTGTCATGATCACTCTCGAACCAGACGCGCGGATCTTCAAAACGTACAAGATCTATCTGAGGGTCAAAGGTCTTCAGGTCAATAGGGCCGCTGTTCTTCGACTCTTTACCATGTGGCATATTAGAGTCCGGCGGAAATGAAGCTGGAGCAGGCCTTACAGGGTTAAAAAGATCAACCACCGATTCATCTGCTTCAGCCACCTTATTGCTCAGCGCTTTTTTATCATCTTTCGCACGAGTTGCTCTTTTTTTGCAACCCTCCACTGAAAAAACGAGAACCAGTCCAACCAGACAAAAAGCAACAGCAATTACTATAGCACCAGTCAGCCACTTGTTAAAAGCCCCGGGTTCCGCAAAATCGTCTGTTTTTACACTATGTTTTATACTCTTAAAA
Source organism: Kiritimatiellia bacterium (assembly GCA_027858965.1). Lineage (GTDB taxonomy): Bacteria > Verrucomicrobiota > Kiritimatiellia > RFP12 > UBA1067 > M55B167. The sequence continues at coordinate 28,670 of JAQIBS010000100.1, forward strand.
ATCTCCATCTCTCCCCAAATCCGCTCAAAAATCTAAATATTTTCATGAATCCAAATAAATATGCACTTATTGTAATGTAAGTAGGCAATATATAGAACCAAAAACGTATGCTTAACAAAAAAAAATAGTCCCTGATCAAGGAACGCATTTTTCTTCGGCAATTCAGCTGTATTTCATTACTCAGTCAGAGGGATAATGGCCAACCCTAACCCGTAGTTTTTTTTGGCAGAAAAATTGAAAGGCAGATAAGTATAAAAAAAGCTCGTCACGTCCCCCGACGTGACGAACCCGTATATCGCAGTACACAAAAAACAAACAAGTGCTACTAGTAGTATACACCTTATGTACTGTGCCCAAACCTGGCGTCCTGTTTTAACACAGATTTTTCTGTGTTTAATATAAATTCAGTTTTTTATATGCAGGCTACATGCCAAGTCTGGGTACAGAAAGAAGTTATTTGAGTACAGGGCTGTCTTCGCAGTTCACGCCTGACAACTGACGACTGACGACTGACGCCTGACAACTGACAACTGACGCCTGTTAACTGTTAACGGAACAGCTATAGATTTTTTCAATCAGTGCGATGGATTTGCAGGCATCACGGCCGGTGACAGCATAAGGGACATTATCCGAAAGTGCTTTGATAAAGCTCTGTACACATAATGCATGGCGGGTATGATCCATAGCTCCGGGATCTGCGGCTCCAGAACGGTTTGATGGGGCGGAATAACGATGGCGAATATCATCATCCCCCGCCTGCTGCTCCATAAATTCAAACATAACCAGATGATCATCCTCCAGGACCACAGTACCTTTAGTTCCTGTAATCTCGAGTCTCTTGGCTCTACCTGGCCATGAGGATGTAGTTCCCACAATGGTACCCAGCGCCCCGCCCTCAAACAGGAGGGAGGCGGAAGCCGCATCTTCAACCTCAATGCCGGGATGGCCGATGGATGAAGTTAACGCTACGACCGATTTTACAGGAGGCATGAGATCACAGAGGATATCAATCATATGAATGGACTGATTCATCAGGGCTCCCCCGCCATCCAGCTTCTGAGTACCATGCCAGCTGGACTCCTGATAATAGGCCGACTCCCGCCACCAGGGCACAGTAACAGCTGCATGGGTGATTGTTCCAAAGCGGCCATTTTTAATAGCCTGACGTATCGGCTGCAGAGCTGGAATGTGACGTAGCTGGAAGATACAACCCAGCTGAGTACCGGCCGCTTCGTGTGCCACAATCATCTGATTGGATCTATCAAGCGATATCTCAAGGGGTTTTTCACACAGAACATGCACCCCAGCCGCTGCGGCCGCAACGGCTGGCTCCAGATGCGCACCTGACGGGTTGGCAATCATAAGCACATCCACACCGGGCTGTTTCAACATCGCATCCAGATCAGAGCAAGCCGCACAGCCAAACTGCTCTGCAAATTTATCGGCACTCCCCTGAGAGCGACTGCAGACTGCAACCAGCTCAACTCCGGGAGTATCCTGAACTGCCATTGCATGAAATTTTGCAATGAGTCCTGTTCCTAATATTGCAAACCCATATTTTTTCATATTATCGACCGCGAGATGGTTCTTCCTGTACCGCAAGCACCTCGCCGTTACGCAGACGCTGCGCAATTAATCGCAGACGCCGACAGACAACAGACTTACCCATCAGCACAAGCATTTCAAAGAGACCCGGTCCCTCAGCCAGTCCGGAGACGGCCACCCTGACAGGATGAACCAAAGCCCCCATGCCGGTCTCGCGAGCCTCAGCCAACTTAACCAATGCTTCGTGAGAGGTTTCCATATCGAAAACATCAAGTTTGTCATAAGCAGCAGCTACTTCATCCAGAAGTTCAGGAACACCATCTTTAAGAAGTCGTTTTTTAACAGCTTTTGCATTAAAGGGATAATCATCCGTAAAGAAGTAAGCGCAGTTACCGGGAATATCTGAGTAAAATCTGGTGCGAACCTGCATCTGTTCCATAATGCCATCGAGATCGGCATCGCCCAGAGAGAGGCCCGCAGAGGTTACGCGCTCTTTGAACTGCTCTGCGTAAACTTCACGTGGTTTGCCTCTGATATATTCGCCATTCATCCAAACCAGCTTTTTGGTATCAAAGCGGGCAGCACTGGATTTACAGCGATCGAGTGTAAATAGCTCAATCATCTCATCGGAAGTCAGTACCTCGCGGTCATCACCAGGGGCCCATCCCAGAAGCAGAAGAAAATTGAAGAGTGTCTCAGCCAGATACCCCTGCTCTTTAAACTCACCAACAAAGGCAGCACCATCGCGCTTGGAGTAGGGCTTACCCTGATTATTGACAATCATCGGCAGATGACCAAAGTTTGGAATCGGGGCACCCAGAGCCTTGAAAATTTCTATATGCTTAAAAGTATTTTCCACGTGATCATCACCACGAATAACATGAGTGATACCCATATCAAAGTCGTCAACCACATTAGCCAGATGAAAGACGGGAGTTCCATTAGAGCGCACAATCACAAAGTCCTGTGTATCCTGGGCCTTTTTCTTGATCGTACCCTTCACCAGGTCATCAAAGCTAAGCAATCCCTCTGTGGGCATACGAAAGATAACACACTCTCCGCCTCCGCCTTTATTATCTTTATAAGCGAGTCCACGTTCAAGCAGGTCCTCAGCCACAGCCAGATGACGCTCGCTGTTTTTACTTTGATAGACAGGTTCCTCATCATAATCAAGACCAAGCCACTGCATGCATTCCATCAGTGTGCTGATGGCCTCAGGGGTGGAACGTTCAAGATCGGTATCTTCCACTCTCAGGAGAAACTTTCCGTGATTATGCCGGGCATAAAGCCAATTAAAGATGGCGGCACGAATATTTCCAATATGGACATTACCGGTTGGGCTAGGTGCAAAACGAACTCTTACTGACATAATTATTTCCTTTCAATTAAATCGTTTCTAATAAACTCTACCACATCGGCATCCGGCACAAAACGCAATATAGAGTGAGAAAGATCACCGACTGTTTTTTCCAGGACCTCAATCAGAGGATCAAAAAACTCACTGCTAATCCAGGGAACCATAACCACATCCAGCAGACGCTTCAAAGCCTCACCTTTTTCAATGGGAATAACCTCATTTTTCAAACCGTGTTCAATAAAATAAATTCGCCTCTTCCGCTAAATCTGTGGGTAAAACCGCGCCTAGTCCCAGTCTGTCGTTTCAATTTGCGGTGCATCAAAAGCATAACACCAAGAGATGTCTTATCTTTGATGATGGTTT
>JAQIBS010000146.1 GCA_027858965.1 Kiritimatiellia bacterium
TTCATATATCGCCCTGATAGCATCGCCAAAAACAAAAGCCTGGGTGTCTTGATCCAGCTTTGCAATATCAATAACATGAATGTCATTTTTTTTGATATTAACAATCGTTTCCCTGAGTCTGACTTCATTTTTTTCTGGAACAACCCGCTGACTGAAAATAGAATTATTTAAAGCTTTAGAAATAACCCGTTTGAATTTACGCCAGCTCATAACTGATATTTCTTTATTGCCAACGCCTTTACCGGTTTTGGTGAAGTCACTTACCCTGTTAATAAACTGACTCCAACTTGTAATATCTCCAAATCCTCCTTGTTCTGTTATAATAAAATTTATGATAGATTCCATTGTCCCGCTGGAATCCTCAATATTTGAAAAAAGCAATTCCAAATTCATTTTATCATCTTCAAACACATATTTATATTTAAAGGCTTTGTCGTTTTCAATCTGAGATTTTATATCACAGTTCTTTCCATGACTATACGTTTTGGACCCTGACTGCTCAGAATATGGATAGAAATATTTTGCATTACTAAATGGCATATCAGAAAGACCAAGCATTTCAGAATACCTCTTCTTTTCCGACTCAGTTAACTCTTTATTCGGTTCATCAATTGCCAGTAAATCTCGCCCCTTTACATTAAACATCACGAAAGCAACAGAATCATCAGAACAAGAACTCTTTAAATATTTTTCCTGTATTGCTTTCATTAAAAACATTGTGTATGAAGTTTTTGCAGCCAACCCTGATATTCCCGAAATATTTAAATGTGCCCCCTCTGGTCCTATTAAAAATTGAGAATTGAAATGAACAGGAAGCGATATCTTGTCATCATCACTGTACATGTCCATATAACCACATATAAGTGGATTTTTAATATTCTTCAACCCTAAAGCTTCCAAAATTTCAATCTTATTAGCCAATCCAACGCTGCTGCTATCAAGGACAGGAGTATAAATACTCTTGTCATTCCCGAGTACTTTGGCTTTCACAAAATTCATTCCTATCCTATGCATATTTGATTGGACGGAAACATCCCCAAAATCACTTGAAATATAATTACTCAAATAGCTGGCCGAATCTGTTATGTGTGAAATTTCTTCGATTATACCAAATGTCACAGACCCATTAATATGATCTACTTTAACAACATCAAACGGTTTTAGAACTTCATGTTTTTTTGTCCAAAAACAGAATTCATCAATTGTTGTTGGTTTCTTTTCGGTAGCAGCTACTTTTCCAATTACTTTTGTCATGTTAAATTCCATTTAGAATAAACTAATAAAGTGTATATCACTCATATACTGGCTTTTTATAAAACTCTCTGTTAGATACACAGGGTAAAGATGCTTTTCCCATCTGTTGTCCTTACCATAACAAACGGGATTCCTTTCATTAATAATATTAGCACTTATTAAATCAATTTCATCCGAATCCAAACCATCTTCTTCTTGGATATCTCGTACAAGTATTTTTTCTATTTTCAGCACCCCGTCAAACGGACTTAATGTTTTCCTAATCCTTAAATACCAAACGGCAAATTTTACATCAGGAATTCTTTCCGTTTGATACATAAAAGCCGGAGTCCTATGATAAATTTTAAGTTCTGCTATTCTACGGGAAATATCCTTAACATCTCTCGAAAGTGCTTCTGGGTTGAATGCTTTGGACACTCCTACGACACAATCATAATTAGACTTAATCTGTGATAACTCTTTTGCCTCTCCACTTTTCATATACTCTAAAGATCCGTCTTTTATTAAAAAAGCATTTTCGTTTAATTTACCTGCCTTTACTAATTCAAACACTACATATTGCTCTTGAGACATCATCTCATTCTGTATTTCTGCCACACCACGATCCTCATATTTATCCCCCTTCTCTAATGATGTATTTTTATAAGTTAAAATTTTGCTAAATACCAGACCTTGATTTTTCAATATTTCATGATTGTTTAACTTCTTGATCAAATTATTAAAAAACAGCCCCGTGTTATTAATAGTCGCCTGAGCATTTGCATCTTCGGGAATTGAGATAACAAGCGGATTTCTCACAATTATAGGGGTAAAAGAATGCCTGTCACTTCTTTCACATACAGCAACACCAATTTGACCGGCAATAATTGGATATAATCTCTTTCCATAGGCAATGTCATCAACTTTATACGTTCTTCTTGAACCATCTAAAAAATATTTAAATAGCGGTTTTCCTGTATGACCTATTCTGTCGGCAAAAAACTTCAATGATTTTGTTTTATTAAGACTTTTATCAGTTTCCCCCTTTTTCTTTACATGGATGCCTGTTTTATCTTCATAATCTAGTTTTGGTATATCAACAGTTTCAAAACAATACTTATAAGATTTATAGTTCTTTCCGTCTGTTTCTTTTGCTATAAAATCCAATAACTTCGTCATTGCATAAATTTATAATAATAATATATTATATGCAAGTAACAAACTCAGGGGGGTGTGATTCAAATTAGTTGAGATGTTTCGAAATCACCCAACGTATTTGAGGGTTCGTAGTTCCAAACTCGATTCCGCTGAAAAAGTCTGCCGCGAACTGATTTTACTATCCGTGGATCGAAAAACAGTGATGTAGACCTCACTGAGAATTAAACGATTGAATTCTCAGCACGTTAACAAGGCAGATTTTTCGACCTGCCGGACTTTTTCAGCGGAACCACATTCCAATACACGCCCCCGATACCCCGTTGGGATGGCATGAAGGGGGTGGGGTAGAGCCTATCCGCCTATGAACTGTGCGTCTCCTACTTTCCGAGCTTGCCCCATGGCGACTAGAGTTTGGAGGAGTTCTTCTACGCGATCCTTGCGGGCCCGTGTGAATTGGCGGGCAATAGCTTCCACGGTGACGGGGCCGGAGTGGGCGGTCAGGGCTTCGCGTAAGACGCGGACCTGATCGGGCAGGGATTTCGGCCAAGGGTGCTTGGTTGCCTTTGCCCGCTTCTTTGTTTCAACGGGTGAGGAAGCTCCTGTGACCGCGAGTTCTCCTTGTTCGAGTCCAGCGTCGGATGGACATTGGTACTCAGGACGAAGCCAGCGGGTCTTGCCCTGAGCTTCCTCAGCAGCTCGTTCCGCGTTGAGCGCAACGAGGCGTTCAAGGATTTCTGCGTCGCTGAGTGTAGCGGGCCATCCGTAGGCATCGAAGACGGCTTTGTCGAGCTCATCGTGGAGTTGCTTGAGCACAGACACCAGGCCTTGCTCGTGTGTGGACTTTTCTTTGGCGGTCAATGCATCGCCACTACGCAGCTTCTCCAGCACATTGTACATGCCGGTCATCGTTAAATCTGGATGCTGCTCTTGCTGGCGTTTGCGGTGGGTGTCCAGTTGTTCCGCCAGTTCGCGGATGCGGGACTTCTGTTCTTCACTGGCGTCCGGGAAGGGGAAGGTCTCGAAACATATAGAGTTGTTGTAGCGTGGCGTTGGGCCAAGAATGGATCCCTTTGCCAATGCCCAAAGCGTATGTGCGCTACTGCTGAGAATCCCAAGGTTGTGCAAGTCCTCGAGCCCTAATACCACAACTTCGCTTTCAAATACCGTTGAGACGGCCGCCATGCGGAAGATACGGTGCTTAGCTGTACGGCTGGTGACCGTAGCTTGAGTGAGCCCCGCGGTGAAAGCGCGAAGTTCGCGTCGAGGTTCGCCGAATATCCACCAGTTGCGCCTATACGTAGCTCTGCGGTTCTGTGCTCTTTCCGGGAATACTTGCTCACGGAGAATCTGGAAGATGTGTGGGTGGTCTACACGCAACTGTTTTTCCGTCAGTCCATACGCATCAATCACATACATTTCTTTGGCATGCTGTGCCAGACTTCGGCTGCCAACGTAAGGGCGCACAAGGGGGCTCGCACCTAAATTACTAGCCTCTTTCTGGTCCAACAGGAATCCCTTCCCGTGCAGCTTAACGCCCATGCTGCTAACCTTGGCGTTGGCCTGGAGTTTAGCCGCGCCGGCTACATTAGCGCCGATCGTGACGTCAGTTTGGATTTTGCCGCGCGTGTCGGCGAGTTCCACTTCGTACCCGTCCCCGTCGCCAATGCGTTCGTTAGTTACACTCTGCAGGAGGCCGTACTGCACACCCGCTATGCCTGTTGTCATGGCGATTCGTACGGCGGCACCATCGGCAGAATCCACCCAGGGATGGTCGGGGACGGCGAAAAGCAGGGAGAGGGGGTTCTTGGCGGTCATGTGCGTTTCAAGCACGCGGCGGTTGAATGTCTGACGAAGACTGTTGGTCGTAATAAAACCGAAGCGCTGGACCTTGCCGACACGGGCCAGCTCGGCGGCGTGGTTCCACCAGTACATAACGAAGTCACTAGACTCGCCGACATCGTTGTGGATTTTTCGCACGGTTTCGGTATAGCCATCTCCTAATGCATCGCGCATGCGCGCTGGGCCAATAAATGGCGGATTGCCGACCACATAGTCGGCCTCGGGCCATTCGGCTTTGCGGGGGTTGATGTACTTGTAGACTGGGATGCGGGCGGTTTCGTCGGGGACCTCTTTGCCTGTTACTGGATGCGGCTTGGTGGTGCGGCCGTCCCAGTGGGTGACCAGGTTACCTTCGTCATCGAGTACTTTTTCAACACTGTCACACTCGATCAGTGCGTCGCGGCATTCGATGTTATGAAAATTACGGATGATGGGTTGCGCCGGTTGGACGTTACCGCGGTTGCGGAAATGCCATTGCAAAGCGCCTATCCTGAGGACGAGTTCGGCAATGCCAGCAGCGCGTGGGTTGACCTCAATTCCCAGAAGCTGATGTGGGTCCACGGTCTCTCCCGCCATTTCCAGTACGGACTGGTGGTGGCCGAATGAATCCAGGGCGTCGAAGATCTCGCCCTCGATACGCTTTAGGTGCTCGAGTGTGACGTAGAGAAAATTGCCACTGCCGCAGGCGGGGTCCAATACGCGGATGTTGACCAGCTTGCGATGGAACTTTTTGACCTCGGCAATAGCCTTCTTCATCTCGTCCTGATTTGCCAGGGAGACGGCGGCCACGTGGACGGCCTCCCACTCTTCCCGCACGGGGTTGATTACAGTGGGCATAACCAGACGCTCGACATAGGCACGCGGCGTGTAGTGAGCGCCAAGCTTGTGACGTTCGACCGGATTCAGAGCGCGTTCAAGCAAAGTGCCAAAGATCGCGGGTTCAACATCGCGCCAATCAGACTTTGCCGCCTCAATCAGAAGCAGCACCTGATCTTTGGTCAGCTCCAACGCGGTTGAGTCTTCAAACAGGCCGCCGTTGAATTGGAGAATATTTGTGCGCAGACTGGCGGAAAAACCGCCCGTGTTCATCTTGCCCCACAGCTCTGCGACCATTGGGGCAAAGTGCTCAGGCGTATCGCGCATGCTTTCGAGCAGGTGCGTGAAGCCGCCGCGCATGAGCAGCCCGACATCCTCTGCAAACATAGTGAAAAGGCAACGCATGAGAAAAGCGGATGCGATCTCCGCAGAGTGCCCGGCCTTTTCAAGTGAGACAGCAAGTTTGGCCAGCTGCGAGGCTATCTCGCGGGTTACACGCGCACTGCGGCGGGTGGGATCCAGCTCAGAAGGATTGGTCCAGACCTGCTTCAGTCGTTCCCGGATCTCCGGACGTTGCAGATCGGGAAGGAAGATGCGGTGACTACCGGCAGCGGGGAATGGAATATAGGTGCCGCCTGTGCAGGAGAACTCCGAAAAGAGCTCGATTGAGTGGCCCACGTCCAGCACGATCAGAAATGGTGGACGGCCCTCCTCCGTAGAAAGAGCGCGAATGTACCGATCAGCCTGGCCACGGGCCCGCAGCATAGAATCGTCCCAGGCGCCGCTTCCTCGTCGGCCATGCCCTTTACGAAGCTGTCGCTTCAGCTCCTGTGCCGCCAAGGACATGGGTTCCTCTGTTGGTGCGTCCGCTCCCTGCTTGGCCTCCAGCACAAAGCACCCGCGTTTATACAGGTCGATAAAGCCGGGGCTCGTTTTACCGTCACCATCCTGAAACGTGATTACGCGCTCGAAGACATAGGCATTTTCGCTGTTGTCGGGAGTTGCCGGATCCGGGTGTGAAACCCCGATAAGGTCACATAACTCGGAGATGAAGAGCTGGTGGTTTGCGCGCTCGGCTGCTCCGGAACGCGCCCAACGGTCGATGAAGGCACTCACTGCGGGAGAATCTGATGTTGTCTCTGTCATTTCGCTTAACTTATGATTATCATGCGGTATTGCCTGACATCCTAATGTTGAGGCGCAAACAGGCAAATCTACTCAATTTCAACATCAGTAATAATAAATTCATAATAACTAGTGTGTTTTGCAATGTCAAGATAGGCCGAAAGAATTGTGTAATTTTCATGAATGAATATGTCAACACAGGGACACCCGGCAAGGAAAAGCCGGGACTACACCCTGACAAGTAGGCTGTTAGCATTTCAGGCTGTTAGACCCTGCGACACGCTAGAGCCTGTTCGATAAGCCCCGAAGGGGCGATATATACCAGCCCAGGACAACGCCCTGGGTCACAAACAGAAGTAAATACAGCCCTGAAAGGGCGTGACATACGGACCAATCCATGAGGACCTTTCTATGTCTCGCCCTTTCAGGGCTCATGGTTCTGTTATCAAGCCACCCAGGGCGTTGCCCTGGGCTAGTATATGAAGCCCTTTCAGGGCATAGTTCTTTTCGAACAGCCTAACAGCCTAAACACCTAACAGACTAACTCCTGCAGCCTGTGGGATACTAATGCCATTATTTCCATATTTTGACCTGAAAAATGTATTAATGGTTAAAACAGACCATGTTACAATACGAATGAAACAAATTCAGGCTCGAAAAATCGGTCCTGATTTGATATTTTTATAAATTAATGCGTTATAAAGCGAAACATATTATTGAATACGCGGGATTGCGTGCAATTACGGCATTTTTTAATCTACTGCCATATGGCTGTGCAATTAATGTCAGTCGCGGCTTTGCCTGGCTCATGTTCAATGTAGGTCGATTCCGTCGAGAGGAGACTTTCAAGCGTATTCGCGAAGTAATGGGCAGTGAGACCCCTGAGTCAAGGATCAAGGAAATCGCATGGCTGTCACTGCGGAACATGGTCTTCAACATGATTGAGATGATGCGTGCCTCGAAAATTGACAAAGCGTGGATTGATAAGCATATCCCCGGTTTTGCAGAGCAGGTCAAAGAGGTACCCCCCCTGATTGAAAAATATGGAGGCGCTGTGATTGCTGTCCCCCATACAGGCAACTGGGATCTGGCCGGATGGGCCTGTTATGAATATGGAATTAAGATGTTCAGCATTGCAGCCAAACAGAAGAATCCGCTGGTCAATGCATGGATCAACCGTCAGCGCGAATCCGGAATGACCATCCTTGAGCGTGGCGGAGGGACGTTAAAGCAGATTATCCGGCTACTGCGTAAGGGATCTGTGCTGGCGATTCTCCCTGATGTAAGAGTATACACCCCCGATCTTGAAGTTGATTTTCTAGGCAGCAAAGCAAACCTTGGTCGCGGCATGGCCCAGTTTGCAATAACCGCCAAGGTACCGATTATTCCAGCAATTTTTAAACGCTGTGGAAGCACCATCCACAAAGGCACACGCTTTGACCCTATACTCCCTGACCCGGAGCTCTCCAAAGAGGATAACATCAGAGAAATGACCGAAAAGGTGATTGCTCTGGTTGATAAATTCATCCGGGATGAGCCGGAGCAGTGGTTCTGGTATAACAAACGCTGGATTTTAACTCCGGTTCATAAAAAGAAGCAGCAAAACTTAATTAAGAAGTGAAAGGATATACACACCAATGATCACAGTTAATGAAAACTACAGCAAACTTCAGGCATCTTACCTCTTCTCTGAAATCTCTAAACGTATCGCAAAGTTTCAGGAGGAAAACCCTGACAAGCCGCTGATTAAACTCGGCATAGGCGATGTGACCGAGCCCCTTCCCCCCATCTGCATTGAAGCCATGCATAAAGCTGTTGATGAGCAGGCCAACCGGAAAACATTCCGAGGTTACGGTCCTGAACAGGGTTACAGTTTTCTACGCGAGGCAATTGCCACCAATGACTTTCAGGCCCGCGGAGCAGATATTGCCGCTGATGAAATTTTTGTAAGTGACGGTGCCAAGTGCGACAGTGGAAATATCCAGGAGTTATTCAGTGATAAAATCAGCATTGCGGTCTCTGATCCGGTCTACCCGGTTTATGTAGACACCAATGTGATGGCCGGCCGCACAGGCAAATGCGTTCGAGGCCGCTACAAGAAGCTGGTTTATCTGGATTGCACCGAAGAAAACAATTTCTGTCCGGCACTTCCGAGTGAACCGGTCGACCTGATCTACCTCTGCTTCCCCAACAATCCTACCGGTGCCACCGCCACACGTGAAGAGCTGAAGGTCTGGGTTGACTATGCGCGCGAGAACAAATCTATTATTCTCTTTGATGCCGCCTATGAAGCATTCATCCGCGATCCTGAACTGCCGCACAGCATCTATGAAATTGAAGGTGCCCGAGATGTTGCAATCGAATTCCGCAGTTTTTCTAAAGTTGCCGGATTTACCGGAACCCGTTGTGCTTATACCGTGGTTCCGAAGACACTTATGGGATATACAAAAAAAGGCGAAGAGGTTTCACTGCATGCCATGTGGAACCGTCGCCACTGCACAAAATTCAACGGTGTATCATATCCTATCCAGCGTGCAGCGGAATCGGTTTACTCCGAAGCCGGCAAGCAGCAGGTCAAAGCTCTGATCGATTTTTATCTGGAAAACGCCCGTATCATCCGCGAGACGATTGGAAGCCTGGGTTACAGCATGACCGGTGGAGAAAACAGCCCTTACATCTGGATCAATACAGGCCGGGATTCATGGAAGTTCTTTGACCGTCTACTAAAACGCGCTCAGGTGGTGACAACCCCGGGTGTCGGCTTTGGTAACTGCGGGCAGGGCTATATCCGTATCAGCGCTTTTAACAGCCGTGAAAATGTTGAAGAAGCCATGAGACGCATTAAGCGTGTTCTGCGCCGCTAGGTCCGCGCAGGCGCGAAGGTCGGCTACGCCTCCAATGGAGAATGGAGAATGGAGAATTGAAAACGTTACTCGAACGTTCAACATCCAACTTCCAACATTCAATAGCAGAATGAATTTAATGAAAAGACTATATATATTGTTACTGCTCTCGGCAGGTGTCATGAATGCGGCTCATTCAGAGTCGTATTTCCCCCTGCCTGAGTGGAAAGACAGAGTTGACCCTATTGCAAGTCTCTATGCTGAAAAAGGCGGCACTCTGCGCTTTGCAGCCTCCCAGCCTCCTAAAAGTTTCAACTACTATATTGACAGCAATACATATATCCAACTGCTGTTCAGTATGATGTATGAGACGCTATTAACAACCGATGCCCTGACAACAGAGTTCACCCCTGGACTAGCCAGCCGCTGGAGTATCTCCAACGACAAGCTCACATATACATTTTCAATTGATCCAGATGCACTCTGGAGTGATGGAGAACCTGTAAGCGCAACGGATGTCAAATGGACCTTTGATCAGGTCATGGACCCAAAGAATCCGACAGGCGCCTCAAAGGTGGCACTGGGTATCTTTGATTCACCGGAGGTCATTAATTCCAAAACGATCCGGTTTAAAGCTAAAAGCGGACACTGGCGCAACCTCCTGGCACTGGGCAGTTTTGAAATTATGCCCGCGCATGTATTTAAAGGCCAGGATTTTGCAAAGCTCAACTTTGATAATCCAGTTGTCTCCGGCCCCTACACTATGGATCTTGTGAAAGAACAGATATCCACACGTATGCGTCGCCGAAAAGATTGGTGGGCCGCTAAGCGAAAATCAAACCGCAACACCATGAATTTTGATTATATCGTCTTCAAATACTTTTCCAACCGGGAAAACTCCTTTGAGGCATTCAAAAAAGGTGAAGTCGATGTTCATGCGGTGTATACGGCGCGTCTATGGTCCAATGAAACCATTGGTGAAAAATTCAATAAAAACTGGATCATCAAGCAGCGCATCCACAACTACAACCCCATTGGCTTCCAGGGCTTTGCCCTCAATATCCGAAAATTTCCTTTTGATGATCTGCGAGTGCGCAAGGCTTTTGCCCATCTGGTTGACCGGGCAACCATGAACCGGACCATGATGTTCGATGCCTATTTTTTGCATCGTTCCTACTGTGAAGATCTGTACAATACAGAGCTCCCATGCCAAAACCCATTCTTTGAATATAATATTGAGAAAGCCAAACAACTTCTCAAAGAGGCCGGATTTAAGATGAATCCGCAAACAGGTATTCTTGAAAAGGATGGCAAGGAACTGGCATTCGACTTTCTAACCCGCGACAGCAGCTCTGATAAATTTTTAATTCTGGTGAATACCGCATTTAAAGAGGTCGGCATTAAAATGAAGATTGTCCGCAAAGACTTTGCCGCATGGATGCGCGATGTGGATGTATTCAACTTCAATGCAACCTGGGCCTCATGGTCGGCCGGCATTTATCGTGACCCTGAGCAAACCTGGCACTCTAAAGAAGCTGACCGCAATTCCAGCAATAATATAACCGGATTCAAAGACGAGCGGGTTGATGCCCTGATTGAAAAACAGAAGACCATTTTCAGCATGGCCGATCGCAATCAGATCAACCGGGATATTGATGCTATCCTCTCAGAAGCCGTTCCCTATATCCTGCTCTGGAATATCAACTCAGTACGGTTGCTCTACTGGAATAAATTCGGGATGCCCGCCACTATTCTTTCAAAATACTCCGACGAACGCTCATTAATCAGCTACTGGTGGTATGACCAGGATAGCGCTGCTGAGTTACGTGCGGCCGTTAAGAGCGGAGCGGCCCTGCCACACAAACCCGAAGAAATTGAATTTGACTCGTCTTTTAAATCCACAACCAAATAAATGAGAGGGAGACACCATGTTTCCATTAAAACTGGACCGACCATTAATCGTTTTTGACATTGAGGCCACAGGAATCAGTGCACGTGCCGACCGCATTATTGAACTGGCTGCCATCAGGCTTGAACCGGACGGTTCACAACACAAAGGATACTGGCTGTTGAATCCAGGGATGCCAATCCCGGTTGAAAGCATTGCAATTCACGGTATTACCGATGAAATTGTCAGTTCCTGTCCCACATTCAAAGAGCGTTCACTTGAGATCCTGACCTATTTCGGGGAAGCCGACCTCTCCGGTTTTAATGCCGGCAGATTTGATATTCCGATGCTCTCAGAAGAGTTCAAGCGCGCCGATATTATTTTTGATCCCGACCGTCGCCGCCTGCTGGATGCCCAGCGCATCTTCCATTCAAGAGAGCCGCGCAACCTCTCCGCAGCGCTGGAATTTTACTGTGATAAAGAGCATGCGGATGCCCATGGTGCAGAAGCCGATGTACAGGCCACGCTGGATGTACTGATCGGTCAGTTCGAAAAATACAAGGATCTGCCCCATGACATGGCCACTCTGGACAAACTGCTGAACCCGCTTGACCCGTTCAATACTGACCGCTCCGGCCGTTTACGCTGGGTTAAGGGTGAGGTAACCATCAACTTCGGCAAGAAAAAAGGTGCAATACTAAAAGATCTGGTTAAAACTGATTCAGGCTTTATCAAATGGATCATTAAAAACGATTTTCCTCAGGACACCCGCGCGATTTGTGAAAATGCACTCAAGGGAATCTTTCCTGAGCCCCCTCAAGTAAAAAAAGCAGAGAAATAATGCGGATGATTTGTTAAACTATTAATTCATTAAGGGGAGCGTGCGCCTGTAAGGGCCTAGATCCGATCTGAGACTGCGCTCAGATCAAGTGGCTCCGCTGCGCAGAGCAGGCACACCCTGGAAGTCGGCCGCTATGCGACCGACTAGGCAGCCGCATAGCGACTGCCTTCCTCCACCGACAACATGTTTTAAGGACAAACATGATTGTTTTGCCCTTCGCGGAAGGGCCTATTTATGTGATAAGCTCACCAAACAGTAACACCATAACTAATGATAAAAGTAAGTTAGCCACGAGGCAGGACTTTATTTTTAACGTAAAGCAAAGGAGAGAGACAATGAAACGTATTGTAGAATGCCCATCATGCCATACAAAGATGCAAATTTTTGATATAGGAAAAGAGATTAATCAGAAATGCCCTCGTTGCAACAACTTCTTTGATATATATCCTGAAGATAAAGAGAGCCCGGAAAAGAAAGAATCCGAGACAAAACCTGATGAGGTGAAAACCACAACGGCAGAGACTAAAGAAGAGCCCAAGGCTGAAGAGAAAACTGTCGGAAAAACTGAAGAGAAAACAGCTGAAAAAAAGATTGTGGTTAAACCCTCCAGCAAGAAATCTGTCAAACAGAGTGCAGCAGCCGCTACTAAGAAAAAAAGCATAGCAGCAAAAAAGACAACAGATGCTAAAAAGGCAACGGACGAAAAGAAACCAACTGCAGCGACAAAACCATCCGGCATTGTCAAAAAGCCTCTGACCGCAACCAAACCAGCTGCCCCTGCCACACCAGCTCCTGCGGCAGCCCATGCGCCTCATCCAGAGCTGCCGCCAGCAGGATTCTCTAGTTTTCAATTCACTGTACTCGCTGCGTTACTTGTTATTTCTATCATCATACAGATTTTCTTTGCCAATAAACAAATGAAACAGATATCGATTGTGAATGACAACTTGAAAATTATTCATAGCAAACTGTAATAAATTCACGGGGAATATAGTAATGGATGCAAAAGAAATTGAAACAACACTCAAAAACATGATTGTTGAACGGCTTTTTCTGTCGGTAACACCGGAAGAAATTGAAACCGATGCCTCGTTAATTGATGAGTATGGAGTTGACTCCGTCTCTCTACTGGAGTTGGTCGTTGGACTGGAAGAGGCTTTTGGTATCATAATCGAAGATAGCGACTTTGACATACGTAACTTCTCTTCAGTTGCCAACTTACGCAATTTTGTACAGGCCAGAATCTAATGCGGGCTTTGCCTGCAACCAAACTAATCGGATACAAATTATTTTTTATATCAATAGTGCTTCTCACAGAGGCACGGAGCCCACAGAGAGTAAAAAGATTAAATAAGAATTATTACTCTGTGATCTCTGTGCCTCTGTGAGAGATAAATAATGTACATACATAACAAGAAGTTGATTTTATAACAACTAACGTATAAGGACGAAAACCAATTATGAACAGTGATAAAGTAAAAAAAGGATTTCAAAGGGCACCGCACCGAGGACTTTTCAGAGCAACCGGCGTCAAGACAGAGGATTTCAAAAAACCATTTATTGGTGTCTGCAACTCCTTTATAGAGGTGATCCCCGGCCACTGCCATTTAAACAAGGTCAGCGAATGGATCAAACAGTGCATCCGCGATGCAGGCGGCATTCCCTTTGAATTCAACACCATTGGAATCTGCGATGGCATAGCCATGGGACACAGCGGTATGAAATATTCTCTGCCAAGCCGTGAACTGATTGCCGACTCTGTTGAGTCTATGGTCAATGCCCACTGTTTCGATGCAATGATCTGCATCCCCAACTGTGACAAAATTGTTCCAGGTATGATTCTCGGTGCTATACGCGCCAATATACCCACCATCTTCAGCAGCGGCGGTCCCATGGCTGCTGGAAAGTTAAATGGCAAAGCCGTTGATCTGATCTCCATTTTTGAAGGAGTAGCTGAATTTAACAACGGCAAGATCACAGAGCAGGAGCTGGAAGATGTAGAGGAAGAGGGCTGTCCCAGCTGTGGTTCATGTTCAGGAATGTTTACAGCCAACTCAATGAACTGCCTTTGTGAAGCCATTGGTCTAGCTCTACCCGGAAACGGAACTATTCTGGCTATTGATCCGGCTCGCAAAGAACTCTGGAAAGCGGCGGCTGAACGGGTTGTTGAAATGGCACTGGCGGAAGCTCCCAGACCACGAGATCTGATCACACTGGATTCCCTGGACAACGCATTTGCGTTGGATATGGCCATGGGCGGAAGCACCAATACCGTTCTTCACACCCTGGCTATTGCTAAAGAGGCTGGTGTTGACTACGATCTAAACCGAATCAACTCCATCTCACAAAAGTGCCCCAATGTCTGTAAGGTTTCTCCATCATGCAACTACCACATTGAAGATGTTGATGCCGCTGGAGGCATATCCGCAATTCTCAAGAGAGTTGATGATTGTGTCCCTGGACTGCTCAAAACAGATGCTCCGACAGTAAGCGGCAAAACTCTTGGTGAAACAATCAAGGATGCCGTAGTTAAAGACAATGAGGTTATTCGAACAAAAGAAAACTTTTACTCTCAGGATGGCGGATTAACAATCCTGCACGGAAATCTGGCAGAGGCTGGCTCGGTTGTCAAAAAAGCCGGTGTTGCAGCATCCATGCTGGAATTTGAAGGCAAGGCGATCTGCTTTGACTCCCAGGATGATGCCTGTGAGGGAATTCTGGCTGGCAAAGTTAAAGCAGGCCACGTAGTTGTAATTCGTTATGAAGGTCCTAAAGGCGGACCTGGTATGCAGGAAATGCTGGCACCAACCTCATATATTATGGGTGCCGGACTTGGCGAATCAGTAGCTCTGATTACTGATGGACGTTTCTCCGGAGGAACCCACGGTGCCTGTATTGGACATATCTCACCAGAGGCCGCCGAGGGTGGAGTAATTGGATTAGTAAAAGATGGTGACTGCATCAGCATCAATCTCAATGAACGCTCAATCAAATTACTGGTTGATGACGATGAGCTGGCTCAACGTCGTGCAGATGCCCCTGAGTGGCACCAGCCTCATATCACAGGCTGGCTGAAACGCTACTCCATGCTGGTCGGTAACGCCAGCACAGGGGCCTCGCTGATACAGTAAACCAGAGCAGTAGCGAGTGACAGATGGCGAGTGACAGATGTGCCGCTCGCCTTTTTTTTGACACGTAGCGTTGTGATCATGTAATCCTGAAAACAGCCGTTACAGATCTTTAAAATCATTCAAGACGTTGAAATCGGAGTCAAAAATGATCATGATGAACTTCCAGCTCTTTGGGGTTGACAATTCTCACTACCCCCATCATAATTATTTTTTAAATTATGGTGTTATAAACAGCTTTAAATGTTCCTAATGTATGCTAGTGTTCAAAAACGGAAAAAACGGAGTGGCAGAATGAAAATGCAAAAGATGTATAACGGTGTCCGCAAGGGGACAATGATCGTAGTAGCGATGGGTCTTATCTGCACACTCCGAGCGGCAGATCAGACGTGGAGCGACGGCAATGCCAGCAACGACTGGAGCACAACTGAACCCAACTGGGACACGAGCGTTGTTTGGACAGACGGCAACAACGCAATCTTCGGAGGCACGGGTGAGGTGCTCGATGTCAACGGTTCCGTATCGGTCGTAAACATCACCTTCAACGTCACGGGCTACGACATCGGCGATGCAACGACGGACGGCACGTTCGTGCTCAGCGGCACACCCAGTGTGATCACCGTGGCGGCCGGATCGACGAACACGATCAGCGAGGTGCTCGCGGGTTCAGGCGGCCTGACCAAGGAGGGAGACGGCATACTCGCACTGTCGGGTGCAAGCAGCGGTTCAACTGGCAACACGATCATCAATGCCGGGACCATTCGGTGGGGAGATACGGACGTACTGCCCAGCGGCAGCGTGACCGTTAACGACGGCGCGACTCTGGAATGGACAACTACGGTCAACACGACGGCGAACGCGCGCAGCTACACGATCCAAGGCACGGGAGTCGGCGATGCGGGCGCTGTGATCAACAATGGCGCGAACCTGAGCAACAACAACACGATGAATCCCTTGTACCTGGCAGCCGACGCGACCGTTTCCAACTCGCAGCGAACCGACCCCTACTACACCCATCTTCAGGGACACCGTCTAACGAAGATCGGTCTGGGAAGCTGGAACATCCGCGGAACTTTTGACAGCGGCGCAGGCGGGGCAATCACCGTTGACGAAGGGTTTGTCCAGATCGAGATCGGCAATGGGACCATCCAGACGGTAGATGGCGGCATTATTGTCAATGCCGGCGCATATTTCGCCCTCCTCGCTTACAACGGGCCTACGAAGTCTTCCAACGTCGATGCCGACATTGTCCTGAACAACGCCGGGCTCGTAGGCACAAGTTACAACTCACAAACTGGCATACCACAAGTCGGCTATTACGGCACGGTGACCCTCAACGGCGAATGCGCAATCCAGATCGCCTGGAGCAGCGCGGCGCCTGTCAATGGCGAAACCATTCGTGACACTCAAACTGACGTATACAGCGAAATCGGTGGCGAGGGCAATCTGACGATCAACCCCGCCTCTATGGCGAAGAGCGGCACGATCACCTACCCAGTAATTCTTCATACCAACAACACATTTACCGGAAGCATGACCCTCGAAAAGGGCACGCTGATTCTCGCGCCCACCAGCGCGGTGACCAACAGTCCTCTGGTCGAAGTGGCGGCCGGAACAACACTGATCGTATCCAACACCGTCAACGCACTTGGTGACACCACCGCTATTGTAATTGCCAACGACGGCGATACGGGAAGCGGGTTCACGCTGGCTGCAGGTGTGGATGACACGGTCGGATCGATCCTGCTGGGCGGCGTGCTCCAGACCACGATCGGCACGTACGGCAGCATGACCAGCGGGGCGGACGTACAAAACGACGAATATTTCAGCGGCAACGGCATGATCAGGATCACCACGCTGCCCTCCGACATGACGTGGATCGACGCCAACGCCAACAACGACTGGAGCATTACCGAACCCAACTGGGACGCCGGGGTCGGCTGGTTCCAGAACGGCAACGCGATTTTTAGCGGCACGGGCGAAGACGTTGAACTCGAAGATCCCGTCATGGTGCGCAACATGACCTTCAACGCGGACGATTACACAATTACTGACACCAACGCAAACGGCACGCTCACGCTGTCCGGTGCACCAAGCGTGGTGTCGGTGGTGAATGCCGGTGCGACTGCTACGATAACCGAAGTCATCAAAGGCACGGGCGGGTTGACTAAGCAAGGCGACGGCACCCTCACGCTCTCCGGTGCCGACAGCCCTTCAGCGGGCAATACGCTTATCCAGGCGGGCATTCTGTACTGGGGTGCCAACGATGCGCTGCCCAGCGGTTCCGTCACCGTCGAGGACAGTGCAACTGTAGACCTGGGGGCCATAACCCACGTCAGCCAGAACGCGCGTGCCTATACCATTGCCGGAACAGGAACAGCCGGCCAGGGCGCGCTGATCAAAACCGGTGCGGGCGCCATCATGTCGTCCTATGGTATCAACGGCCTAACCCTTAGCGCGGATGCGACGATCGGGGGAAACTCACGGGTCGACCTTGGCGGCTACATCGACTTTAACGGCTACGTGCTGACCAAGGTGGGTGGCAACTCCATGCCTTTCCGCACCGCGAACATCCAGGACAGCAACGGCGGTGTCGTCATCAATCAGGGACACATCTACCTGGAGAATTTAAACTTCACGATCGTGGGACCGGTCGTCATCAACTCCGGCGGCACACTCGGCACCTACGTTGTAACAGGTGATTCCAAGACCTTTACCATGCCGATTATACTCAACGACGGCGGCAGCCTCTGGACAGCGGGTCAGAACCCGGCGGGCACGAGCACGTTTGTCGGCTCGATCGCATGTTCAGACACAACCTACCTGTACACAGGCTACAACGGGTCGTACGGCCCCAATGCGGGCGACATGATTGTGAACAGCACAATTTCCGGATCGGGAACACTGATCCTTAACGACACTGCGACAAGTGTGAACGGTGCGGCTGATCACACAATTACGCTCAATGCGGCCAACACCTTTGGCGGCGCAATCCAAATCGAGCGCGGCACGCTCCTTGTGTCCGGAACCGGTTCTATCAACAACTGCTCAGAGATCAACATCGCCTCCGGCGCCGTTGTCGACATTCAAAACTCAAGAGACACCCTGAGTGAGGTGGCGACCATTGTGATCGCCAATGACGCCGACTCCGACACCGGCATGACCTTGGCGGACGGAATGGCAGAGCAGGTGTCGAGTTTCATACTCGGCGATGTCACCTACGGCAAAGGCTCAGGCTCCTTCGGCAGCAGCGCTAGCGCGGCCGACAATAAACTCGACGAGTACTTCAGCGGCACCGGCATACTGCTCGCCCCGCCTCTGGACGGGACAGTGATACTGGTGCATTAAGAGCAATGCAAACATTGTAAGAGGATTTCGGCGCTATTTAAAACCTGTTTTTTTAACGCGTAGCGTTTTTTTCTAAAGCAAAAACAAGGCGAGTGACAGGAATGTCGCTCGCCTTTCTTTTATTCCATATTGAGGGACCTCTGCAGGATCTGTGAGTAGGGCGTGATAGATGGACGAACGGGAACAAGAATCGAGTAAGTAAAGCGCGGTTAAGTGTAACCGAGTAAGTGTGTCGGTTAAGAGTGCGTTTAAGTGTGTGTGACACGTTTCTTGCACTTACTCGTACGCTTCGTCGCCACTCTTACTCGGATACCCTTAAACGATTCGCTTTCAAAGATTTCAACTGCCTTTTTTAGAATAAGTCGGGGTCGTTGCTTTTATTCCACGTCCATACCAGACCTGCCACAGGAATAACCCCCGTGCGGGAGCTGTGGGAACTCGTGATGTTCGAGGCAGATGCTCTTCAAGAAGTTCTTGAACAGCCTCTGGTTTTTCATCACCCGTACCAACCTTCAACAGCAAACCAACCATACCACGCACCTGTTTATACAGGAAGCCGCTACCCCTGACCCGGAACATAATTTCAGAGCCTCGCTTACATATCGTAAAACAGCTGATAGTGCGTACGAAGGTTGGTATCTCGCGTTTAGAGTTTGCTGCAAAAGATTTAAAATCATGCGTCCCTACAAAATATGTAGCCGCAATTCGCATGGCATGTACATCCAGAGAGCGATAAACATTATTGCAATACAAACGCTTGTCCGGCAGCACAAAAGGTGCAGCCGAGACAAAATAACGATACTCTTTGGATTTTGCAGAACGCCGGGCATGAAATTCAGAGTGAACCTCAACGACTTTCAGTATTCGGATATCAGCCGGAAGATGTGAATTCAAAGCGTAGTATATAGTGCGTTTGGAAAGACGGGTAACAAGATCAACATGTGCAACCTGTCCTCGGGCATGCACCCCGCTATCGGTTCTTCCACTGCCATGCAACTTAACCGTACTGACGGTAATACGGGAGAGGCAATCCTGAATCTCCTGTTGAACACTGTTACAGTGAGGCTGCACCTGCCACCCGGAATAATTAGTGCCGTCATAGGCAATGATCAGTTTAAACCTGCGCATCTTTAAAATTTGCTCTGACTCTTCCAACATATCTCCCGAAGCGGGCTCTGCCCGCAACCCAGCCAGTAGCTGATTTCTCAATTTCTTTGTTTTTTATAGCAGAATAATTGATGGCAAAATAATTTTTCACTTCATTGATTTTTATGCAACGCGAAGCGTTGTTGACTAAAGCTGCGACGTTTAAAACACAACTGACCAATTAAAGACAATGGCAAGACATATCACAAGAGCTTAATTTGATTGCGGCTGAAAGCAGCTTTAGCATCCTACACGTACTTTTTACCATCCGGCCTTGCTGATATACGTTTAATCAGCTTCTTGACCTCCTCGGCGCGATCACGCGGACATATCAACGTGGCATTTTCAGAGTGCACTACAACCAGACCGGTAACTCCGATCAACGCAGTTAACCTATCTTCAGAGATGACAATATTATTTTTGGATTCTATCTTCTCACATGACCCGATAACAACATTGCCATCCATATCTGCGGAGAAGTGTCCTGCCATGGCAGGCCATGAACCAACATCATCCCATCCGAAAGAACCACGCGCCATCACTATATTAGAGACATGTTCCATCACAGCATAATCAATGGAAATAGACCGTAAAGAAGGATAAACACTTTGAAGCGTTGCCTGGAGGGCATCCGGGCTGTTTGCTACGCTAACGCTCTCGCTCAACTCAAAAAGGTCGGGTGCGAACGACTCAAGCGCCTTACTCATAACACCGGTACTCCAGATGAACATACCGGCATTCCAAAAAAAGTTACCACTGTTAAAATAGTGATTCGCCTTATACTCATCCGGTTTTTCAACAAAGCCCTCAGATTTGTTAAAGAGTGTAACAGTCCGGGTTTCCAATGGATCACCTGCCTTCACATAACCAAAACCAGTCGCCGGATATGTGGGTTGGATTCCCATGGTCACAATCACATCATTCTTTGAGGCAACCTCAATGCAATCGGTAAGTGTCTGACGAAATGTTTCAACATCGCTCATCAACTGGTCAGCGGTTAAAATGCAAACCACGCCATTGGGATCACGTTGCTTAACCAGGCCACAAGCAACCGCAATTGCCGGTGCGGTATCACGCTTACACGGCTCCCCGATAATATTGGCACGTGGCACATTACGAGCTGCATGAGCCGTATCCTCAACCAGTCTCTCCGCGGTAATAATATAGATGCGGTCTGCTGGAACAACCCCCTGCAGGCGTTCAACAGCCATAGTCAGAAGTGGCCTGCCGCTGAAAAGGGATATAAACTGTTTAGGACGGGATTTTGTACTCAAGGGCCAGAAGCGCTCACCGCTGCCTCCAGCCAAAATTACTGCGTAGGATTTATTCATTGAAAAGTCCTTAAAATATGTATCTGTTTTACAGATATCCCCCCGGGATATCCAAACTAAAAGTCAATCATCTAAATCAACAGCTTACTCGCTAAATAAAGCTGAATCACTCTATAACAACTGTTCATAATCATATCAAAAAGTAAGGGTGGGCACAAATAGGATAATTGAATGAAGATCCAAAACACTTTTTGCTTAACTTAAAGAATATTTAACTTTATAATTTAATTTTCATATTTTATTCTATTTACCATGAGGTTATTCATATGACCATAGAAAAAACAGCAAACATATTTTTACTTATCTCTGTTTTTGCAACTACCTTTTTATATGCAGCGTCACCAAAGGCTCTCTCCCCTGTGGATTTTGCAAATCTGTGCGACCCTGCTAATGTACTCTATGCATCGGAACTTATCTCAATTAAGACAGAGGAACACATGGCTCCAATTGAAGCCCCTCTAGGTAAGACCGCATACATATCACTGCTGGTCTATGACGGAGGCAATGGATACGGCTGTGATCACTCTGACTGGCTTAACGCCCGCTTCACAGGCAAATTCGGCGAAAAACATCTCACATCGCTTGAATGGATTCACAATGAATGTGGTCATAACGATAGCCAAAAGAACAAAAGCGTCTCAGGTAGGCCTTTACAGGTGAAGGGAAAAAGATACAAAAATGGCATCGGGACTCACTCTCCCGGCATCATGGTGTTTCCTGTACCAGACGGGGCAACTCAGTTTCTGGCTCAAGGTGCACTGGATGACTCAGGCACCAGACAGGTCAAAAATGCCCCCAGCTCAGTTCAATTTATTGTCTATGCCGGAATTCCTCCACAAAAGCTACTCAAAAAACTACGCCTGGGCGCAGTAAATGATCCTATTGTATATGAAAAACGTAAAGCGGTTCTGGCCAAGATATCCAAAGAGGGCGCCAGCGAGTATCTGCTACTTGACAGAGAACTCACAAAAAAACCAAAAACCAAAGGTGGTGCCGCCGATCAAGCAACCCGGATGACACAGCTCTTTATTCGCGACTCCGCAATTCTACCCACAGATAAGAGTCCACTGGATATTGTTCTACGGCGTACGCGTGCCCTCTACAATGATCTTGAACCCAAAGCCGACATTGCGAAGTATGGCCAAGCGCTGGATGCCCTTGACAAGGCGGCAGCCGCAATTCGCCCGGATAAACTTGAAGAGCTGCTCACACTTTTTGAGCAGGTCACCCGGCTACGTCGCAAAATTGCCTTTGCCAACCCGTTGCTCAAAAACATCACAAAGCTCCTTTTCATAACCCGTGAAGTCCTGCCTCCTGACGAATTTAAATACGGAAGCCACATGTGCGACCAGTACTTCGGCTTCCATGCCACCATTCACGGAACAACCAAAGGCAATGGACTCTATGTTCTGGAAAATCCCTGGTCCGGCAAACCAGTTGCAAGAAACTTGATTGAAAACTCAGTAATTGAAAAAGGCGCCCGTAAGGGACAAAAACTTGCTAACGGTGGATATCTGGCTCCCGATCTATCGTTTGATGGCAAAGAGATTCTTTTCTGCTACACCGACGGAAAACCGGAGATACGCATCTGGAATGAGCAAACCACCTTCCATATCTTCAAATGCAACATCGATGGCTCAGGGTTGGTTCAGTTGACTGACGGATGCGTGAACGATATTGATCCCTGCTGGTTGCCCAATGGAAGAATTGCATTCATCTCCGAGCGTCGCGGCGGCTACGGACGCTGCCATGGACGCCCTGTCCCCAGCTTCACGCTGCACTCTATGTTTGAAGATGGTACCGACATCACCCGTCTGAGTCCACACGAAACCAATGAGTGGCAGCCGAGTGTGGACAACAATGGAATGATTGTCTACACCCGCTGGGACTATGTTGACCGCGGATTCAACCAGGCCCATCATGCCTGGACTACCTACCCTGACGGACGTGATTCACGGCCGGTTAACGGAAACAACCACGATTCACAACGTACAGCCCCCATGATGCAGATGGATGTACGGGCAATCCCAGGTTCCCGCAAATATGTGGCTATCGCAACTGGGCATCACTGCGAAGCACGCGGCTCTGTTGTTCTGGTTGATCCCGGTCTGCCGGACGACAATGCAATGTCACAGATCAAGCGAGTCACCCCTGATCAGCTATTTCCTGAGGCAGAGTACTACTTTGACCGCGGTTCCGCAGCCTATGCCTCGCCCTGGCCTCTCAGTGAAAAATATTACATCTGTGTCTATGACGGCTTTGCCAACGCGCAATACGGATCAATCGACACCAAAGCGCGCAACTATGCCATCACCCTCATGGATGCATTCGGCAACAAGGTTCCGATCTACAGCAATCCTGACATATCCTGTCTAAACCCCATCCCGCTGCGTCCACGCAAAGCTCCCCCGTTGCTACCACATAAAACACTGGTTGGACGGCCACGGTTGCCTAATGGCGAAAAGCCGGAGATTATCCCGGAAGAGAAGCTACCTAAATTCGCACAGGTCGGGCTCATTAATGTATACAACTCACGCTATCCAATGCCGGAAGGGACAAAGATTAAAGCACTGCGTATCTGGCAGGTGCTACCCAAAACAACCCCAAATGCCGACAAACCTAGAATAGGCATGGGGCGACATAAGGGAGCCAAGCTGGTACTTGGAACTGTTCCTGTGGAGGAGGATGGCAGTGCCTACTGGAACCAACCGGTGAATGTGCCGATTCTCTTCCATGCACTGGATGAGAGCGGCAAAGCAATTCAAGGCATGCGCAGTGTCACCTACACAGCGCCAGGCGAAACCCTGATGTGCAACGGCTGCCACGAAAGCCGCATGGGGTCAGCCCGGACGCCACCCACAGCTACTCCGCTAGCCATGAAGCGTGCACCCTCCAAAATCAAACCAGAAATGGATGGAACCAACCCCTTCCACTTTGCTCGTCTGGTTCAGCCGGTGATTGATGCCAAGTGCCTCAAATGCCATGGAGCGGAACGAAAAGACAAAGCTCCGGACCTGCGCCGGGGCCCCTATGAAAAAGACCCCAACTTCTGGTTTACATCATTCAAGAACCTAAAACCATATGTATTTTTCTACGAAAATCCTGCATGGACAGCCCCCTACACCATACCCGGAAAATTTGGCGCCAACGCCAGCGAGCTCTATCATAAACTTAAAGGCGGCCACGGCAAACTCAACAAAGAGGAGCTGCGTCGTTTTATCATCTGGATGGACTCCAACTGTATGTTCCATGGACATGAGGTCGATATCAAAGGACAAGCTGATGGCAAGGTGATCCAGCCATCGCTGATGTAGTGCAAAAACTAAAACATGAACAAGCTATAAATCTATCACGGTCCCAACAAACTACCTCATACATCATAATTCATCCTTCATCCTTAGCTCATCATTTGGTATAATGAGATAGTTTTTAACACAAATATAATAAGGAAATATGAAATGCGAACAATAGAGGCCACCGACCGTAAGTCAGTCAAGAGAATGACCACAAATGAGCTTAGAGAAAAATTTGTTATTGATAATCTTTTTGTACCAGGGGAACTGACAACAGTTTACACAAATGTCGACCGCGCTGTAGTAGGTGGAATTGTTCCTTTAAAAGAGTCACTCGAGCTGACCGGCGGAAAAGAGATGGCCTGCGAATATTTCTGTGACCGGCGCGAAGTCGGCGTAATCAATCTGGGTGCACCTGGGACTGTTGAGGTTGATGGAACCGTTTATGAGATTGGCACCCGTGAATGTCTTTATATCGGGCGCGGCAGCAAAAGCATAAAGTTCAACAGTGCCGATGCCGCAACTCCTGCCGCATTTTATCTGGTATCTTATCCGGCACATGCCGACTACCCCACCACCAAAGCGGCTATTGCCAATGCAAACGTGGTTGAGCTGGGTTCCGATGCTGAGGCCAATAAAAGAACACTCTACCAATATATCTGCCCTGGTCATATCGAAAGTTGCCAGCTGGTAATGGGCTTTACTGTGCTGCATGAAGGTAATGTATGGAATACATTCCCGCCTCACACCCACGACCGCCGTACCGAAGTTTACTGTTACTTTGACCTTGCAGAAAATGGCAAAGTTCTGCATCTGATGGGCGAACCGAATGAAACCCGTCACCTGACACTGACCGAGAAGCAGGCTACAATCTCCCCCCCATGGTCAATCCACAGCGGCGTTGGAACCTGCAGCTACGCCTTTGTCTGGGCTATGGGTGGAGAAAACCAGGTCTTCGGCGACATGGATCATTGCGATCTAGATAAATTTCAATAATATTTTCAGGTTAAGGATTATTTATGAGAAGAACATGTACATGTTTCATGGTTATGGCAACAGTAGCAGTTCAAGCTGGCGAAATATTTATTGTCCCGTTTGAAAAAGCTAGTGAAGACAAACAGGATGGTTCTAAAAAAAATCCATTCACATCACTGGTGCAGGCGCGTGATGCAATCCGCACTGCAAAAAAAGCGGGAAGCCAGGAACCATGGAACGTACATCTCAAAAAAGGGATCTACCCGGTATCCGAAACGATTGTTTTTGAGCCAGCGGATTCAGGAACCGCAGATGCACCTGTAATATATAAAGGCGCAGGCAGCAAAACAATTATCTCCGGCGGAATCACGCTGACAGGATGGAAGGAAATCGAGGATGGAACATGGGAGGCAGACCTACCCCTCAACCCCGATGGATCACCGCTTTACTTTGAGGCGCTTTATGTAAACAACCGTCGAGCCGTTCGCTCCCGTCATCCTGACACAGGGTTCCTGAATCCTGAGGATGTAACGCAAACTGGATTAGATGGAAAAGCCACAAAAAAAGGGCCAGCCAAAGCTGAACTCACAGCCAAATCAGGCGAATTAGATTTAATCAGGAAAATTCCTCAGAATGAATTGAAATATGCTCAGGTCATCGTACACCACAAATGGGATACCACCCGACGCATCATTACCGGATTTGATGCCGCAACAGGAACCATCTCTACGCAGGGCGGAATCTGGAAATCCTGGAACAAATGGCAAAAAAGCAGCATGTACTATGTTGAAAACCTGCGCTCTGCATTTAATCAGCCGGGTGAGTGGTTTTATGACGGAGTTAACAAAAAAGTTAAATACCATCCGTTACCAAAAGAGAGACTGAACCGCTCTGAACTCATCGCTCCCCGCCCCGGCCTTATAGCATTAATTCATTTCAAGGGTGATATTAAAAACAAAACCTTTGTTAAGAACATCCGCTTTGAAAATATGGCATTGTTCTATACAGATTCACCCCGGCGCAAGGACCAGCTTGAAAAGGCCGGATTCACAAAAGAGTTCATTGGCGACCTGAACAAACCGGGGCCCACCCAGCTTGAACCGATGCAGGCCGCGGCACGCACCGAACCCGCAATCCAGGCCGACGGTGCGCACAACATCACATTTAAAGAGTGCGAACTCAGCCACATTGGCGAATATGGAATCTGGTTCCGCTCCGGCTGCATCAGCAATCGCTTTCAAAACTGTATAATCTCTGATTTGGGATCAGGCGGTATACGACTTGGAGCAACCGGCTCTGAGGGTTGCAAACCGCCTGCGGCAGGAGTCTCCACCAACACATCCCCCTGGTGCAGTGCCTACAACGTGGTTGATAACTGCATCATTAAAAGCGGCGGCCGTTTTCATGCCAGTGGTGTTGCGGTCTGGATTGGCAGCAGTGCTGACAATCAAATCACCCACAATGACATTAGTGACTTTTACTACACCGGTGTTTCAGTGGGCTGGGTATGGGGATACAGCGGCAGCTTTGCTCAGCGCAACAGTATCTGCTGGAACCGCATCTACAATATAGGGCAGAAAGCACTTGGCGATATGGGCGGCGTTTACACGCTGGGAACATCATTTGGCACAAAGATCTGCAACAATGTTATTTATGACATTGATTCCTATACATACGGAGGCTGGGGCCTTTACACCGATGAAGGTTCCGAAGGTATTTTGATGGAGAACAATCTGGTATACAATACAAAAGACGGCTCATTCCATCAGCATTACGGTCGCAACAACATAATCCGCAACAACATTCTCTGTGATAGTCGAGAGTATCAGGTGGCGGCAACCCGTAAAGAGAAACACTGCTCATTCATCTTTGAGCGCAATATTGTCTGCTGGGACAAAGGACCTGTCTTCAAGCCACACACTACAGAGAAGCAGGTGGAGTGGAAGGACAACATCTGGTATATGAGTTCAGGGCCTATTGATTTTGAAGGAAAGACATTCGCAGAGTGGCAGAAAAGCGGCTGCGACAAGGACGGATTTGAAGCCGACCCCCAGTTTGAAAACCCCTCAAAATGTAACTTCAAAATTCATTCCGGATCACCGGCAGAGAAGATAGGGTTTGTTGAGTTTGATTACAACAAAGCTGGTAATTATAACAAACAAAAATCATGGAAATGGTCATTATTAAACCTTTTCCGTTAAATAAAGAGCGCCTATGAACTTCCTCAAAAAACGACTTCATTTCTCTCCCTGGCTTTTGGTTCGTATTTTTGCCCCGATCACATTTATCGTGCCCATGGTAGTTTACTGGCTGACTCTTTACAAAAAGATCTATCCGGGGGTACCAGCGGCATTAACCGCATCTGCGGCTAAAATAAGCGAAACTGTTGATTTATCTCACCCGATCTTCAATTTCTTCAGCCGTCTGGTGGCCGAGATACCCTATGAGACCCTTCCTATACGGCTTAATCTCTTTTCCGCGACCTGTGGAGCCATTGCCATCACATTCTTTTACCTGCTGGTGGCACGTATTATTTTCATGCTCTCCTGCGAGGATTCGGGTGGATCAATGAACGCTCTCCCCCCGGAACTGTTCAATAATGACGACGAGGATAACAGCGACAACTATTACGGCGTTAATGCAGCAGCCGGTTCTCTCTCTCAAAATGCAGCGGAGTCTATTCCTCAAGAAGTACTCCAACATAACAGACGCGCTTCATACAGCGCCGTTATGGGCGCATTTGGAGCCGCTTCCGTTCTGGCATTCTGTGGTCCATTCTGGTTTGCAGCCACCCGTTTATACCCATGCACCTTTGACCTGATGCTACTGTTTCTCATTTTAAATCTGGTTATCTCATATGACCAGAAAGAGAATAATTTTTCCCTGTTAAGTGCTGTTTTTCTACTGGCGGTCTGCTCAGTCGAATCAATGCTCTTCCTGATTCTAGCGCCCCTTGGCGTACTTATTCTCTATCGTTCAATGAAACTCAGCGAACAATTCACTACAGGGCGAATTCTGGTATGCATTATTGCCGGTCTGGTGGGAGGAACACTAGGGGTTGTCATTTTATGGGATGCCGCAGGTTATTGCCTGAATATAGTGGTTCCAGCTACACGCCCGATCATGAACATATTTAAGCTCACCATGATCAATGATGCAGCGACATGGATTCCTCGTTTTGGATGGAGCCGTATATTTGTACTACTGCTGCTGCCCAGTACGCTTGCATTCTTCTTGTTTGCCTATTCGTTTAAGATACGCAAACCGCTTCTGTTTATACTTCAGCTACTTCTTGTAGCCATGCTGATCCCATCGCTTATCAACATGAACATCTCACCCTGGGGCATTGCACGCTTAATATCAAAAGTTCCAGTCTATTCTTATGTTGCCCTTGCCACATTCACGGGATTATTGATAGCGGCATGGCACTTGATGCGGGAGATGTACATTGAGAAACTGGACGACGAGCTTGATTTTTATGAGTACCGGGATAATCCTTTTGTCTGCAAGATTGGATCTATTCTATGCTGGCCACTGCTGTTACTGGCATTGTATGTTCCTTTTGGCTGCTATACCGATATTGATCCCAAAAAAGGAGTGTTCACAGATGAAGTCTCAAAGATCATATATGAACAGATTAAAGACAAAAAATTTGTATTGGACACCCCCTTTCTTAAAAACGAGCTGCTGATCAGAGCACATGCCGACAAAAAAATAATCAATCTCTACTCTACCCTCATTATGAAAGGCGGAAAGCTCTCTCAATTAAACATAGAGCGCATTAAGAAGAATCCTGACTTTGAAAACTTCCGCCCCCGATTGATTAACGCAGCGGAGATATCCCCATTTTCATTTATGCGCGAATGGCTGACTCTAGACAAACAGGCATACACCCAGATTGCAGTTTTCAGCAATCCCCAAACACTGCGCAAATTTGGATACATGGCTATACCCAAAGGGTTTTTCATGGAGCTTGTGCCAGAGGGAACCGAACTGGATACCGATAAAATAATCACCGACTTTATGGCTTTCGCAAATGAGATTGAGCCATACATGTTCGCTGGAACCACCGACGATATCAAACTGCTCGCAAATCACAGAAATGCTTACCGGATACAACTGGCGCGAACTGGAAACGAGCTGGCAATATTGTTGATCAATCACAAAAAATATGAAGATGCTTTAAAGATTCTGAAGCATTGTACACAGCTTGCTCCCGGCAATCTGGCAATCACTCTTAACCGCTACCACCTCTCAAAGGATCTGGGTGTTGATCAGGAAGCACGTAAATATATTGAATTAAAACTGGAGGAGATTCCTACCGACAGCGAGCTACTTAATCTTTCGCTAGAAACTTTGCAGGAAAAGAGCGGTACACTAGCTGACCCAAGTATCTTAGAGTTTGCAAAAAAACGATTCTGGACCAAATCCAACCTGTTCAGAAACCTAGCTGTAAATCAGGCTGACATTGCATTGGATCCAATCCTGGCAATCCGCAACAAAAAAAATGAGCTTTATCATACTATAATACAAAAAATTGCCGGTAATGAGCTGAAGGAAGCAGACAGCCAATTAAATATTCTACTGGACTTCGACGACAATGATCACTTTGCTCTTATAAACAAAGCGAAAGTTGCCATCTTACAGAAAAATATCCCCGAGGCTGGTCTCTGGATGGATCTGGCCAAAGAGAGTTCCGTTGATCCTGCTAAATTGATTTGGCATGAAGTAGCCCTTCTCATGCTTGACAACAAAATTGAAGATGCCAGAAAGCGTCTTAATGAAGTTATCCCTGATCATACATCCAACAACGATCTATGGTCACTTCTTGCCGAAATACTGATCAAAAAGGGAGAGTTCGCGGAACTTCAGAACCGGGTCTATCCCGCACTGCACGGCTCCTCACGCAATCAGAATAACTACATGTTCTATGTTGTACGCGGATATATTTTAAAAACCAGAGGTAGTCAAGAGTACTCTGCGGCCAGAACTGCCTTTATTAAAGCCATGGAACTCAATAAAAACCAACCCCAGGTTCAAAGCCAGATTCTTGAACTGGACAGCCAATTGGAAGTACCCGCCTTTTCAGAACAGGATGCCATCAAGGTCCTTATTGAAGAGCCCGAACATCCACGAGCCAACTATTTAATGGGGCAGGTTCGATTGAGCAGAAATCAATTAGAACTGGCAGAGGATTTCTTCGTCAGAAGTTTGAATGCCGAAGTCTCAGCAGAGTCACTGGCAGGGCTAGCGGAAACCATCTTGCGCAAAGGCGATGCATCCCTGGCTGAAAAATACATCAACAAATCCCTGCAAATAAATTCAGACAGAACGAAATCCTTGCATATAAAAACCCACATACTGCTGACTCTTGGTAAAATTGACGAAGCCGCTGACTGTTTTAGTGCAGTTATAAAAGAGTTGCCGGAAGACCTGGATGTACGCCTGACAAAAATCCAACTGCAAATCAAACAAGGACGACTGGAGGAGGCTGCTATGAGCGTCTCAAATATGCTTGAAAGAGAAGACTACCTCCCCCGTCCTATTGTCGCACAGCTTATGCGTCTGGCTGGACAACTTTCACAGGAACTGACCCGCAAAAAACATCTATAACCATAATGAATTATATCTCTCACACCTTTTCCTATATTCAATATTTGTTCATACGGTTAGCCGGAGTGCTCTACAAGCTGGTTCCGGCATATAAAGCGTATGACTTCGGTGCATCCATAACAACACTCTTTTATCCGGTATTTAAGAAACGCCGCCAAATAGCAATCGACAATATTTTGCAGGCCAAAATAACCGAAGACCCCAAGGAGGCGGACCGCATAGCACGACTGGCCTTCGGCCATCTGGCGGGACACATATGTGAGGCAATGAAAGCTGATCAGATTATTACTGATAAAAACTGGCTGGAGCATATCACTTTGGAAATGTCTGAATCCAGCCGGCACCTCCTTTTCGAGGAAAAGGACCACCCCCTGATGATGCTGGGAGGGCACCTTGGAGTATGGGAGGCGGGCGTAACCAGCATGGCCAGAATACGTCCACTGATTGCAATCGCACGAAAAATGAACAACCCTTACGTGGAACGCTTTTTAAACGCAAATCACTTTCGCGGCAAGGTCACCATAGTTGATAAAAATAAGGGTCTTACACCCAGTGTGATCAAACAATGGAAAAGAACCTCCGCCATAATGGCAATTGTTATGGACCAGCATGCTGGAAAAAAGAATGGCGTCAGGGTCGATTTTATGGGAAGAAAGGCAGGCACCCATACATCACCAGCCAGACTTCACCTTCGGACAGGAATACCTGTTATAACTGCAACCCTGATACGTAAATCCCCCTTTAAATATACTTTAATCGTCAATGAACCCATCCGCTTTAAAAAAACAGGCGACAACAACAACGACATAAAAGATTTTCTGACCCTTGTAAACAAACAGGTAGAGAAGATGATCCGAAACTGCCCAGAGCAATACCTATGGGCTCATAAACGCTGGCGCCCTGAATAGCGCGATCGTCACTACGAAAGCACAAAAAAACGGCGGATAAAAGCTTTAACGCTCTTATCCGCCGCCAGGGAGGACATATATTAATTAATGTGACATACATAATTATTTTTAATCATGCGGTACTTACACGGGGGAAGCGAAGTACCAGCTGCCACTTGTATCAACAACCTGGGGAGGTTGTTTGATGAGTGCATATTACTATACGCACCCTGTGTTGTCAACAGGACGCACCCATTTTTTTTATTTTTTTTTATTTTCTTCGATAAACACTCGTTTTTGCAAGATTAAGTCGTTTTTTGAATTCATCACACCGAAGCACCGTCTGACAAACCGGCAAATGAAAGGCTGAAATATGAAAAAATTAATCGCCATTACACTCCTGGCGTCACTGGCAACACTCTGTTTTGCACAGGATGACGGCTGGATATCTCTCTTTAACGGCAAGGACCTTGATGGATGGGAGATCAAAACTAAAGCCGCATCAGAACACTGGAAAGTTAAAGACGGTGTAATTGATTGCAGCCCCAGCACCCACCCCAAAGGAGATAAGCACCTCTGGAATACAAAATCATTTAAAGACTTCAAGCTGCATATAGAATGGCGTATCAAATCCAAAAAAGGAATTTATGAGGTCCCGGTTGTACTGCCTGATGGAAGCTACAAAAAGGACGCCAACGGCAAAAAAATCACTAACCCCCAACCCGGTGCCGATTCAGGCATCTATCTACGTGGATCCAGTAAAGCCCAGGTCAATATTTGGTGCTGGCCGATTGGCTCCGGTGAATTCTACGGCTATCGCAACAAGCAGGATGATCCCAAAACACGCGCAGCGGTCACACCGAAAGTCAATGCCGACAACGCGGTTGGAGAGTGGAATACATTCGAAATCACTCTGGTTGGTGACATTGTGACAGTTATACTCAATGGAAAAACTGTAATCGAAAAAGCACAGCTACTCGGCATCCCCGCCGAAGGGCCGATTGCCCTGCAACACCATGGTGGATACATCCCAGAGAAAAAACGCTGGGGCGGTGCATCCAGTCTGGTGCAGTTCCGCAACATCAAGATCAAGCCGATTGAATAAATGTTGTAGGAACTGCAGACAAAAGCCTAAATAACAAATGAACACACCATCAATAGCCATACAACTCCCGGAGTGGGTCAACTCATTCCTCTCCGAGAGTCCAGCTCTGTTCCCCTCTATTGAGGATCGGATGGCTCTGGTTGTTGAGCTGGCCAAACGCAATGTTGAAGAAAAAACCGGCGGCCCATTTGGGGCAGCGATCTTTGATGCCGAAGGGCGGTTAATCGCCCCCGGTGTCAACATTGTCCCAACAGCAAACTGCTCCATCCTACATGCCGAGATGGTGGCTATCGCATTAGCCCAGAAAAACCTGAAACGGTTCGATATCAGCAATAAAGGCAGGCTCGATTATGACCTGGCAGCCAGCACCGAGCCATGCGCTATGTGTTTTGGCGCAATTCCGTGGTCCGGTGTGACACGCCTGCTCTGCGGGGCTCGTGATGAGGATGCGCGAGCCATCGGATTTGACGAGGGTCCAAAAATGAAAGAGTGGAAACAAGCCCTTGAAGAAAGGGGCATCTCTGTAATCCGCGATATCCTACGGAGTGAGGCTACAGCCGTTCTGCAAATATATGCCGACAACGGCGGCGTGATCTATAACAGCCGCAACAATTAAGATTGTTTTAAGAGTTTCGATATGGTTCAATTTAACCATGAAAAATCCAATCTCAAAAACCGCATATATTTCGCTCGCTATACTAATCCTCTTCACATCATCTGGCACAGCTCTCGCCCAGCGCGACGGCTGGAAACAAGTCTGGGGTGATGAGTTCAATACAGATGGACACCCCGATAGCACCAAATGGATCTATGAGCATGGTTATATCCGCAATCAGGAGGCTCAGTATTACACAAACAAACGACTCAAAAACACCCGCTGTGAAAACGGTAAACTGATTCTTGAGGCACACAAAGAAACCTTTAAGAATGAGTTTCATGTGTCGGGCCACTCCAGCTGGATAAAGTCCTGGGGTGATGCCAAGTACACCGCTGGATCTATCAAAACAAGGGGCAAATACTCTGTACAATATGGTCGTATTGAGATCAGCGCAAAACTCCCCCTCGGTCGCGGCATATGGCCCGCCTTCTGGATGATGGGCAATAAAGGCGGCTGGCCGAAGTGCGGTGAGATTGATGTCATGGAGTATGTCGGCTTCAAGCCGGATGTCATCCACGCCAACGTACACTGGTATGATTACAGGAAGAATCATCACACATCAAAGGGCAATAAACTTCAGAAACAGAGTCCCGGCGATGGTTTCCATATCTACGCTGTTGAGTGGGATGCCACCCAGATGAAATTCTTCTATGATGACAAAGTTTACCACACCTGGGATATGTCACTGGCTGAAACCAAAAAAGGCAACCCCTTCCGTCAGCCCCATTATATCCTTCTCAACTTAGCCATCGGCGGAGGCTGGGGCGGCAAAAAGGGAATTGACGACACCATCTTCCCCCAACGCTACGAGATCGATTACGTGAGAGTGTATGTTTTAGGGGATAGGGAGTTGAAGGGAGCTGGAGGGAGCTGAAGGGCGGGTGAATAAAAACATAGCACCCACCTCTGCGCTCTCCGCGCCTCCATGTCTGGGCGTAGCTCGCTAGAGCGAAGACTGATGCGAGAGATACAACAGCGCAGCAACTACTTCGCCATTACATTCCACTCACCCGGGCCAACATTGAACTTGATCCAACGCTCACATTCGCCAGCGAACATCGGTGATGCGGACTTGCCGTCTGCATACACCTCTTTGCCATTGATGGTGATGCTCTTAACACCCTTATTCGGAATACCTGCCACCGCCTTGGTTCCCTTAGGAACAGTCAAGCCCATGCTGAATTTCGCATCGCTCTGCGCAAGGTTAACTTTGATCTCTCCAAATTTTGTTGGAACCACGGATTTGATAGTTTTGATCTGCCCCATCTGCGGCAGCACAGCAAACTCTTTAAAGGCTGGTTCCGTTGGAGCCACACCAGCACCGTACTGCGAAAGAACGGTCAGCGGACCACCTGACCAGGCGTGGTTGTAGGTTCCCCCGCCATATCCATCTTTGCCCAATCCCCATCCCTCCCACAAGGTGGTGAGCTCTGAAGGAATCTGACCTGCCCAGCGTTTGAGCATACGGGCAACCGCTTCCTCAGGCGCATCCATAAGGTAGAGCGACTCCAGAACGTACTTCTCCATATAGGGGCTGGCCTCGTACTGCGAGAGTAGCTGTTTGCGGATAGCAGGATAGTAGCTTGTCTCCGCCAGGCCTGCCACAACAGCCATAGCCTGGGCTCGATCATCCGTTACCCCCTTATGACTGGAGCTACGATACTTATCTCCCTGCCAGAATGTCTTATTATAAGCCGCTTTGATCTTATTCATCTTAGCCTGATAACCGGCTACATCAGCATTGCTGCCGGTAAGCTTAGCCATCTCGATGCATGCCTTGAGAGTCAGATAGACCCAGGCATTCTCAATTACCGGCACATCCTTGTTCTTGCCCCAGTCGGTCCAGTCCCAGTCGCCTTTACGGTGAATCACAAGCCCTTTGTCATCCAGCTTCCAGAGACTCATATAATCGCGTACATGTGGATAGGCATCTACGATGGTCTGCTTATCGCCGGTGTACCAATAGTAAGTCCAGAATCCGTACCAACCGACACTTGCCAGCATCTGACGCGGAAGTTCCTTATACCATGAACCATCCCCCTTTACATTCGGTGATGATGGAAGTCCCGCAGGAACTGGTGCGTAAACAACCTTGTCATCACGCTGCCAACGAGATAGTTCATAAATTCCCTTTTTTGTCAGTAGCGGGCCCTTTTCAGCATCAAACACATAAAACGATTCACCCAGCTCATTAACCATGTCTCCCCACCACTGAGCGCGTTCACGGTCAGGGCAGTCCATATAGTTATCACGCATCGTAACATAGAGTGTACGTTTTGATTTTTGCCAAAGCGTATTTAAATCCTTGTTATCGCACTCAAAGGAACCCACAAAATCGGCATTGTATCCAGTCTCACGATATTTAAGATTCAGCACCTCAACTCCTGCGGGAATGGTATAACGCATATCATGTCCGTTAATCCAGCCAAACGATTCATACTCCTGTACACCGTCGCGAGTGGTATATTCAGCACGCATATTATAAGCCCCACCGCCGTTGTAGTTATCGGTCTTCATGACAATGGTTTTGCCGGCAGGAGCCTTGACCTTGAGGTAGGGTGTTACATGGCAGTTATACGGCAGTTTGCAGATAACGGTTTTAGAACCATCATCATTTGTTTTCCTTTCTTTAGAAACATAATCGATAAGGCCGGAGTTCTTCCACTGAAGCACAGGTCTCTTTTCAAGATTATTCCAAGGGGCACAAGGAGGTTTTCCTGCGATAACGGCCTGCGGCCAGCTGACATCGTTATAGAGCATTTCATTCCAGCGAGTCAATTGTTTGCGGGCATCAAAGGCGACATTAGCCTCGGGAAGTCTATAATTCGGATGCGGTTCGGCGGTTTCATGTAAAT
Organism: Kiritimatiellia bacterium; assembly: GCA_027858965.1. Classification (GTDB taxonomy): domain Bacteria; phylum Verrucomicrobiota; class Kiritimatiellia; order RFP12; family UBA1067; genus M55B167. The sequence continues at coordinate 36,083 of JAQIBS010000146.1, forward strand.
ATGCCGAATTGTGCTTTGTTTTCCATGAACCGTCACTGATGATTGTCTGCTTGCCGGCATTCAGTTCAAAGACGAGACCGCATTGGCCACTGTTATTATGAGAGAAACCGTGCTTACCCCAATACCAGACAAGGATAGATATGTTGTTCTTGCGGTTCTGCAGATATGGAGCAAGGTCCACCTCATCGTAATAGGTGTTCTTCGGGGTAGGACCACGCTTGAGCTGTCCTTCAAAAACAACCATCTCGCCGTTAACCCAGAGCCAGTACTTGCTGTCGCAGGAAATATGGGCGATAGCTGACTTCGGTTTACTCTTCAGGCCGAAACTCTTACGGAAACAGTGCCAGCTGTTGGACGTGGTTGCATCCTGCGGAGTAATCCACTGTGCCTTCCATTTGCGGGTTGTCTGCGCCGAGATGCTGCAAACTGCTGTTAACACCAAAACAACCAACAATAATTTACTTACCTTCATAATTTAACTTCCTTTTTAAGAGCGACACTAATATAGCCATATAGGATAAACGTATTCGCGGTTTCCATCAAATGAATATTATAGATTATTTTTTCTTCCACTGTTTCTTAGGTTTACGTGAATCACCATCCCCGCCCTTAAGATAATCAGCGCGATGCTTGACCAATCCACCCAGCTTCGACCATTCGGATGCATCAACCGCTTCGGGATCAACCTTTGCCCCGAAACCGTCACGCAGAAGAACCACGCTGTTCAGAATCAGGTTTGCCTCAATAGGGTCGGTGGTATGATCCAGGACATCCATCAGAATAGGCACCGGATCAACTTCGCCGGTCAACCCCAGAAATTCGGCAGCCCGGCAGCGCACCAATCCACTGGGATCAGAGGCAGCCATCTTTTCAGCCTTTGCAAAAAATGCTGCTGCCTGCCTGCCGAAGGTGGCACAGGTTATCAACCCCCAGTAACGCTCCACAGAAACCTCGGAGTTAAGCGCCCGTTCCACTCTCTCACGTGCTTCCGGGAATGGAACCATCTGAAGATCGGCAATATCAACCAGCTTACCAATCTGCTCTTTGTTCTTCTGACCAAATGCCTTGCCCTTGGCCCCGCTCTCAGCCAGGAAAATCGGTTCGGGGAAAAACCCCACGTCCGGCAGTGATTTAACCTTAGTCTGTAAAGCTTTGCGCATCATCACCAAGACTCCGGCATACTTCGGATCTTTGGCCAGATTATTTATTTCATGGGGGTCTTTTTCAAGATCAAATAGAGACTCAGGAGCACGTGCCTCATAAAAGGCTCCCTGCTCGGAGTTGAGCTCACCCGCTTTATGCAGATCACGCCACTCAACAAATGCCGGCTGTTTATAACGGTAGAAATTATAGAGACCATCAAAGTTGAAAGGTTGGTAACTGCGCCAATAAGTGAATTGACCCTTACGGAGAAAACGGACCATGTCATATTTCTCATCAAAACGTTCAGCATATCCAAAGGCTGTATCACGACTGTTCAGTTCATCCAAAGTCACGCCTTTACCAAGAAACGGTTTGCCATCTATCTCATCCGGCACATTGACACCTGCCAGATTCAAAACTGTTGCAGAAAGATCAACAAACTCAACAAAACCATCAATGCGCTTACCACGCTCTGCCGGAACAAGATGCTTCCAGTTCTTCGGCACATAAACCACCAGGGCCACCTGCAACCCATCGTTATGCGCATAGCCTTTACCTCCGGGTAACACGCCACCGTGATCACCGTAATGAAAAATGAAGGTGTCATCCATCAACCCATCCTCCTCCAGCTGAGCTATGACCTTACCCATCTCAGAGTCAGCATAAGTCATCAGAGTCAGATACTGCGCATACTTACTCCTGAAAAGAGGGGTATCAGGATGATAGGGGAAGAGTTCAACCTTGTCGGGATCAGCCGACATCTCAACGCCGGCAGGCAAACCGCCAAAGAGCTTACTCTCGTGGGTTTGAGTATAATTCTGCACATGAAAAAATGGCTGACCGGGCTTGCGATTACGGAAAGTAGCTTTATTGGAAGATTCATCCCAGACTCCCTCTTTATCTGAAGGAAGAAAGTTATAATCCTCCTTCTTGTTATTGCTTGTGTAATAACCAGCCTGACGCAGATACCAGGGAAACATCTTCAATTCATCCGGCATACTCACAGGAACCTGCCGACGGTGCCAATGGGCACCCAGACGCGAGACATAACAACCGGATATTATGGTACTTCGGGCCACAGAACAGACCGGACCGCAGGAGTAGGCGTTATTAAAAACAAGCCCGTCTTTTGCAAGCCGCTCGATATTAGGCATAGGCGCACCCTTTGGATTATAGAGACGATACCAGTTGGCCGAGTTATCCTCGGTTGTCAACCAGACAATGTTAGGCCTATCCTGTTTCCCATAAACCGACACCGCCAGCAAACAACCAGCAAAAGCCAAAACCATGTTAGAAATTTTCATCACTCAACTCCTATACTTAAATGTGATATTTATAACATTGTAGTTCGAATCACCCACCCCTGCAACCATTTCCGATAGATCAGGATAGTTTACCACAGAAAACGTAGCGAGGGAGTCCCGCAAATTCGAACGTCCAGCATTAAACATCCTCCTACGCCAAGGCTTACGACGAGACAAGTCGAACGTCCAATCCCGCCTTACAAGAAGAGGTAGCGCTCCGCGCGGTCAGGCAATTTTTAAACGTAAGAAACGTACACAAAAACAAGAAAATGAATGAAAGCTTATTTTCTATGCAACGCGAAGCGTTGTTGTCTAAAGCTGCGGTGTTTAATACACAACGGAACATTGAGATAAAATGGTATAGTACATCACACTAGCTTAGTTTGGTAGCGGCGGAAAGCAGCTTTAGTTCAGCACTACAGACATACCATCATAGGCAGGGATCAGTCCTTCGGGCAATAGAGTCTTCTCCAATTGGTCATGCGGAGGATGTAAGGTCCGTGCCATATGAGTGAGAATGATTTTTGTTTCAGGGTTTATAATCTTCCGCTTCCTGAGTGTTTCATTCATGTGGCGAATCATTGTGAGGTCGTTATGTTCAAAGATTCGAGAGTCACCGGCACTCTCACCTATCGTAGCATCCCAGATGAGTGCATCGACTCTCTTTTTCTGAAGATATAGCCATGTTCTTTTCAACAGCCAGGAACCATCGGTAGCATACAGAAAGTTTTTTGTAGCGCCCTCAAGAAAATAGTAAAGGCATTTTTCTTCCGTCGTTCCAACGAGATGATTTGCCTCAAGCCCTGTAATGCCGAATCCATGCATCTGGAAGGTTTTGCCGATCTCGACAAGACACTTTTCAATACGATTCGAATTAGGTACACGCTTCAGTGCTTCCGGACCTGCCCAGAATTTCAAAGGCCCGAGGGTTGCATCTCGTGCGTCAGCTATGGCAACTATTGAATCTGGATGAAAGTGGTCTGAGTGAGTATGGGTAAGAAGTATATCAGTAATTCCTGCAGAATTCACATTATAGCGATTCATGACATCGAGCACAGTCGGGCCACAATCTATTAGTATATGTCCATTGACCAGCATTGATGACATGCCACGCACCTGCCCTCTTACAAGCTTCTTACTTATAGGTGGATACTTGCCAGGCCAATCTGCCGCGCCCGTGCCGAGAAAAAGAAGTTTCACCTTCTTTGCATACGGTTTTTCAGACGCATTGATCTGTCTATCGGATTTGCTTTCTGCTGCATAAGTCGATCCAGGAATCAACCCCGCTGTTAATGCGGCAGTTCCACTAGTGGTCATTTTCAAAAAGTTTCTTCGACCTAATTTTTCTTCATTATCTTTAGCCATTCTGCAACTTCCTCTTGAAAAAACATATCTCTTCATGAATCTAATTTTAAAGCTCACAGTGACGATTCATTCATCAATTTATCTCCTTGTCGAGCGTTGCTTTCAGGTGCGGCGGTTAGCCGTCAGCTGCAACAGCTTTGTTCGGATTCTATCTGTCTTTCCAGTAATCAGGATCTCTGCTTTGATGCATGATAGCTACAACAATGAATTGAACTATGCATTTCCGGTGCTTCGGAAACAAGTTTTTCTGCTACCATACTCAAGTATGAATATTACCATTCTGTTCATCGTGGGTCAATCGCTTTGATTCGAACAATAATATCAGCCATTCATGTTTATAATCAGGTATCACTATCATTAGGTTGCTGCAACCCTAAAGGGTCGCCTTACTTCACTGCGTTCCGTTTTCCTGGATTAACATGATGTGGATGCTTGTGAAAACAAGCGACACACAAACGTACAAAAAAAACAATAAGACACCATCTACCTCTCTGTAACCCAGGGTGACCACTCCGGCGGTCGCAAAGAACGCATCATGTTTGGAAAGCTGGCGCAGGAAGGGAAATGATGAATGATAAGAGCTGAAACAGAGGCGACCGCAAACCCGTCTGTGACAATCTGTTTAAAATAACGTATCCGTGCCTCCTTGGCCACGATAGATCCAGTCAGGTTGAGAGAGGTAACGATCTCCTCGGCCAAACGATAACCGGCCATCACGGCCCCAGCATATATTGAACCGGCAAAGAGCGTCCCTTTGTCATTACTGTTGTATTCCAGGGGGATATGCACGCCTCCGTTCTCTTCCAAGAGGTGTAAATTTTCAGCTGCGGGAATTATCATTCAGATTCCTTTCTCTAAACTCAAGAATTCATTATCCACAAGACAATGGCGGGTGGCAAGTGGCAAATGGCGAGTGCCGCAAATACATCCCCGCGAAGCTCGCCTCCCATAATCTCCAAGGCAGGGTGTGCAGGGTCAAGCGGACTTTGATTTTTGAGGCGCAGCCATCCCCGCGAAGCGGGGCAAAAGCTCGTCCGCGCACCCTGTACATCATGCCACCGTCCTCCCCGCGAAGCTCCCCTCCCATAATCTCCAAGGCAGGATGTGCAGGGTCAAGCGGACTTTGAAACACAGTGGCAAGTGGCGAATGGCAAGTGGCAAATGGCGAGTGCGGCTAATACATCCCCGCGAAGCTCCCCTCCCATAATCTCCAAGGCAGGATGTGCAGGGTCAAGCGGACTTTGATTTTTGAGGCGTAGCCGTCCCCGCAAAGCGGGGCAAAAAACTCGTCCGCGCAGCCTGTATACCCTGCCGCCGCCCTCTCGTCCGTGCTACCCTACCCTCCTGCCGCCGCCCCCTCTTCCTTACAGCGAAAACGGCAACCGCCCCGGGCCATTGCGGTCAAGCTGAGGCAGGAGAGATTTCAGCTGAGCAACCAGCGATTCGCGGTCCTTAGGAAAACGTCCTTCCAGTGGCACCGGATTTGAACTGTGATTGGCACGGAAGACGGTCTTCTCCAGTTCAAGTCTCTGCAGAATGCGGATCAATTCACTGACAGCCTCGAACTCAGAGACCGTCTCGTAACCGGGATACATATTTAAACCAGACACTTCGACAAAGCGCAGGGCCGAAAGCAGACGCGGCTGCATCTGATTGAGCAGAGCTGCCGTGGCATCGGCATGTTGAAGTGAACCTTTATGCCCCCCGATACCAAGCAGTACCATCACCGAGCACTTGAATCCAACCGCTTGTGCACGCCGGACTGCCTCGCACATTCCCACAGCAGTCTCGCGCTTATCTACTTTAAGCAGCAACTCTTCATCGCCACTCTCCAGCCCAACATAAAGGGTATTGAGTTTAAGCCGGCGCAGCTCAACGAGCTCATCATCCGTCTTGGCCGCGATTGAGCTGCCGTTGGCATAAACATTCACCCGTGCCAGACGAGGAAAGAGTCGATTGAGCTCCTCCAGCATAATGCGCAGTTTTTCAAACGAGAGCACCATCACATCACCATCGGCCAGAAAAATGCGGCGCGTTTGCGGATATTGGCAAGCAGCCCGGGTAAATTCAGCCAGAACGGCCTCCTGGGAACGAACCCGATATGGCACGCCCTTATACATGCCGCAGAATCGACATGTGTTGTGCGGACAACCATAGGCCACCTGAAAGATCAAGCTGTAAGCCTCGGCTGGAGGTCGAAATAAACGTTCTGTATATTGCATATTAGGGGTTAGGGGTTAGAGAAAAAAATAAATTGAAATACAGATTACAGGCAATTTGTCACACCACAATCATTCAGCCTCATTCAGCAGAACTCGCAACCGATAAAACTGCTTCGAATCACTGGCTGGGCCTGAATTGGAATCGTGCAGCAAAATCCATTCACCGTCCCATAGATCTAAAGAATCGACTGCGGAGTCAAAGAGCGAACGAGGCCAATTCGTCAGGGAAGATGAAGCCTGTAGCTGACAGGTGATATCGATTTTGCCCGGATCAAAACGAAAACCATACAGAGGCACACCATCTTCTAAGACAAAGAAGGGCTTTTTATCCAGTGAGGTTTCATATGGGGCCATATCAAATGCATAGCGCATCAAATTGGAAGTATTATCCCCTGCCGGAGATGCCATTGGACCGGAAACATCAGGATTCGCCAGATCCGCAGGAGAGGGAAATGAAAGTTGCCTCCACTCATTGTAGCTGACCGCCGACCCATCTACACGTAGCTCAAGCACCTGCCCTGAGCGAGGGCCATCACCAAAATCGGCGGTTTCCGGCATAACCGTGGCTGTCAGCGGCAACGTCCCGGTGTAAATTGAATATGTTCTGCCTGCAAAGCTCTGAAGGCCATTGGCATCAGGTAGATAAAAACGAAGTGTGGCTTGGCTCAGAAAATCGGCTAGTCCTGATTGGCCTTCAACAAAGATACCTCCGCGCAAACGGTCGCCACTGGTAAACGAGGGACAATCCAGATAGACATTGATACAAGAAGATGTCGAACCCGGATAAATGGAAAGCAGACGCAGCAAAGAGTTACTGCTGGCAGCGGCATTAAGGTAATCAGGCGAACCAACCTGCTTAAAGGAGAGCTCATAATCAAGCCCTTCGGCAGAGGATGATTGCAGGATAACTCCATCCAGCGCCACAACTCCTGTCCCCTGAAGCGAGCCAACCTGACCACAACCGGAGATCAAGCCCTCCTCAGCAACTGTCACTGATGAGTAGAGTCCGCCGTTAACCTCCAGCACTCCATTACTGACAATAACCGGCGCAAAATAAGAAGCGTTATCCGCAGCCATAATCAGGGTTCCGCCACCACTCTTAATAAAGCTGGAGGAGCCATAGATAGGGCCGGTGAGGGTAAGCGTATTGCCAGAGCCCTCTACATGCAAAGCCGAAGGACCAGAGAAGGTGATTTTATTTGTCATTACGGCATAACTGTCCGAGGCATCCGGCTGATAGCGCAAACCGCCCTTAGTTCCAAGGCCGGATATATCAGGCAGAGTGCCCCCGCGTCCGAAACTGCCAAGATAAAGACATCCGCCAAAGGGGTAAACACGAGGGTCGGCAGCTGTTCCCGCTGTAGAGAGACGCAACTGACCACCAGAATTAACAGTAAAGGAGGGGCTTTGGAGAGGAAACCCAGGTTCTGCGACCTGCAACACCCCCTGATTAACAACGGTTGTTCCTGTATAACTTTTGGTCCCTCGCGTCATTGACATAACTCCGGGGCCCTCTTTGGTAATAGAACCGGGGCCAGACCAATCTTCGCGCAAGCGCAATGCACCATAATCAGAGTCCCCCAAGGGATTGTTAACCGTGATAATCAGATTGGTTGCCAGAACTGTTCCGGCCTCAATCTCAAATTCAGCAAAGCCTGTTCCACTGCCATTAACCGTGAGCCGGGCAGATCCGCTGGAGGCAGCAAATGTCAGGTTATTAATCTCATCACTATCACGAACCCTGTTACGGAAGATACAGTCATCCATACTGAAGGTCAAATTATTAACCGTTACCGGGGCACGCAGTGTGACCTCCCGCTTAGCCGTAGGCGGTCCATAAATAAGGGCACGAGCATCAATACCACTAGGGTAGGGAGAGGGGGCGCTGTTCCAATTTGCATCGGCAGTCCAGTCTGCATTTCCATCAGGAAGGAACTCAGGGGTCACAACCGGCACCTGAAAGAAAGCCTCCTGAAGCGGGCTCCATACTCCAGAGCCATTAAGCACTCGCGCTTTCAAAATTGTAGAGGCATTAATTGCAACCGGTGTCACGTAAGCAGTACCGGCAACCGCCCCGCCACTCGCACGTGGATCAACCCCGTTTATCGCATAATAGATTGTTCCGTCGGCATTTGAATTAGAGATACTAATCGGTGTGCCCGCTGCAATCAGCCCACCATGCAGAGAGAATTCAGGAGCAATGACATCCACCCAAAGACCATAGGAGCTAAGTTGTGGAAAGTATGCATTCCGACGGGTGTCGTCTGCAGCCCAGTTATTATAAAAACTCTCATTGACTGTCTGACCAATCGTTGCCTGCATCACAGGGTTAATAGCATCACGCAATTCCAGATATTGAGTTTCCATATTACTTTTAGTTAAGGCTCCCTCATGGAAAAAATGCTTCTGTGCACGGTCAGCAAAACGCAGGCGAAACTCCGGTGAGGCCTTGAGTAAAGTATAGATTGCCGGAATCATTTTATAACCGGTTGTCAATGCCTCAGAACCGATATCAAGATCGCTGCTGAAGCTGTCATATAACAAGGGCTCACGGCTGCTACTGAACCCCCCTTCCGCATCCCACATAAAGAAACGCCAGCGGCCTTCGTCGCTGCGCTCCCGCGAAGCAACCCAGTTATTATTAGGCCAGTCCCACATTCCGGCAAAGGAATTAACCAGCAGGTAATCGATAAAATTGTCTACATCCAGATAATCGTGCACCTCTTCATATACCGCAGCATCAGACAGATCGCTGGCCCGCAGGAAGGTCATCATGCTGTTCCAATGGATGGCATCCCCATTGGCAAACTCCCAGACCTGACGCACATCCCAATCCGCATCACTATTGAAATGCTCCTGCATAAAAGATTCGCGCAAATGCTCACACAGGTTAAAATATCCTTTATAAACACCATTAATATACAATGTATTAAAGACACCAAGGCTCCCTACCTGTCCCGTACCGATATACAACCTACGGAAAAACTCATCTTTAATAAATGGGTTCCTGATATCATTTTTACCGGCACGTAAACGAACGTCTTCAAACTTGGTAACCGTGTTACCGGGAAAGAAAGGATAATCCTGAGGTGAATCTCCCAACTCATTTCTGAAAAACAGATTAAATGAGGGTTTCTGCGTAGCTCTATCCGCCATACGTGATGTCGGGGCAGTTGTCAGCAGGTAGCGAGGACGCGAATAGCCACTGCCTGCAATCCTTAAACCGAAGTCGGTCCGAAGCGGTACACCACTGAGTGGGTAGAATTCAAGCGAGGAGGGCTTCTCATAAGCGCGTCCATGCTGCAATGGAACATTATAAGCAGAGGTATCGCCATCACTCTGCCATATATTATCCACATAGATGCCACCTTTAATGGCCATAACACCTTCACCGTCAGCGGGTCCATTGATCGTATTCGGACCATAAAGAGAAAGAGTGGGATCTGAGTTGATACAAATAGCTGCCACCGACTGCAGCCCTGATGGCTGACCTATCAGGTATGTATGTGTGCGTATCAAAGACGGCACATAGTCAGAAGCAAAGACACGTGCTCGCACCACAGTGCTGGAGCTTATCGCGAGGCGAGTACTATATCGAAGGCCATTGACCAAAGATGGTTCACTACCATCCAGAGTATAACGAACCTGTCCTCCTCTAACAGGCAGGGTAAGATGCAGAGAGATAGTAGACTCATGAAATCCACCTTCAACACTAAAGGCCGTGGGAGGGGCAATTGCCGAGTAAGTCAATCCTGTATTAATCATACCCGGTGTGGCGGTATCGCAATACCGATAAATACCATCCGTATCGCGCACATAGCTGTAAAGGGGTAGCTGAACAGGATACTCCGGTCCAATTTCACTTACGACAGCACCGGTATTATCGACTAACCCCAGATACTCCCCTTCTGAATCCAGCTTAAACTCGGCATGCAGGTAAGTGGCTCCGGAATCAGTCCCAATCTCAAGGCCAGTTGCCATGACAACCAGATACCCTTCTGCTTGAATCGTAGAACCCAGGGGGAAATACCACTTGCGAGGAGAGTCCACATTATCCGTCAACGACCATCCAACTAAATCTACCGACTCGGATCCTGAATTATAGAGTTCAATCCAATCACTCTCGGAATCAAGATCATCAATTTCCAGATCATTATCATCCTCGACAACAGCTGTCGGTTCATTGATGCCAACAAAAAAACGACAGGCATCTTCGGGCGCGGCCAGAGTATGTGCCGATCCACCCGTAGTATTCAGAGTGGCACGTCCGATCATATCAGAGCTGGTCAGACCGCTGTTATGCAACTGAATGGAAAGCACATTGTCCCCTGTAACGAGCAATGTATTGGCAGCACCCAACGCAATCGTTTCATCCAGAACTGTTACAGAGTTGTTATCACCACTCGCATTATGGTTGCCAGTCGCAAAAGAGCTGTAAGGAGTGATGGTATTTGCTTCGCCCACATTGCGACGGACAATTTCACGTCCATTCAGATAAACAATCATACCATCATCATAATCAACTATGAGTTCCAGGGGCAAGGTGCTTAAAGCATCCGCCTCGCTCACAACAAAATGAGTACGGGCATAGACCGAGGCTGTTATCCCATACATTTCAGAATAAAGGTTTGTTCCGAGGACATAGTCATCACCGCGGTCATACCCGACGGGACCTGCACTTTCAATCCATGCAGAGTCGTTAAACCCAACAAGCCCCCAGGGAACAGTGGCAACATCCTCCTCCAGAAGCCCATAATCAACAAGACCTCCAGAGGGTTCCATGATCCCGACAAAATATTTCCAGATCTCGTTATTCGCTACAAGCACTAACGCTGAAGGCGAGGTCGCAATCGTCATATCCGCCATAACCAGAAAGCTGGAGGCATAACCTCCTGTGAGCGCCTTATTATGTCCCTGGATACAAAGAACATTGGTTCCTTCCACAAGTAAATCAGAGCATGTTCCAATATCAATTATCTCTGTTAAATCTACCGTATCGGCATTGAATGCAAGCTGGTCATTATACGCAAACATATCCGCATGACCCATATTACGCCGGGCAACCTCAACACCGTTAAGAAATGCGATGAATCCATCATTGTAACGAATGCTCAGTTGTAACTGGACTGCCATGATTGACTGCGCTGCAGAGACCTCGAACTCTTTACGAAGATAAAGAGTGGGCACCTGTCCCTGCATGTCAGCCGAGGTGTTCACCCCCAGCGTAACCCCGCTGAATGTACCGAAGCCAAAAGGGCCCGCTCCGGATTCCCAACGCAGATCATCATACTCCGGCATCATCCAAGGCGTGGTAATTCCAAGTTCAGGATAACCGCCTGCATCGCGTTGCAGTAACCGGTCAGATCCCGCAGCCACGAACTCATTAATCACGACCCCGCCAACAACAGCCACAGTTGTCTGCGCCATAACTGACAGAGCTAAGATGGACAACATTGCTATAAGAATTTGTTTTGTTCTCATACTAAATTTCTTTATCTATTTATCCCGATTAAAAAGCAAATACTGTTAATTTCAAAATCAACAAATCTGACACACACCTCAAAAGATTTTTAAATTATGATCTCATTATAATAAGGAATACCATCTGAGACAAGGCGACAATCCCCAAACACTCAAATAAATATAGATAAAATAACAAATTCTAGTCAAATAGGGTCGATTGAACTCATAAAATTCAGTAATATAAAAAGATGTTTAAAAGGACTGCATATTTAATCACCACACTGAGTTTACTAATTCTGACCGGATGTCAAAGTACTCCTCGCAATACCGCACACCAGCACTCCACCATCGATGCTTTGCTGGCAGGGGTTTATGATGGTAGCCTGACACTAGAAGAACTTACCAGACATGGTAACTTCGGCATCGGCACCTTTGACAAACTGGATGGCGAAATGATGATGGTTGACAACCGGATATACCAGATCAAATCTGACGGAAAAGTCTATACCCCGGCTCTCTCTATGACCACCCCCTTCGCAACGGTTTGCGAATTCAAGCCAGAACAAAGTTTCTCAATCAAGCCGCATTCCGACTTCAACAATCTAAAAACAAAAATATCAGCTGTTACAGGCAATCCCAACCTCTTCTATGCTATCAGGCTAGAGGGGCATTTTAAAACTATGCATACCCGCAGTGTTCCGGCACAGTCAAAGCCCTACCCCACTCTGAAAACCGTTGCTGATAACCAGCCAGAGTTTTATATGAAAGATATCGAGGGAACTATCGTCGGATTCAGGTGTCCGCAGTATGTAGCGGGCATCAATATTCCAGGGTACCACCTGCACTTCCTCAGCAGTGATAAAACCAAAGGTGGACACATTCTCGATTTTGAAGTGATCAGCGCAAGCTGTAAGATTGATATGCTTGACCGCTACACCCTGACCTTGCCATCCAAAGCCAAAGGTTTTGCCGGAACCGATCTCTCGATTGACCGAAGCAAAGAACTGAAAGCGGTAGAGAAATAACAGTGCGCAAGTGCGGAAGTGCACGAGTGGTTGCTGCGTTATTGGCTCAGAGAGCCAACTCTACATTGCTCCGCATTAACGCCGAAGACTGTAGGATTGCTTCTCAGAAGCAAAGGAAGAGTGCTGGGATGGGAACAATAGGAGATGGGAATGATAGGAATAATGAGAAATATGATTTTTCTGTCACTCTGATCTGAATTATGCTTCGCCGGCTACTGGTTTCCCCGCTTACCAGCCCCTGACGACTGACGACTGACGACTGCTTGCCACGGCGTAGTTCCGCTTGCGGAACGAAGACGGGACGACTGTAAACTGTAAACTGAAGACTGAAGACTGAAGACTGAAGACTGTAATAATGATAGATATACTCGGAAAAATATCCTCCTTCGTATGGGGCTGGCCCCTGATGATTCTCCTGATCGGCACAGGGCTCTGGCTGACAATCTCCACGCGAGGTTTTCAATTCCGCATACTGCCGCACGCCCTGAAGCTGATCTTCACAGCGCACAACGAAAAGAGTGGAGATGGCGAGATCTCCAACTTTCAGGCGCTGATGACAGCCCTGGCTGCCACAGTTGGAACCGGCAATATTGTCGGAGTAGCCACAGCTATTGCCATTGGCGGTCCCGGTGCGGTCTTTTGGATCTGGGTAACTGGTCTGGTGGGAATGATTACCAAATATGCGGAAGCGCTTCTGGCAGTGGAATACCGCATTCAAAGGCCTGACGGCTCATTTGCCGGTGGCCCGATGTACTATATCGAGAAAGGGCTGAAATGTAAGCCGTTGGCCATTGCCTTCGCCATCTTCACTGTATTTGCAAGTTTTGGAATCGGCAACATGACACAGAGTAATGTGGTAGCTGAGAGCATGAAATCAACATGTGAACTTAACCCAATGGTCACTGCCATTATCGTTATCGTTCTTTCCGCGCCCGCTCTGCTCTTCGGGATCAAGGGAATTGCTCGCATCACCTCGGTTATTGTACCCTTTATGATCATCAGCTATATATTACTGGCACTCGGCATTCTCTGGGTTAATGCAGCAGCCCTGCCCGGGACAATTGCCCTTATCTTCAAAGGTGCATTCAACCCAACTGCCGCTGCAGGAGGATTCACCGGCGCAATTCTCATACAGACAATACGTGCCGGTCTGTCGCGTGGACTTTTTTCAAATGAATCCGGTCTCGGCTCTGCCCCGATCGTAGCCGCTGCGGCACGCACAACGTGTCCGGTAACTCAGGCAATGATCTCAATGACGCAGACTTTTATCGATACACTGGTGATCTGCACACTGACAGCATTGCTGATTATCTCCAGCGGATCATGGATGGAAACCGGTGCCGACGGAAATTCCCTGACAGGACTTGCCCTGACCACCGCCGCATTCAACCAGTGCTACGGCGCATGGGGAAAACACCTTGTCTCCATTGCCACAATTTTCTTTGCATGGTCCACCCTGATTGGCTGGAGCTACTACGGAGAGAAGGCGCTCGAATATCTAAGTAACGGCAGAGGCATTATGGCATACCGGCTGATCTACCTCTCGGTAATCTGGCTGGGCTGCACCATGAAATTGAATACTGTCTGGACAATCTCCGACATTTTCAACGGTCTGATGGCCTTCCCAAATCTGATTGCACTTGTCCTGCTATCTCCATTCGTCATCAAAAAGACGCGCGACTTCAGCAAAAACAGGAAACAATAGGATAGCTAATGCGGGCTTCGCCCGCAACTAAACCGAGATTACAACACCAGAATCATAGTCCCCTGCGTCGGCAGCTTTGTGTATTCCAGCTTTACTGCTGTGACTGTTGCATTGGTCACAACCGACTCCACATTGGTGATGCTGAGCGTCTGCGTAAAATCCCATGCAAAGTAGGAGACAGGAGCTTCTGATTGATCTGCCACATCCTCTGCGGGGATGACAAGTTTGACATTGTAATCGCCCTCTGCTTCAACCACTGAATTGGTATACCCGGCCGCTACGAAATCAGCCACCACCTCATCAACTGTTTTAGCCCCTTCCTGCACCGCCATCCGCACATTGAGCTCGATCAGCCGGTTTGTGTTGATATTTGATACTTCCACATGTCCCATCGACATAGCGGCGAAAGACCCGGAAGCAACCGTACCGCCCATACTCAGCGTGCCCGTCTGATAGCCGCCAGCCAGTGTCACACGTGATGTCTGATCCGCCAGACTCTCTGTCCACATGTCGGTATCCGGTTTACTGAGATAATTGAACTGGGTACTCTTAACGCCAGTCAGCAGAGGAAAGCTTTTCTTACGCAGCAGCACAGCCCCACCATCGAGTTCGACACGCAGGTGCCCGCAGCGGTAACCACCTGTCCCGGTAAAGTTAACCGGTGCCAGATGGGCGGGGCTCTTATCCAGTGTAAATGCCAGAAGAAACGGTTTCACCTGACCGCCAACATAGCTGAACTGCGGACAGAAAAATTGCGGTGCGGAACCTTTCAGATAGAACTCGGATGTACCGCTGTTGAATATTGCATAGTTCAGCGGCGTCACGACAAACTTGCCGCCGCTGATCTCGAAACGCGCAACATTGTTTGAAGAGCCATAGGCGTAGCACTCCAGATTGCTGATCACACCCCCGGTCTGGACAAACGACATGCCCCCATTGAGCGTTATGCGCTTATTACAGGTGAACTCTCCTTCTGTCATGAGGAAAGCCGGCGGATCATTCTTTGTATCCCCCGCTGACAGTGCTAGATTATCAAGGATCATACTCCCGCCGTTCACACTGACCTGTCCACCGTAAGCAATTGACAGATTGGCACTCACTGATGCGTTTGTAACCGTAAGTTTTGAATCTCTCAATTCAGCTGTACCTGCCATCCCTACAAACACATAACCAGCCTCTATAACCGTATTATCAGATGCCTCCAGACTTCCTGATACGATAAGATTATCCACTGATAGAGACGCATTGTTACTGGCCGTAAAAGCTCCCACACCCGCCCCTGCAATCGATAGTCCACCCGATGTAATTGCAAGATCACCACCATTCTGCACCAATGAACTCGAAGCACCTGCGAGAGCGACACCGTTGGAAACAGTGATATCGCATTCGGTCATGGTCACACAGCCGGTTGAACCGGATTGATCCCCGACATTAATAGAATTAAAACTGTTGGTATGTCCATTCATCGCAAGAGTGCCCGTCGAGCCGGTTCCATAACCGACCCGCAGGATAGATCCGAGATGCTGCCAGTTTCCGTTACCGCCATTGACCATCATGCTACCCTTGCCCCCTGTGGAAGCACCGATCACTACATTGTTGGAGTTTATCAATGTACCGCCGTTGATGGTCAAAAAGCCCTCGGCCTGAGCCGCATAGCCAAGGTACAGAAAATCCGAACAGAGAAGTGTGCCACCATTCAATGTGTATTCCCCTCGGGAGGAGCCGAACCGCGCCAGATACAGGTCCGCGCTGCCGTCATAACTGTTCGTGCCGCCCTCCTGAACAAATTCGCCCAATAAAGACGATCCCACATAGCCTAAACTCGTTGTCCGGAAGAGCCCGTTCGAAAGGGTAAAAAACCCGCTGCCATTTAATCCGACATAAAAGTTTTTTGCCGTCACCTCGCCGCCGGTCATCACAACAACACCCGTGGAACTTATGTAGTTCTGAGCCAAAACAAAGTCTCTTGTAGAGGTATCGATACTGCCGCCATTGATAAGAAGCGTTCCCCATCCATTCTGGTCCCCGACGAGCATCTTGGTGTCAACAACTGTGACCCCCTGCTCAATTTTTACCGTGCTCGGAAGCCCGTTTTGAGAAATCGCTACCGTACCATTGCTAAAGACCGTACCGGACGACATCACCGCAAATCCACCATTGTCGACAAAAGCGATCTCGGCATCCGGCACAACTCCGCTACTCCAATTGGCACCAACATTCCAATCAGCCTCGACGCCGACCGTTCCCACCCAATCATCATTTGCAAAGCCCGTCACAGCTGTAAAAAAAATCAACAGGCATACATTCCATTTCATATTTTACTCCTCAATATCAAAGTTTTATTACACTTCCGTTAATGATAATTCAACTTATACTGTACAGTTTAGAACTCATTCCCCAAATTAACAATATCGTTTATGCGAACTCTGTTATTTATTAACCGAACTAAATTTATATAACTTCTCCAAAAAATGGTTCTTCCGAGTTTTAATGAGTAGTGCGTTCGATAGCGATACCGATCCCGAGTAACGATGAATTCGCATCACCTGTGGAGGGGCCCAGGCTCTGGGACCGCGGACGGTGGGCCACCGTCCCTCCAGATTAAACAAAAACTTTTTTTAAACATCCATTGCGGATTCATCTCTACGCTCTCTGCGCCTCTGCGAGGTATAAATTCCTTATTCGCTATCGGAATCGGCATCGCTATCGAGTTACGACACGTCTTCTACGCCAAAGAATACAACATGGATATTCAGGATATACAGGATAGATGGATGCCTCACATATCTTTATCCTGTCCATCCTGTCTATCCATGTTAAGTTTTTATGGGGGTTACGGGCAAAGCTTACGCTGTGTTCTTCGTGGTTCATCTCCGTTTCCAGGATTACCCACACAAAACCGGAATAACAAAAAAAACAGCCATACCGAAACGGCATGACTGTTTTTTATAATCTGCAACTTATCAGTTTAGGCCATCAAAGCAGCCTGAGCTGCTGCCAGACGTGCAATCGGAACGCGGTATGGAGAGCAGCTCACATAGTCGAAACCGGCACCATGACAGAATGCGACAGTCTGCGGATCGCCGCCATGCTCACCACAGACACCGATCTTAAGATCTTTCTTCACACCGCGACCATACTCAATCGCAATTTTGATCAGGCGACCAACGCCATCCTCGTCAAGCACAGTGAAGGGGTCATACTCATAGAAACCGCGTTTCACATAGTCCCCCAGGAACTTACCGGCATCATCACGAGAGAACGCGCAGGTCATCTGAGTCAGATCGTTTGTTCCAAACGAGAAGAAATCAGCAACTTCAGCAATCTGGTCTGCGGTGATCGCGGCACGAGGCACCTCAATCATCGTTCCAATGCTGATATCCAACTTGGTTTTGTTCTGTGCCTGAACATCCAGAATGACCTCACAGATGATCTTCTTCTGTGATTCAAGCTCCTTGACATGGCCCACTAACGGAACCATGATCTCAGGTTTGGAGCCCTTGACTGCAGCAGCAGCCTCACAGATTGCGCGCACCTGCATCTGAGTTACCTCAGGATAGCTGATTCCCAAGCGACATCCGCGATGACCAAGCATCGGATTGGACTCATGCAGAGATTCAACAACCTTCTTGATGGCAGCCTTACTAAGACCCATAACCTTGGCCATCTCATCCTGTCCCTTGGTATCGTTCGGCAGAAACTCATGCAGAGGGGGATCCAGCAGACGAACTGTGCAGGGACGGCCCTTAAGCGCCTTGAACATACCCACAAAATCTTTACGCTGCAAAGGAAGTAGCTCTTTCAATGCCTTGTTGTACTGCTTCAGAGGCTCAGCCAGCTCTGTTTCAAGAGATTTACGTTCTTCGGCGTTTTCAGCATTTATAATCGTTTCCCGCAGATTCTTGACCTGCTCGGCGACCAGCACCAGACGACGGAAGCTCTGAATTCTTTCACCCTCAAAGAACATATGCTCTGTACGACAGAGACCAATTCCCTCGGCACCAAACTGAACAGCCTTGGCGGTATCCTGCGGTGTATCGGCATTGGTACGCACCCCCAGCTTACGATACTTATCGGCAAGCTTCATGATCTGCGCAAAGGGACCTGTCAGTTTAGGATCTTCAACATCAATGGCACCATCGTAAACAGCACCAGTTGAACCATTGAGAGATACCCAGTCGCCCTCTTTAAATACTTTCTTGCCGATGGTAACGCTCTTTTTGGCATAATTTATCTCCATCTCACCACAACCGGAGACGCAGCACTTGCCCATGCCACGCGCCACAACTGCAGCGTGCGAGGTCATTCCACCGCGAGCGGTCAGAATACCTGCGGCAACATTCATACCACCGATATCCTCAGGACTGGTCTCAATACGACAGAGAATAACAGCCTTATCCTTGGCAAACCACTTCTCTGCCTCATTAGCATTAAATACGATTTGACCTTTGGCCGCTCCGGGCGATGCCGGCAGTCCGAGCGCCAGCTGTTTAGCTTTGGCTTCGGCACTCTTAATAAAGACAGGATGCAACAGCTGATCCAACTGAGCTGGATCAACACGCATGACAGCCTGCTTCTCGGTGATTATCTTCTCTTTTATTAAATCGGTGGCGATTTTAACTGCGGCTGCAGCCGTACGTTTACCATTACGGGTCTGCAACATATAAAGTGTACCGTCTTCAATAGTGAACTCGATATCCTGCATATCGGTGTAATGCTTTTCCAGCTTAGCACGAATAGCATCCAGTTCCTTAAAGACCCGAGGCATCACCTCCTGCAGAGCAGGAAAGTTTGCTTTTCGATCCTTCTCAGCAATATTACGAGAGTTAGCCCACTCACGCGAGCCCTTGGTTGTAATCTGCTGCGGGGTACGAATGCCGGCTACGACATCTTCACCCTGGGCATTGATCAGATATTCACCATAAAAGTATTTATTAGCACCTGTAGATGGATCGCGGGTAAAAGCAACACCCGTTGCGGAGTTATCCCCTGAATTACCAAATACCATAGTCTGCACATTCACAGCAGTACCAAGAAGCCCACGAATATCATTCATCTGGCAATATTTGATCGCACGCGGGTTATTCCATGAACTGAATACCGCATTGATGCCCTGCTGGAGCTGCTCCATGGCGCAGGAGGGGAAATCCTTTTTGGTCACACGTTTCACCATGACGGTATAAGCCTTTACAACCTGCTGCAGATCATCAGCACTCAGCTCTGTATCGAGTTTACAACCCTTTGCCTTCTTAAACTTTTCCAACTCATGCTCAAAAAGATGATGTTCAACACCCATGACAACATTACCAAACATCTGAATAAAGCGACGGTAGGAGTCCCATACAAAACGAGGGTTGTTTGTAAGTTTGATCATGGCATCAACGGTATCCATATTCAAGCCAAGATTCAGGACTGTATCCATCATACCGGGCATTGATACCGCAGCACCTGAACGAACAGATACCAGCAGAGGGTTGGGACCTTTGCCAAAGCTCTTACCTGTTGCTTTCTCAAGCTTTTTTAAAGCAGATATAAGCTGATCTTCAACGAGCAGATGCAGTTTTTTTTCGCCAATCTCAATATACTTGGCACAGGCCTCTGTTGTTAGTGTAAAACCGGGAGGAACAGGTAGACCAAGGCCCGCCATATCAGCTAGGTTGGCACCCTTACCACCTAGCAATGGTTTCATTTTAGCACTGCCTTCAGAATGCTTGCCACCAAACGAGTACACATACTTATGAGTCTTAATTTTTGCCGTTTTTTTCAAATTCTTACCAGAAACCTTCTTTGTCATATTTACCTCTTATACAGTGAGTTATACAATTTGTCTTATATTTTTAAGGATTTTATCAGAAAAAGATTGTCAGTCAACCAATTATAATGTGAAAAAGATCTCAAGGGTGTGATTCAAATTAGTTGATTAAATAAATTTTGTTAAAATTAGTCGTTTTTCAAGGTAGCAGCACAGCTTGTGAATCCGCCTCAAGGTATATCACTTCTCCCTGGAAAAGAGAGCCCGGCGGCAGCTCATTCCCAAAAAGGCCAAACGCGTGTATCTCTTTGTCTACAGGCATTTTACACGGAACAAACCCAGGCGAAGATGAAATCACTGCAACAGCACGCTTTTTTCCTTCAAAAATATAAGCATACACCCCACTTGAAATATCCCTTCTCTCCACAAAACGGGTATCTTCAAGCATCCAGGCAAATTGAGCATGGGCCGCCCCTGCGGGATGCAGACAACCATCATCAGTGGTGAATACATTCCATTTCTTTGATTCAGTGCTAAAGTGTCCATTATGAGCGTGCATGCTGTAAAGAAAGATACGGGATACCCCATTAGCCAGCATGGAGAGCTGATAACGGACAATCCTATCGGCGCTTTCAAGCACCTCATCCCTATTTTCAAAGGGAAGCGTATGCTTATAAAGACCATTGCCCATGCGATAGATTAATGGCGATCCCTCTGTCATCCAGATCCTCTTTGAGATACTGCCATACTTCTCGCGCACTGGGCTGATCGCATTTGACAGCCCCTTTTCCACGGAATCTCCCGGATAACCCACCCCGCCGGTGGTATAGCAGTGATAGGCAATGCCATCACAGTGATCGAGACCACCTGCCTCCACGATACCCCGTGTCCACTCAGTTCCTCCGTAGCTTGAAGAGGAATTCTTAGAGGATGTGGTTGTGTTAACCCCGAGAACCAGTGCCTTAGGCTGTATTTCATGAACCGTATCCCGGGCCAGTTTTGTCAGTTGCGCAAAATCTGCCGGTGCGTTCTTGCTGGTCACATATCCAGCCCTACCGCTCTTTGTGTGGTCATAACCGATACCCCACCAGGCATGAATCCAGGGTTCATTCCAGACATCAAAAGCATCAATAATCCCCTTGTAACGCTCACAGACAACGCGCACATAATTGACATATTCATCCAGATTCTTCGGCTGAAAAAACTTATCAAAGTATCCAAATGTCTTTAACCCGGCATCCTGATAGTAACTAGCCCAAGGTGGAGCTGTTCCAAGTTCAGCAAAGATCTTTATCCCATGTTTTCTATACCTTTTTATCTCCCGATCAAAGAATCGCCAGTTTCCCTTCTCTGGTTCCAGGTTCCACCAGCCGATATACTCCAACCCCGCATCATGCAAACGTGTCCAGTTGATGCCGATGGCCTTCGCCATCAGTATATGACGGGAGGACGAGAGGGTGTGTACTCCAAAGGGGGAGTCAGGTGCATCTTTTCCCCAGTAGCGCGGACGATGAAGCTGATGCCAGACCAGCTCTGCCCAGGGAGAGAGTGCTTTGCCATTACGCTCAACCCGCGCTTCCAGCCTGAAGCTACCGTAACGTTCCGTCAGATCTTTAAGTTTTATCCTCTTAACCGCTTTGAACTCCCCATGACTCAGCTCTTTTTCATTTGTATCAAAGAGGCGCCACTTAACTACGGAATCTTTGTAATCCCCTGTCAACGCTGTATCAACTGCAGCAGATTCATCATCAAAAACAACCCGCGCCGCACCGGCATCATACCCAGGCGCCAGCGCAACGGCAACTTCGCACTGAGAAGGAGCTATGTAACGGCCTTGATAAACGCTCTCCGGACCAATATGCAACTTATCAATCAACAGCTCGCCCTTGCCTGAGAGAGTAATCTGACAGAAGCTGTTTTTGATTGAACTCTTAAAAGGCAGTTCTACTCTTTGCCACTCATCTCCGGCTTTAAAGGATTTCGATTGCTGTCGCAACCCGGGGCCAAATACAGAGATTGTCCAATCACCTTTGCCACGCACTGAGAGTGAGGCTGTATGCGGCACAATCGGATATACCAACTCTACCGGTGCACTGTATATACTGGTATCTTCAGCGGAAGAAATCCGCATTGCCGGAGCCAGATCCCCTTTGGCGGCCTCAACCGTAACAACATCCCCATCAGAAGATGCCCGGTTAACGCTCCATCCCGTTGGCAGCCCCAATGGGAAACGGGTACTATACGCCAGATTATCAGGACCGCCCTGCGGATATTTAACCTTCAGCTCTTGTATCAGCGCAGCCTCCGAAAACCGTTCCAGCTTAAACTTCGCTATGTCAAAGCTTCCTGTATTACGAAAGATGATCCAGAGCCCCATGGGCATATCATTTCCCGGCAGGCGAAACTCCCAATCATATGTTCCCCAGTTCTGTGAAAACTTAGTGTTTTTCTGCCAGTAAAATTTATAGGGTTTTCCTCGCTGACGCAAACCGATTGAAATATCACTTCCAGAGCCATTGCGACAGGTCAGAGAGAGACGATACAAGCGACTCCCCGACACATCCGCAAGAGGGAAAACTGCCAGCTGCGCCCAGTTATCATCAATCTTAGTGACACTGGTTCGTTGAAACCGTGTCCCTTGTTCATCGCCAAAAGAATACTCCGCCCAGACCTGCGCAAAACCGGAGTCATCAATCCAACCCTGAGGCAACTCACCCTTTACGCGTTCTTTCTGAACCACGTACTTTTTGATCTCACCCGCCTCACTGAAATCCAGATCTAATAATGTCTCCGACCGGCATAGGCACACCAGAGATAATATGAAAATCAACACTCCAACCTTTTTCATCCCCCCCCCTATTCACATATGAAACTATGATATTTTATTGCTCTCAGAACAACCGACATCCTTACCTCTGCCACTCTGCATACCACTTAAATTTAAACTTAAACTTAAACTATAACGTATGCCAGAAAGACCAGCAGAGGACCACCCTCAAAATCAAGTTTAACACTTTCAGCAACCGCCTCATTCAAGGCAGCCTGCCACCAGCGATTGATTTTAATGCCATTCAATGGGTATTTAAGACCTGTGGAAAAGAGTGCGCAATTCGAATCAAATGAGAAGATTGATATCTGCTGACCGGATTCAGCAACAAGGGCTGCACTTTCCCGCAATGGAATAAACACACCGCTGTCGCTCAGAAGCACCACATTGACCTGTCTCACAAAATCAACCAGAAGCGAAAGGTTACCGAGAGTATGATCCTCCCGTCCACCGGTGGCGCCAACAACTACAATGTCGTGCCAGCCATGTTTCAGGCAAAGTTTAAAAGCCTTGGTTAGATCATTGCGATCCTGACTAAGATCCAGCACAATTCGTTCTTTATATAACTCCCGGGCGGAATCAGAGATGCTGTCCATATCACCGGTGATCAAATCCGGCTGAAACCCCAATTCGACAAGTTTATCAACAGCGCCATCGCAGCAGATAATGCGAGCGGCGCTTTTAACTGCCTGCAGTGGCACCGCATGCTCAGGTTTAACCCCGTTGGCAAAGATCACGGTTTTATTACTGAAATCATTCATTCATGTAATGATAACGTAACGAAGACAGTTCCCGCAACCCCGTTTTTTTCACCTCTAAAATTTTTTACCTCAAAAAACTTACGAAGCGCATAGCGAGAAGAAAGCAGAGAGGAATTCACCTTTAATTCCCATCTACTGTCAATTCCTTCATGAAATTTAACATTAAGTTCAGCTGTCACAGCTCTAATGCCCTTATGAAAAAGCATATGAACCATTGCGGAATCAAGCAGGGCTGAAATAACTCCACCATGCAGGATTCCCGTGTAGCCTTGTAATGCATTACTTCCTTTAAAATATGCTTCAACGCTGTTTTCCGAGACCGGATAAAACAACAATCCCAATGAATAGGGGTTGTCTCTACCACACATAATACAGTTCTCATGTGCTTGCGGAGTCACAGCATTTCCACTCATATATATTTTCCTCAAAGGATAGTAGTGATTCGTGGTGTACACAAACTGGCCTAGCGCGGCAGAGCCTTCGGCGGAATTGACAATTTTCTATGCAACGCAAAGCGTTGTTGACTAAAACAGCGGTGTTTATTACACAACTTGAAAATAAGTAAATAATATTGTGTAGATCACTCACTGTAAGTTTGAATCTAACCCCGCTGATTTAGCTTTAGTGATCGCACATATTCACTCCGGTTTCGAGCGAACCGTCTGCAAAGGCTTTCACTAACTCTTCAGGGGTCACGGAAGGTGCGCCTACCATGACCTTGATATTATTTTGTGTAAACAGCATCTGAGCACGACTGCCCATACCCCCGGCAATAATCAAATTTGCACCCTGTTCAGCAAGCCACTTCGGCAGAACACCGGGTTCATGCATTGGAGGAACAAGATCCTCACGACCAATAATTTCTTTTGTCTCTTCATCAAAAGACAACAGGGCAAACACTGCACAATGTCCAAAATGCATTGCAAGCTTTCCTTCAGCCAATGGAATGGCAATTTTCATAATCATTCTCCTTCGTTTATTTATTCTTCTTCTTCAATCAATCGTATTTCAGGCCAATTGCCTGAATAATTTCTTTCATGCATTCAGCGGCCGGGGTCTCAGAATGCTCAGTGATAAAAGCTTTTCCGCTGTCACATGACTGAACAACCAACGGATCCATAGGAATCTTTCCTAAGAAGTTCACCTTCATATCCTTACAAATCTGCTCACCGCCTCCTGTGCTCAAAACCTCTGTTATTTCACCACACTTAGGACAGACAAAACCGCTCATATTCTCAATCACACCAATCACAGGCAGTTTCAATTCTTTGCAGAAGTTTACCGATTTACGCACATCGGCAGTAGCCACTCTTTGCGGAGTTGTCACAATCACGGCCCCTTCAAGGTCCTCAATCAACTGACAAAGCGAAAGTTGTTCATCGCCGGTTCCCGGAGGAGTATCAATAATCAGATAATCCAGATCACCCCATTCAACATCGGTCAGAAACTGCTTGATCACGCCCATCTTTCGTGGCCCGCGCCAGATCACAGCATCATCTTTATGTTGCAGTAAAAAACCTAACGAAATAACTTTCATGCCGTCTTTATCAACAGGAATAATTCCCGCAGGGCCACCCAGCGGACGGGCATCCTCCAGATCCAGCATCGTCGGAATACTCGGTCCATGTATATCAACATCCAACAGGCCAACCCGCATTCCAGCAAGCTTATATGCCGTAGCAAGATTAACTGCAACCGTACTTTTACCAACCCCGCCTTTACCCGACATAACCACAATCTTATGTTTAATGCGGCACATCCGTGCTTGTAATTTCACCCGATCTTCATAATCTTTGTCACTCTCATTAGGTCGCTGCTTTGCAGCAGAACAGCTCTTATCTGTGCAGGACGCACATGGTGATTCTGACGGATTCTTACCGCTCTCTATATTATTCTTCATATAATCCTTAATTGCTGATTTTAATGTATTTACTGCCAGAAGAGCACAATGCTGTGACTCCTCCGAAAATTCTCCAAATGCATCAAGCACCTTTTGCTGCGTTAACTCTAAAGCCTTGCTGACACTTTTTCCCTCAGCCAGCACCGTGGTCATACTGCCGCATGCCATTGATGAATGACACCCGTCAGTAACAAATGAAAGAGATTCCAAAGATCCCGCCTTCACCTGCACCCAGAACTCCATCGTATCACCACATGGCCCGGTAATCTTGCTGTGTCCATTAAACACCTCAAGCGCACCACGGTTTCTTGGCTTGAAAGAATGCTCTACAGCAAGTTTTGAAAATCCTTTTAAATTCATATCATTCCATATTTCCAAGCAAGTATTGACAAACTTCTTTAACATCCTGCGAAGAGGGGGAATCTGTTTCCACCACACTTAATCCATTAATCTGTGCGGTTGTAACTCCTTTATCATAACGGATGCGACCTGCTGAAGGAGATCCCATACTGGCCGCCAATTTCTCTATACGTTCTGTCATCTCAACATTCAAATCCCACTTGTTGACACAGATAGAAGCAGGTATCTTGAAATGTACTGTTAACTTAAGAACGCGCTCTAAATCATGCTCTCCGGAAACGGTCGGCTCCGTAACAACCAGCACCTGCGTTGCCCCTGTTAATGATGCAATCACCGGACAACCAATCCCCGGAGGACCATCAACAACAACAAGGTTCATGCCGTTTTTCAAAGCCAGTTTCTTTGATTCATCACGTACAGTGGAAACCAGCTTTCCAGAGTTCTCTGATGCCACACCAAGTTTAGCATGAACCATCGGACCAAAACGTGTTTCAGAAAGCATCCACTCTCCGCACAGCCGATCCGGAAAATCAATTGCCTTAACAGGACAAAATGCAACACAGACTCCACACCCTTCGCAGGAAACCGGGTCAACTGCATACTTACGAGTACCATCAGCGCTTATTGTAATATTAAACGCATCAAAACGACAATACTCTGCACAAATTCCACATCCATTACACTTCTCACTATTAACAATAGCTTCACGACCACTGTAGAAGTCATGACGTTCTTTAACCTGCGGTGCCAGCAACAGATGCAGGTCCGCTGCATCCACATCACAATCTGAAATCACAAGATTATCCGCGAGGGCAGCCAAAGACGCAGTTACGCTGGTCTTTCCTGTTCCCCCTTTACCACTGATAACGACAATCTCATTCATAGTTCTTCCTCCTGGCCCGCTTCGACGGGCGCTTTCCCATTCCATTGATTAAGTGACTTTTGCTATAATTGTTACATTCATTCATTACTAAAAAGGTAACCCAAGCATCCTGCTTGGCTAATTATTGAGGCAAGCAGGATGCTTGCACTACTTTCATTTGCATTAATTTAACTCACAAGGGGAGTTCAACTGAAATGCGCCCCGCTTCGACCATCTTTTTAATACGAGTGTGTAAATCAACAAAAACCGGCTTATACTCAGGCAGAGCCTGAACAATCAGTTCACCGCGGGAATAGGCCTCAGCAATACGGCGATCATCCGGAATCTCTAGAATAACAGGGATATTCTCCTCCGCACAATAGTCATGCACCCGGTTATCCCCTGCTCCCACACGGTTAATCACAACTCCAAAGGGAAGCGAAAGGACCCTGACCATATCCACAGCCAGCACGAGATCATTGAGTCCAAACGGTGTTGGCTCTGTGATCAACACAACAAAATCAACATCCTGAATTGCCGCAATCACCGGACAGCTTGTTCCGGGAGGCGCATCAAGAATAACAACCTTGCCAGCGGCCTGTCGTTTTTTTACGGCATGAATCAGAGGCGGCGCCATTGCCGCCCCGACATCCAGGCAGCCCTGAAGCAGGGTAACCTCGCCTGATTCAAATGTCTTGACTGTTCCAATGCGATTGTCCACCTCTTTAATCGCACTCTGAGGACATATCCGCATGCATCCACCACAACCGTGACACATCTCAGGAAAGATCATCGGTTTGGTTCCCAAAACAGCGATGGCATTATATTCGCAGAATTTTGCGCACTCACCGCAACTATCACAGAGAGCTTCATCCACCTCAGGCACAGGAATTGAAATAACCTCTTCCTTAACCTCATTTGCCTCCAGAAACAACCTGCTGTTAGGTTCTTCCACATCACAGTCAAGCAACTGTACCGGCATTTCCAACGCATACGCCAGATTCACAGAGAGTGTCGTTTTACCGGTTCCCCCTTTACCCGAAGCAATAGCAATTCTCATTTTTTCCACTCCTTTGACCGCATCAAAATATGCGATCCCATTTTTCTTTGAGCCTGTTCTGCAACCAGTGGACACTTAACCTGAAACAGGAAATAGATATTTGCAGAGGTCTCGCTCAGTGTCTCAAAATTCCCCTGCCCTTTAGATATAATTAAATCCGCATTTTCAAACTTATCTCTAAACAGCGGGCTACAGTCATCAAGCACCGTTCCCGGCGCATCCGACCCATTGTCAATAACCGTTACCAGTTCAGTAAGTCCGGTACTAATGGCATCAACCATTGTGACATCATTAATCACAGGCTTACCGCGCACAACCAACTCTTCCAACGGAGCAATCATATCCATTGCCATCTGATTCTGAGCCTCTTTGGCAGCCCGGTAAGGATCATCCACGCCGGTAAGCTGATAAAGACGCCTGTGAATCTGCTGTGCCAGAACCGGTGCCGGTTTACTCATATCCATTTCTGCAGACCATCCCAGCATCTCCCGAAGAATTTGCTCGTGAACAGAGGTGTCTGATGAAACCATACGGGCGGCATCCAATGTCTGCCGCATTAAACAGGGCACACAATCAAGAAATGTTCTCATAAATATTTTATCTCATTTTGCCTATCAAATACATTACAAGGACAATTGTATTTATGGACAATTGTATTTATGGACAGGCAACCATAAAACTCGCCAAATTTAAAACTTCAGCACTCTCGCACCCCACACTTGCGGGGCCAGCAGAGCTGGCTATTAATAAACTTTAGCACTCTCGCACTCTAGCACCCCGCACTTGCGGGGCCAGCAAAGCTGGCTATTAATAAACTTTAGCACTTTAGCACTCTCGCACTCTCACACTTTAGAACTTTAGAACTTCAAGCCTACCAGTGCCCTTCAACATCAGCACCGTCACTGGATTTCAACTCTCCGCTCTCAAGCGCCGCGATAACTGCTGAAATCGGATTGATCTCAGTATTATAGACTTTGATATTGGCAGCCGAAAGCGCCCGATAAGCCTTAGGACCGCAATGGCCTGTTACAACAGCCTCAGCTCCAGTACTGCATACTGTCTGGGCGGACTGAATTCCGGCACCCTGGGCTGCATTCAAATTCTGACGATTATCAATCAACTCAAATGTTTTATCAGCGCAATCATAAACTAAAAATTTCGGAGCTCTCCCGAAACGTGTATCAACTGTCGCGCTCAGGTCATCCCCGGCTGTACTAAATGCTATTTTCATAATTATTCCCTTTTTTTAAAATTTTAAAAAACAGATTACGATACGGGAATAAATACCCGTTATCGAATCTGCTTGTCATAGAGAGTTTCTACTTCGCTGAATCACTCTCCATAGAAGAGAGTCTATTCTTAACTGCATCCAGCTCCATCTTAAGGGCCTTCTCCTGATTCACGAGGATTGTTTTTTCATCCACCTGATCATACGCAACTCCGGTTGCAAAAGAACCGCGTCTGCCGGCAAAGTTGAAACCACCACGTCCACCCCAGCGTCCACCCCCAAAGCCACCCTGGCTCATTCCACGACCCATGCCTCTTCCGAAGCCACGGCCCATAGTAAAGTTTGTAAAACCGGGATTAGTATTCCCCGCACAAATACCGGCACCACGGCCAGTCATTGCTCCCATTCCCATGGGACCTGTTCTATCTCCTCCAGGCATAATTAGCCTCCTTTTTTTTAATTGGGTACAAACGGCGGACGGCGGACCTGATTTTCATAAACACCCCTACAGCCCCTATTAATCTGTCCATGCCGTTTTCTGCCGCCTGTACCCGTTTGAAAATTTCCTGCGCAGTGCCCCGCTCTCCGGTGTCTGCCACCACAGCATCCGGGCATAACAAAATCAGCCTGCTCCAGATGACCGGTCATCCAGCCATCAATCACCCTACGCAAATCACCAGAGATAAAGGAAACCACCTCAATACCGCCAGATACAATCTGCTCCCGTACCAGCCGCGACACCGCGCCACAAACCAGAACATCAGTTTTCAGCTCCTTTAACTTCAAAACTTTTTCCAACATCGAATTATCAGTGAGTAGCTGCTCTGATTCTCCCACAATGCTACCAGACTCTATCTCAACCACCACTATCTGGGCCGCTGTATCAAATACCGGAGCAATTCGATTATTCCAAACTGAAAATACTGCTATCATAGTTCTGCCCTTAGCAAAAATTTCTGTAACTTCTCAATAATCGGTCAGAGAACTAAGACACCCTAAAGGGTGAACAACAAACGGGGATTGGTAATGCACATGTTTGCTGTACAGGCTTTAGCCTGTCTCAAAGAGGGTTATTGAGAAGTTACAAATTTCTTAACCGGAAAATTGAATGAACTTCATTCAGTAGCTTTCGTTGCTTTCTCTGCAATGGTTAACGCAACTGACATGCCAAAGCAAGGCTACGAAATATTTAAATATTTAACCTGTTATGCCACAGACTCTTACAATAAAAGCACAGGAATAATAAAAAAAGACAGAGTAGCAACTACGCCACTCTTGGAGATGCACGGAGTAGCTCATGCTACCCTGCAAGCAATTGTTAACAACGTTTAATGTTCTACATTCAACGTCTAACGTGGAGGGTCCCAGGCTCTGGGACCGCGGACGGAGAGCCTCCGTCCCTCCAGACCTACCAAAATTCTACATTCTACATTCTACATTCTATTACTGCGGCCATCCTGTACAGGAAGTGGTATTCCAAGCTTTTTTATCTTTCTGAAAAGCGTTGTTTTATGAATACCTAAATCTTTGGCTGCCGCCAGCCTGTTATAATTATTGCGTTCAAGTGCTGATTGAATTGACTGGGCATCAAGAATCTGATGAGCGGAATGTATATCAATATTTCTGTTTTTCTGAGAACAGCAAAGGCGCAGTTCATCAGGAAGATGCGAAATATCAATTGTTTTTTCATTACATAAAATAAAGGCACGCTCAATGGAATTTTCCAGTTCACGAATATTCCCCGGCCAGTCATGGGCAATCAGCAGCGAAAGAGCTTCCACCGAGATACCCTCGACATTTTTACGCATGAGCATATTGAATTTTTCAATAAACCGATCAACCAGCAATGGAATATCCTCTTTGCGTTTCTTCAATACCGGCAGTTCCAGACGTGCCACATTAATACGGTAATACAGGTCTTCACGAAAATCACCGGCTTTGACCATTGCAGAAAGATCCCGGTTGGTTGCAGCAATGACGCGCACATCCGCATGCTCACTCTGGACCGATCCAAGAGGCTCATAGGTGTGCTCCTGAAGAACCCGCAGCAATCGCACCTGCAGTGCTTTACTGACCTCACCTATCTCATCAAGGAAAAGGGTGCCGCCTTTGGCCAACGCAAACCGACCGGGTTTATCCCGGACAGCCCCTGTAAAAGCTCCCGCCTTATAACCAAAAAGTTCTGACTCCAGCAGATTATCAGGTAGCGCCCCGCAGTTAATCGCTATAAACGGACCACTACTCCGATGACTGTGCTCATGAATCGCACGCGCCAGAACTTCCTTACCGGTTCCGGTTTTCCCCAGAATAAGAACTATGCTGGGACTCTCGGCTACGGCCGGAATAATATCAAATAGCTGATGCATCAACGGACTATGACTCACAAAATCGCCAAGACTGCAGCGTGCATCCAACTCCTGATGCAAGGCTTCTACCTCAGAGAGATCGCGAAAGGTTTCCGCCCCCCCGATCACATCACCTGCCCGGTTCTTGAGAACTGCCGTTGAAATACTGATGGGAACACGTTGGCCCTCAGCACTGATAAAATAGGCGGATTTTCCAATAACGGGACGCCCACTCTCCAGAGTCTGCTGCAAAGCACAGTCAACGCCACACAGACTGGCGCGAAAAACGTCAGAGCACTGTCTGCCAATCGCCTCTTCACGCGATACACCGGTAATCTTTTCAGCGGAACGGTTAAAGGAAGTAACCTTCCAGTCTTTATCTACAGTAAAAACCCCGTCCGAAATGCTCTCAAGAATAGCATCGGTCGAAGATTCATCTTCCAAAAATATATCTTTTTTTTCTTTCATTGATAAATCTAAAATCAAATATAGTGCAAAATAGAGGAGTTGTCGAACGGTTAAAACAATTAATTGAGAAAACAGAGATTTATCTCATCAATGAATTCCAACTTTCACATTGCAATCCTTACGGTTTAAGCGTATATTTCGCAATTCATTACATTTGAGGTAAAAAAATGAACAGTATTCTCACAATAGAAGAAGTTGCCGCATATCTCCGCGTTTCTGAACGTACAGTATACGACTGGGCCTCTAAAGGCGAGCTTCCCGGCGGAAAGATCGGCACATCATGGCGCTTCCGCAAAGGCGACATTGAAAAATGGGTTAACGACCGACTCGGAAATACCAAAACCGTCGTCAAACCTGGAATCACAACAAGTTCAGTACTGACCCCCGAACGCATTCTGGTATTTGACACAGCCACAAAGATGGAGGTTCTGACCAAGCTGACGGCACTCATATCTGAAACCCCCTTTATAAACAGCAGCGATGCCCTGCTTACCGACATCCTTGAACGCGAAGAGCTGATGAGCACGGGCATCGGCTTTGGTGTCGGGGTTCCACATGTCCGGGTTGACTATGTCTCTGACCTTGTAATGGCAGTAGGCATCTGCCGTAAAGGCCTTGAGGACTACACAACACTTGATCAGGAAAATGTTAAAATCGTATGTATGTTAGCGGCCAGACTGGATCAACATGCACAATACTTACGGACACTCTCCAGTATAAGTTCGCGATTGAAAGATTCCGAAATGCGCCAACAGATTATTGAATCACAAGATCCTGTCGAAATTTACAATCTTATGATCGGAGAGAAATAAAATGCAGGAAAACATACATTTAGGCATCCTCTTAATTCTAGGCATCTGCGCAGCCGGTGGAGTTATGGGAGCCTGGCTCTTTCAAAAGATGCGCATCCCACAGGTTGTCGGCTATATCGTCATTGGCGTTCTGATCGGTGATACAGGCTTTGGTCTGCTTAGCCTGAATGACATCGCACACCTGCAACCCTTCAACCACTTTGCCCTGGGATTAATAGGATTCCTTGTAGGAGGCGAACTTCAGGGAAGTATGTTTAAAAAGTACGGAAAACAGTTTAGCGCAATTTTATTGGGTGAGGGACTGCTGGCCTTTGCCCTGGTGGGTATAGTCTCCACCCTGATTGTCTTTTTTGTCTGCCACAACTGGATAACAGCCCTGGCGGCCGGCATTGTTTTTGGAGCCATTGCCTCGGCCACCGACCCAGCCTCCACCATTGATGTACTCTGGGAGTATCGCTCAGCAGGCGTTTTAACAACCTCAATCATCGCCATTGTAGCACTGGACGATGCCCTTGCCATGACTCTCTACGGACTGGGATCAAGCATAGCCACCATCCTGACACAAAGCGGCGATGCCTCAGTGATCAGCGCTCTGATGCATACAGGAATCAACTTATTCGGCGCCATTATTTTGGGAATTGTCTGCGGCTTTGTCCTGAATGCCATGATGCACTATATGCCTCAGAATGAACGGCGACTCGGAATCTCTATTGGCATGATTCTCTTATGCATCGGCGCATCGGTGGCATTCAATATGGATGTTATTCTCTCCACCATGACAGTCGGTATTGTGCTGATTAACACAGCACCCCGCCGAAGCAAAAAGCTCTTTGAGGTGATCCGCTCTTTCTCAACCCCGATATATATTGTCTTTTTTGTGCTGGTCGGCGCTCGTCTCTCCCTCAAAGGAATGCCGATCTGGATATGGGGGCTGGTCTTCGCCTATGTCGTGATGCGCAGCCTCGGAAAATGGGCAGGAGCCTACTGGGGTAGCTGTATATCCAAAGCGGAACCTCCTGTTCGTAAGTTTCTGGGTATGGCCATCTTCGCGCAAGGCGGCGTGGCGGTTGGTCTCTCCATTGTGGCAAGCCAGAATCTCCAGAATATTATGGTTGTCCAGGGAATAACATTAGGTGACATGATTATCTTCACGGTCACAGCAACAACCCTCTGCGTCCAGCTGATCGGACCCGCCTTTGCCAAACTGGCAATTATAAAGGCAGGAGAGATCGGCCGTAATATAACCGAAACCGATATTATGACAGAGCTCACTGTCGGCAGTGTTGTTAACACAGATATCACCCCCCTCAAAGAGGCCACGCCACTCAACGAAGTTGTACAGATGTTTTCCGACCAGGACACCTTTGTCTATCCGGTTGTAACCGATGAAGGATGCATCTCAGGCATTGTAACCTTTGATATGCTTAAAGAACTGCTCAACAAACCCGATACCTGGCAATGGCTGTTGGTACGCGATATAATGCAACCGGTTGAAGAAAACTTAACCGCAGGAATGAATTTAGAAGAGGCCGTTCAAACCCTGAAAGATATTCAGGCTGAGGCCCTCCCTGTTGTGGAGAACCTCGAAAGCAACCGCCTCAAGGGAGTGCTGGATATCAGAACCACACAAATCAAGGTCAGGGCTGAACTGGTACGACGACAAACTGCGGCGACTTGACCCCATTAGCAAAGGGATATTATGTGCAATGTTCTGTAGGACGCTCAGATTTTGGGTTGCTAATCCCAAAACCATCTCGTTATCTTCCACCACCAGAATCGTATCCCCCCCCCCTTCAGCCAGCATGGCGTTTCCTGAAATTGAGCAGATCACATCTTCTGAAAACGAACTGCTTACAGGTAAATAGATTTCAAAGACCGTTCCTGTGTCCGGTTCGCTGTTGACCGTAATATACCCTTCGTTCTGCTTGACAATTCCATACACAGTGGAAAGACCAAGTCCGGTTCCTTTTCCAACTTCTTTTGTTGTGAAAAATGGTTCGAAGATTTTTTCACAGGTCTTCTTATCCATTCCACATCCCGTATCCGTAACTCTTAGCAAAATGTAGGGCACAGGACGGGTTAAGCCAAAAGCCTTTAATTTTTCCTCAGCAATTAAAATTTGTGCCTCTTCCGCTAAATCTGTGGGTAAAACCGCGCCTAGTCCCAGTCTGTCGTTTCAATTTGCGGTGCATCAAAAGCATAACACCAAGAGATGTCTTATCTTTGATGATGGTTT
>JAQIBS010000178.1 GCA_027858965.1 Kiritimatiellia bacterium
AAACCATCATCAAAGATAAGACATCTCTTGGTGTTATGCTTTTGATGCACCGCAAATTGAAACGACAGACTGGGACTAGGCGCGGTTTTACCCACAGATTTAGCGGAAGAGGCAAAAAATAGTCTATCCCGCCTGATCGCGCAATGCAACAGGAAAGTCAATTTCCGGGGTTGACGCACGACCGGCTGACTCACGACTCATTAGGAGTGCGGCGATATCGCCGATGCCGCTGGGTTCCCTGCTGAGTCACGGCGTTATGAGTCGTGCGTCAAAACTTCAACGCTACAGGAGTCATTAGCATGAACCCGTCAAAACGTCTCTTTGATAAGTGCGGCGGTTATCGCAAGCTGCACTCATTCACCTTCGCCACGCTGATTCATTTGGGAACGATCAAATTCTGTAAGCGTTTCATCCCCTGGCAGGAGGACCCGCTGGGTAAGATCGCCGGGCAGATGATCGGTGCGGCCCGCTCTGGGCGGCAGAACATTATTGAGGGATCTGAACGTTCTGCGACATCAAAAGAGACTGAAATCAAACTCACTGATGTGGCGCGGGCTAGTCTGGCTGAACTGCTGGGCGACTACGAGATGCATCTTGCCACTAAAGGAGTCATTCCCTGGAGTTGCAATGATCCGCAGCATGAAAAACTGAGTGGTGTGTGGCTGCCGGAGTTTGAGTACACTCAAGATACAATGCACGATTACTGGCTCTATTTCCAGCGCATCAAACGGGAATTTGATCTGTGGTTGGAATCTGAAGACGAAACTATTGTGGCAAATGCAATGATCGTGCTTATATTTCGCACGATGTCGATGCTGAGCCGTCAAACTGCACAGCAGGGGGAATCCTTTGCAAAAGCAGGGGGCTTCCGCGAACGCATGACCGCCGTGCGTCTCGATGAACGCGAGAAACAACGGGATGAATCCGGCACACCTGTATGCACAGAGTGCGGCAAACCGATGCGAAAACGCACCGCCCGGAGTGGCCCTAATGCCGGGCAGCCTTTCTGGGGTTGTAGCGGTTATCCGGATTGCAAAGCAATCCTGCCCATTAAGGAGGATTGACGCACGACCCGGTGACGCACGACTCATTAGTCGGCGGCTATGTCGGAAGACAGCTGCGTCGTGAGTCATCATGTCGTGCGTCAAAAAAATAACGGATTTAAGATTTAGTTAATTTGGTGTTGACCTCGCTGTTTCATATGTGTAATATCGTTACATGGTTAAAAAAGAGAAGACTTATGATGTTCCCGGCCTGAGGGCCGGGTTGGATATTTTCATGGCTTTATGTGAGTCGGTTGATGGCTTGGGGGTTGCGGAGCTAGCTAATCTGACCGGTTGTAATAAGCATATGATCTTTCGCTGTTTAAAAACACTGGTGGCCAAAGGCTGGGTGATGGAGGTGGGTGCAGGTCCCAAATATGTCGCCTCCTTAGTCGGCTTTCAATATACATCGATGCCGGTTTCCCGGATGGATGTTGTCACTGCGGCACGTGAACCATTGCGTACTTTATGGAAGGAGCTAGGTGAGTGCGTCTATCTGGGGGTCATGCATGATGATATGGTGATGTATCTGATACATCACGAAGGAACACGCAATGTACGTCTGGGTGGTCGTGTGGGTGAACATTACTGGCCGCATGCCGCTGCTGCTGGCAAAGTTCTGGTGGCCTATGGAGAACCTGAGCTGAGGAGCCGTTATCTTGAACGGGGTTTAACGAGACTCACTGAAAAGACAAATGTGGAAGAGTCCGCTTTTTTTGCAGACATGAAGCGGGTTAAGGAGCAGGGATTCGCGCTAGATGATGAGGAGTATATGAAGGGTGGTATCTGCTATGCAGCTCCCGTATTCGATTATACAGGAAGGGCTGTAGCTGCCATTGGTACAACGGTTTTAACAGTTCACTATGAACGGGAGCAGCTGGAACAGGATCTTGGAGAGAGAGTGCAGAAAACCGCACGCATTATTTCCACAACATTGGGATATACACATTCATGAGAAGTCAGGTATTTATTCAGATTATTTTTTGTATAACGGGTGTTGTGCTTTCAGGGTGGACGAACGGCTTTAAGTTGCACTCTGTCTCGTGTGATGCCTATCCATCACGTATGAGTTCCGATGGCAAAGTTTTAGAGGCTTACAGCGCTGGAATGATGCTGGACGATAATCCGGAGAGCTTTGCCTGTCTGCTGGATGATACGCCGACAGGCTCCGATCCTCAGTCGCGTCCTGCCAATGGATCGCAGCCGGTCACGGGGCTGGTGCTTCTGGATGTGGGTTCTACCCGTAATATCATTGGTATGGAGCTGGTCTCCCGCAATAGCGGTGGCTGTTTCATGCCACGTGAGATCGATGTTTTCAAAGTCGATGATCCATCAGATCTCTCAAATTCCCGTAAGAATATATCCATCCGTAAGAAGCAGAGAGTGCCCTCTGAAATTTCAGGTGGCAAAGGTTATGTGATGCTGTGGGATAAACAGAGAACCCGCTATATAGGGCTCCGAGTGCGGTCAAGCCATACACCAGTGAGCGGGATGCATTATAACTTCCAGCTGGCTGAGATACGTTTGATTGCGCTGGATGATAAGGGGGAGCGCATTGTTTTGACAGGCGGAAAAGAGCTGGGCCTTAAATCTTTCCCCGCACTGGCAGCAGAGGTGCTGCGTGTAGAAAACTCGCGTGCCAATGAAGATTACTTTGCCGGCGGTGAGCGTCGCTATATAGAACAGGGGCTCAATGATAAAGAACCTTATCCTGAGGTAAGGCTGGAGAAGGACTGGATCTATCAGGATTACGGACTGGATTTTAACAGCTGTTTTGTGAACCGCAAATCATATGACACGGAGCACAAGATGGTGGCAAAGGTCATTCTTGAACTTAAGTTGAAAGGGGTTAAAACATCAGAGCTGGACGAGGCCATGCAGAAATTAGTCACTGCCGTCGCCCCCGGGGTCAACCCGGAATGGAAGCGACTCTACTTTAAAGCCTGTAGGATGCGTCGTCAGATGAGGTTGAAGGATTTGAGGGCGCATAGCTCACGCATTATCTTTACCAAACACTATTTTCTGAGTGGTGTGGTGCACTATGCCTGGACGGAACACATTACCGATCAGCAGTACTCTGAGCGCAATGTGGACTACCGGATGGGGGCATCGCTCAATATGCTTACCATCGGTGAGAATGGCAGTGTTGAGATCGAAAAGCTGTTCGATATGCCGACCGGCATTATCCGTGATCCGAATGTCTCTTTTGACGGATCAAAGATTGTTTTTTCCATGCGCCGTAATGATGTCAATGATGATTTTCATCTCTATATCATGGATGTCGCCACCCGCGCCGTTAAACAGATCACATTCGGTTTGGGGGTCTCGGATTCCGAAGCCTGCTTCCTGCCTAATGGCGATCTTATTTTTCTCTCCTCCCGCTGCATTCAGAATACCGACTGCTGGCGGCAGTCGGTCTCCAATCTCTACACCTGTGATGCGGAGGGACGTTTTATGCGGCGCCTTGGTTTCGATCAGGTGCACACCAATTATCCTCAGGTAATGGACGACGGTCGTGTGATCTACACCCGCTGGGAGTATAACGACCGGGGACAGATCTTCCCGCAGCCGCTTTTTGTGATGAACGGTGATGGAACCGGGCAGGCAGAGTTCTACGGTGGCAACTCCTGGTTCCCCACTTCAATTTTGCATGCCCGCGGCATTCCGGGTACTCAGAAGGTGATCGCGATTGCCTCCGGTCATCATACCAACCAGCGTGGCAAGCTGATCCTTGTGGATCGCGGCAAAGGTACCCAGGAGGCAGCAGGTATCGAATATCTGGCTCCCCGCAAACCCGCCAAAGCGGTACGCGTAGACCGCTTTGGCTGGCAGGGAGAGCAGTTCCAGTATCCCTATGCTTTCGATGAACAGAACTATCTGGTGACTTACTGCCCGGAAGGATCGCCAAAAGCGAAGAATGGACCATTCCCGGTGCCCTACGGAATTTATTATATGACTGAGGACGGCAGTCGCGAACTGCTGGCATACGATCCGACAACCCACTGCAATCAGTCGGTACCGTTGAAAGCCCGGAAAATGCCGCCGCAGAAGCCGTCGCAGGTGGATTATACAAAAACGATGGGCACCTACTATGTGCAGGATGTCCACGCTGGCCAGGCAATGGAAGGAGTGCCGCGCGGCACAGTCAAAGAGCTGCGCGTAGTGGCCATAGAGTACCGTGCGGCTACCGCCTATTATGGTTCCAATGTGGGTGAAGCAGGTCGTTCACATTCGCGCACTCCGCCTTCGGTCAATAATGGAAGCTGGGATGTTAAACACGTGCTGGGGACGGTGCCGGTTGAAGCCGACGGCTCGGTCTATTTTGAGGTGCCGGTCCGCACCCCGCTCTACTTCCAGCTGCTGGATGAAAGGGGTTATGTGGTGCAGACCATGCGTAGCTGGTCAACTCTCCAGCCGGGAGAGGCGCAGGCCTGTGTCGGCTGTCATGAGAGCAAGAACGAGTCGCCTCCTCCCACGGCCGCCATGGCCATGCGCAAAGGGGTGCGCAAGTTGAAGCCCTTCAATAAATTTGCAGCTCAATACGGCACGAAAAATCCAATCACCGACACAACCCTTTCAACGCAGGAGGCGGTCAAAGCCTACCTCACTGTCAACAGTCCTGATGGATTTAATGAACCGGAGGGGTTCAGCTATGTGCGCGAGATCCAACCCATCCTGGATGCACACTGCGTGAAATGCCATGTGGGAGAGGGGGCAGAGGTCAGAGGTCAGAAGTCAGAGGTCGGAGATCAGAAGTCAGAGGTCGCTGCTAATCCTGCTAATCCAAAGAAGAAACCATTCAGTCTCAAGGGGGATGTGCTGCCGTATACCTATGATCAGTGTCCCAATAACGGCGATTCATCACAGAATCCGCATCGTGCTTTTACAGAATCCTATCTCAATCTGACAAAGTTTGGACATGGCAGTAAAGTTGTTAACTGGATCAACGCCCAGTGCCGCCCCACCCTCCTGCCTCCTTATTTTACTGGTTCTGCTAAAAGCTCGCTGATGAAACATCTGGAGCCGCAGCACAATTCCGTCAAAGTTTCGGATGAGGAAAAACGGCTGGTTGCCTGCTGGATTGATCTGTGTGTGCCTTTCTGCGGCTCCTATACAGAGGGTAGTCAGTGGGCCAGAGATATGAAAGCCACATATCTGTATTTTGAAGACAAGCGGGCCCGGCTGGCCGCCATTGAGATCGACAACATCCGCAAATATGTCGCCTCCAGGAGTGAAGGCAAGGCGTTCGGCATTGAGGATTTCAAGGTTTTTAAAAACGGCGGCCCTGATGCTAAAAAGAAATTTGTGGCGGAGTGGCAGGAATAATAGAAGAGGAGTTACTAGCGTCCCCCGGGGGCGCAGAGGCTTTAGGCTTTGGGCTATAGGCTGCTGTGTGAAAAGCGCCTGACAATTGGGTGAAATTATCAAACGAGCTTTAAAAAAGGAAGTGTATGAAAATGTGATTTCCCTAAAGTCTAACCACCTAAAGCCTAACGGCCTGCATCCTATGGGATGCCTGTGAAAAATTGTTGTAAAGGTAAAAAGGAGTAAATAAATGAAAAGTAAGTATGTGGCAGGAGTTATGATTCTTGTTGCGGTGACGGCTCTTAAGAGTTTTGCCGCATTGCCACCTGACGGGCTGGTGCCGGTTGGTGGATTTGTTGAAGTTACAGAGGATGGACAGAGTGGTGCTTCCGATCTTGCCGTTGCCGGTACTCTGGAGAAGCGTGGATCAGGTGAATTGGTTTTGACAAACCTTCACTCCCTTCCCGGAACAATATCTGTACAGGAGGGCACTGTGACTCTGGTTGAATCAGGGCTCTCTGAAACGCTCCCTGCAGAGTTGCAGGGCGGATTGGCTCTCTGGGTGGATGCAAATACCAATGTTGTGACAACCGGCGCCACTGTTGAACGCTGGCTGGATGTGCGTGAGGCCTCTACGACCGCGCCAT
Organism: Kiritimatiellia bacterium; assembly: GCA_027858965.1. Lineage (GTDB taxonomy): Bacteria > Verrucomicrobiota > Kiritimatiellia > RFP12 > UBA1067 > M55B167. Next base: position 5,996 of record JAQIBS010000178.1, read on the forward strand.
ACGCCTATATGCGGGCGGAACATGATTTTGGCTATTATCCTGAGGGACCACGCGCACGCAAACCGGCACTTGTGACCGGCGGCATCGACGTGAATGGGCTGGAGATGGTAAATTTTGGAACCTTCGGTGCAACCAATACCACCGCAGCCTGGCTGCCCTGGCGCAATGCAGATGACACCCGTGGCGTATTGACAACCATCAAAGCGGTTTTTGCGGTGGTGGCCTTTCCTGACAGTAACGGATTTATTTTTGGCGACTGGGACTACACCGATGCGGGGGGGGCAGCCAATACGGTTGGTACTCAGCATTTCTGGCTGGGCTCTGAAGTGCTTTCAAAAGCATACTTTCGTTTTCTCGCGACCTATGCCGAAGCTTACAAAGGAAATATCTATGTTAACGGCCAGCACTCGGATGGCGGACGGGTGCCCGAACCTTTGGGGCAACTTTTTGAAGTGACATTCGCAGAATCATTGACGGCGGCCAATTTCTTCAACGGTCGGAACATTGATGGTTATTCAGGGACCTTTCCTCACTTAGGCGGCGGCCGTTTAGGTGAGGTGCTGGTTTATACCAATGTGCTTGATGAGGCACAGCGCATGGCGGTTGAGGGTTATCTGCTACGCAAATGGAAGAGCGGTGGGCAAATCGGGGTCCAGCAGGTAGCTGCTGGTGCAATGCTGTCTACTGAGGCGTCTGCCGGAACCGAATTGAAGGTCAACGGAGTGAGCGGCGGTGGTCTGTGGAGCAAGACAGGCGCAGGTACGGTAAGTTTGATTGATGATACGGTTTTGAATTACGGGTCAATAAGGCTTGAGGAGGGTGTGTTGGCAGACAACGGCCTTGTGCGACGTCCCAATCGTCTGTTTGATATTTCTGAGCAAGGCTTGATTGTGAATGCAGGTAGCACAAGCTGGAATGTTCTATCAACCGCAGCGACTAATGCTCTGGTAAAAAGCGGTGCCGGTAATCTGACCGTGGCTGAGTTTCCTCAGACGGTTGAGTCGGTGGTTGTTGAAGAGGGCACACTGCGTATAACACAGGCACTTCTTGATCCTGAACAGACCGAGCCTGTAACGATTTATAATAACAGCTTTGAGATCTTTGACAACCATGATAACCATGGGCCATGGGGGATGGCACGCCCGGAGACGTGGGGCTTTTTGCCACCTGGAACAGGTTGGACTCCACTCGGCTATGCCAGTCCCACAGATGGTAACGATACCAGCGCTGGCGGTATCTACGAATCCGACAGCACAGCCAATATATGGTGTGCCAAGCAACCGGCACCTGATGGTGACTGGGTTGCCTTTATAAAGCAGGGCGGTGGTTGGGAGACAACCTTCGATGTTCCTTCCGATGGCCGCTATCAACTGGTATTCTTTGCAGCTAACCGAACTGCTGCTAATGGACCGCATCTGTTTCATGTTAAGATCGACGGCCAGGTGATTTCTCATTCACGTGTGCCTCATCCATTTTTCGAGCGTTACACATTCCGCCTGCCGGATCTTATAGCGGGATCACACACTCTGACGTTTCAGGGGATCAATGAAGGGGTCGACCGGACATCCTGTATTGATAGTGTCCGGATCGAGAGAGTTGGTGATCTACAGATTACGGGTATAGTCTCCAATGGCACCTTTGAAGTTTCGGATTCTCTTACTGATAAATATAATACAGGAGTCGGGGTTGGGCAGGACCCGGGAATGTATAATTGGAACTACGCTGTGGCTAATGGGGGCTGGATATTTGCTTCTAAAAAAAGCGGCATTACCGAAGGGTATTCGGCGTTGTTTTCACAACGCACCATGGCTGAGGGAGCCCGGTCAGCCTTCCTTCATGAGGATGGCGACATGTCCACGACTCTCACCTTTCCGACGAATGGCACGTATGAGTTGTCGTTTCAGACAGCGGCTCGCCCTTATTGGAATGGTAATGTACATAACGTACATGACTTTTACGTTAAACTGGACGGAACTGTGCTTTTGAAGCGGTTGAACATGAATACGGCATTTGAAACCCTCTTGATCCGGTTGCCTGCAATCACTAATGCGCCGGTTTCGAAAGTTCTACTTTTCGATGGTATCAATTCGCAGGACGGTGAGCGCTCCTCCATGATTGATAATGTCCGCCTGGTGCGGCTACCGGACGGTGATCCAGTAATGGACAGCGGCTTTGAGATGGCTGCCGGAACGTTGGCGAATGGCGATATGTGGGAAAATGGTCTCACCAATACGGCATGGAGCTTCGATCTTGGTGCCGGCAACAGGAACATGAGCGGTATTACGCGTAACGATCCCAACGAGTTAGCCTGGAGGTGTCCCGACGCGCCGGAGGGTGCCGCCATGGCGGTACTTCAGATGTCTGCCAACATGTCGCAGGATCTGACTTTCAGCGAAGATGGCTACTACACGCTCTCCTTTATGGCTGCCGCCAGGCAGCGTGACCGTCCGCGCTACTACCTGCATGACTTCAATGTGCTGTTCAATGGCGAACAGCTGGGTTACGTGCAGACGGCTGACGAGACCTGGCAACGCTACACCTTCCGCCTGCCGTATGTGAAGGCCGGAGTGACCTACACCCTGCTGCTTGACGGCATCAACAGTATCTACAATCAGCAGGGTCTGCTGGATGATCACGCCTCCTTCATCGACGATGTGCGAATCACTAGACAGGCAACTGTGAATGAAACGGATACGCCGGGCACATATAAGGATTTGGTTGTTAATCTCGCGGCAGGGAGTACGCTGGATCTTGATTTTGCCGGGCAGGTCGAGTTCAATAATGTCTGGTATGATGGCCAATCATATTCGGGTGTGCTGGATGCGTCGAATACATCTTTCCTGACGGGAGAGGGATCTGTCTATGTGAGCCCTAAAGGGACGCTGATTGAGATTCAGTAATCGACTGGATCCGCGCAGGGCGCGGAGTGGATTGTAAACTGTGAATTGTAATTTGTAAATTGTGAACTGAAGTGGTAGCCCAATCGGTTCATAGAACCGACCCTACAACCTTCGGTTGATGCAGCGAAGCGTTGTAGCGTCGGCGACAGGATCCGAAATGGAGCGGAGCGGCTCTCAACCTGGATATTGGATGTTCCGTGTTGAATATTGGATATTCAATAAAGAAGCAGCCACTTACACAAAGGCTTGTTTAAAAACGTGATCAAAACACGAATATTACTGATAGTAGAGCCAAAAGTGTCAGTATGTTATGATGTTAATTATGAAAAATTGGTTATATATACATTTATTGTTACTGGTGTCATTTATGGCAATCGGGGCTGACCAACTGCATCCGCTTCTGCTACAGCACCGGGTTGCCTATGTCATGCGGCAGCAGTATCCTGGAGACCATCATAACACCGGCACCGACTTTGCCGTAGGTGAATGCAGTGCAAACAGGGCGCATCTGGGGGCTGCCATCCGCACGGTGGATTTTTCGCAGGGCGGAAAAACCAGAACTCTGCTGGATCTGCCGCAGGGGCTGATCCGTGATCTTGAGGTATCTTACGACGGCACCCGTCTGCTTTTTGCAATGCGGCGCAGTCAGGCTGATAACTTTCATATCTATGAGATGGGAACGGATGGGGGCGGGTTGAAACAACTCACCTTCCTGCCAGAAGTCGCAGACTTTGATCCCGCCTATCTGCCGGACGACCGGATCGTGTTTTCCACCACCCGTGATCAAAAGTACTGCGGCTGCAATCAGCATATTCAGGCCAACCTGTTTGTCATGAATGCCGATGGCACCAACATCCGTCAGCTGGGGCGTAATACGCTTTACGAATCGCGGGCCTCTGTCCTTCCTGACGGCCGGATTCTGTATGACCGTTGGGAGTATGTGGACCGTCATTTCGGTCCCTCATTCGGCTTGTGGACCATGATGCCGGACGGACGCTCTCCCACCCTCTTTTACGGTAATAACGCCTGGTCACCGGGGGCGATTTTTGATGCGCGGGCGCTGCCGAAAGCGGATGAAGGTTTCTACTCCGACCGCGTGGTGTGCACCTTCGGTGCCTGTCACGACAGGCCATGGGGTGCCATCGTAATTCTTGACCGGCGGAAAGGGCTCGACGGAATGGCTCCGCTACTGCACACCTGGCCCAGAGATCTTGCTCCCTATCTGACAGGACGCGCCGATTACCGCGACGGGCGCGATCTGCGCAACCCGGCCGCAGGACTGATTGATACTTTTGCACAGCTGAAAATTAAATACGAAGATCCGTATCCTTTAGATGAAACACACATTCTCTGCGCCCGGATGCTTGAACCGGGTAATGAACAGACCGGCATTTTTCTGCTTAACGCCGAGGACGGCAGTGAAACTCTGCTACACTCAGATGGACCGGGCTGCTTTGATCCGATGCCGCTCATGTCGCGTGCCCGCCCGCCGGTGATACCGGAACAGATTGATCTGAAATCAAAGACCGGAACTTTTTATGTGACCGACATTTATAAGGGCACCGGTATGGAGGGAGTGCCGCGCGGGACAATTAAAACATTACGGGTGGTCGAGGCACCGGCCAAGCGGTTCTGGACCGGTCCGCTCTGGAAGGCGGACACCCTTCAGCGTCCGGCCATGAACTACAACTGCACTAACAATAAGCGCATCCTGGGTGATGTGCCGGTGGAGGCGGATGGATCGGTTTACTTTGAGATGCCTGCGAACCGTTTTGTCTTTTTTCAGGCCCTTGATAAGGATGGAATGATGGTGCAGTCGATGCGCAGCGGAACATCGCTTCAGCCCGGTGAGCGCACGGGCTGCACGGGCTGCCACGAGAACCGTTATGATTCGCAGCCACCGCTGACCGGTGTGCTGCCGCTGGCTTTGAAACGGGCTCCCAGCCCATTGAAACCTTGGTATGGACCGGAACGTGATTTCAACTATTTGACAGAGGTTCAGACGGTATTTGATAAGCACTGTGTGAAGTGTCATGACTATGGTAAAAAAGGTGAGAAAGCACTCAACCTTTGCGGAGATCTGGGTATTGTATTTAACACCTCGTTTCTGGAGATCCGGAAGCGCTCACCGCTGCGCTGGTATCCCGATAAGCCGGGTCAGAAGAAGGAGCTGGTTAAAGCGGTGGATGATGGTCCGCCTGAGGTGCTGCCACCTTATGCATGGGGGGCCAGCCGCAGCCGTCTGGTGGATGTGATCCGCAGCGGACACAAAGATGTCAAGCTTTCGCAGGAGGAGCTGGACCGGGTCGTCACCTGGATTGATCTCAACACCCCTTATTACGGTGAGTACGCCTGTAATTTCCCGAATAATCCCTACGGGCGCTCTCCGCTGACCTTTGCGCAGGTTGACCGGCTGGCCGAGTTGACCGGCGCAGGTGTCTCTGTTAAATCCAAGGGTGCGGTAGAGGGGCCGGAGGCAGGCACGGGAATTAATTTTACACGCTCGGAACACAGTGCCTGTCTGCAAGGTTTGACAAACACGAACGATGCAAAATATGTAGAAGCACTCGCTCTGATTCGTACGGGGAGCCACGTGCTGGAGGAAACGACGCGGGCCGATATGTCGAATTTCGTTCTGCGTAATCCGGTTGATATTGAGCGCATGCAGCGAAACAAAAAGATGCAGGAGCGCGAAGCGCTGGTGCGTCAGGCATTGCTGGGTGGTACACGGCAGGCGGATAAGTGAATGTGCGGATTCTTTGTGTTGCCAAAGCTGGCGTTGCCCGCAACCTAGTTGCTAATAGTTTCGTCCACCAGGTGCCGGCGGACATACTGGATGCAACATAGTATATCCGCCGCTACGCGGTGGATAATTTCTTGTTGTTTGGGACAGAAGTTGAAGGTTAGCAACTAGGCCCGATCTGAGACTGCGCCCGGATCAAGTGGCACCGCTACGCGGAGCAGTATTGACAAGGAAGTCGTTCGCTATGCGGGCGACTATACAAGGTGCGATCAAACAAATGATGCTTAGAGTCAGCCGCATAGCGACTGACTTCCTTTAAGACAACATGTTTTAATGACAAGTCATGTTTGTCTTGCTCTTCAAGGAAGCGGCTAGGTCCGCGCTTGGCGCGGAGGTCGGCTGCGCCTTCAGTTGTGAGATGTAGACAAGTCAGGAGGGAGAGGAGTGTACGAGTAAGTGTAAGAGTACGGAAGAAAGAGCATTGGTCGAATGTTGCTACCCACATACTCGTACACATACTCGTACACGCGAATCTCTTAGGGGTTGCGGGCGGAGTCCGCGTTAGCTAGAGGTCGGTTATAGAGCAAATAAACAACTTTTTGGAAAGAATAATTAATTGTTCTTTCAGGTCGATTAAACGACTGAATCTGATAAAAAATGAAATGGACATTAATGATAAAATTGCGAGAATTACGTACGGTATACAGGGCTTTCTTTGTGTGTGCTCTCTCTGTAGCTCTCTCTGTCTATTCGGCTCTGGCCACAGATGAGACTCTGGTGGCATCTGGTGCATCATGCCGTTATCTGGTACCTGTCGATGATTCGAATGGTACGAACTGGACCACACGAACCTTTGACGACACATCGTGGTCCCTTGGCCCAAGCGGGTTGGGGTATGATAACGGCTCTACCTATGATGATCTTTTTGGCACCACCGTTCCGAATAACACAATTGCCGTTTATACTCGTTTTGCATTTGAGGTTCCGGCTGAGAATGCTTACACAGCCCTAAAACTGCGCATCAAATATGATGATGGGTTCATTGCTTATCTTAACGGCATCGAATTAGTACGCGCCAATGCTCCAGAGGGTGCCGAATACAATACGGCTGCCACCAACTACCATGATGATGCGCAGGCTCTTGTTTTTCAGGAATACGATATCTCATCATTTCTTCCTCAGATCATCATTGGAACCAATGTGCTGGCGGTTCATGGACTCAATATCTCGGACACCAGCTCTGATTTTCTGCTGATGCCTGAACTGTCGGCGGGGTTGCCGGATGTGGTGACCAACATTGCGATCAATGAATTCATGGCGCTCAACGATGCAACGCTTGCTAATTCACTGGGCAAGTACGATGACTGGATTGAGTTATACAATCCATTCCCCACCAATATATCACTGAAGGGTTGGTATCTGACCGACGATGCCGCCAATCTTCAGAAGTGGCAGTTTCCAGATGATCCACTCTCTGCAATTACAAGCGGAGGCTACCTGCTGGTCTGGGCGGACAGTTCTGCGGAGGCTGTCATAAATAATGAGCTGCATACCAGCTTCTCAATCAAAGGCAGTGGCGAATATCTGGCACTAGTAGAACCGGATGGAATCTCTGTGGCTTATGAGTACAACCCCTCCTTTCCTGAGCAGTATGACGATGTTGCCTATGGGATAGGTCTGACTGGGGAACATCGCTATTTTGGAGAGCCGACGCCAGGAGCAGTCAATGCATTTGCCGGGGTTAGTAATGAGGTCTCCGGGGTCAAATTCTCTCCCAAACGGGGGGTGTACACCAACGCTGTGCCGCCGATTACCGTTACCGCAGCCACACCGGATGCTGAGATCCGTTATACGCTCAATGCGGAGAACCCAACCGATAGTTTTCTGCTTTATACTTCCCCGTTGGTGCCAGCGCACACCGCCGTGATTCGCGCTGCCGCATTCAAGGAGGGGTTTGGTCCTTCAAGTATTGATACCCACAGCTATGTGGTGCTGGATGATGTGGTGCGTCAGCCTGCTGAACCGACAGGTTTTCCAACAAACTGGGTCGTGAGTGAAAATGGCGGTGTGGTGGTCCTGGCTGGAGATTACGAGATGGACCCGGCGATTGCTGTACCTGCCGCTGCGGCTCTGACGAATGCACTGACTGTTCTGCCCTCACTGTCGATTGTCACTCCGCAGGCGAACCTCTTTGACTCTGAGACTGGCATTTACGTCAATGCTCAGCAGATCGGTGATCTGTGGGAACGCGAAACCTCTGTTGAGTGGATCGACCCCGGCAATGACAGCCGGTTTCAGATTGATTGCGGTCTGCGGATTCAAGGAGCATATTTCCGGCAGTTTGTTATCGGTTCAATGAAGAAATCGTTTACCCTGCGCTTTCGAAGTGTTTACGGAGATGGGCGTCTGAATGAAGATCTGTTTTCAGGAAATGCAACTACTTCGTTCAATGATCTGGTTCTTCGGGCCGGGGCCTGCGATGCCTGGAATATGTGGGGTCAGGAAAAGACGCAGTATGTCGTCGACGAATTCATGCGGCAGACACATCTGGCTATGGGAGGTGTGGCACCGCATGGTCGGTTCGTGCAGCTCTATCTGAACGGATTGTACTGGGGAATTTACAATGTGACGGAAAAGATTTCCGCTGATTTTGCAGCTTCCTATTACGGTGGTCGCGATGATACATGGGATGTGCTGAACCGAAACAGGGAGGCGCTGGATGGAGATTACGCCGCTTGGGATCGCATGATGATTCTGCTGGCGACTGATCAGGGCAGCAATGCAACCTATCAGCGGGTGCAGGGGAACAACCCGGATGGCACGTGCAATCCGGCCTACCCTGTTTATCTGGATATTGGCAATTACATCGACTATATGGTGGCCGAGTATTGGTGCGCCAATGATGACTGGCCTCAGAATAACTGGCGCGCCTTTCGCTACCGCAATGATTCAGTTAGCACAGGGTTTAAGTTTGCGGTTTGGGATGCAGAATTCGGGTTGGGTATTCATGGTGATCTCACGACCGATCAGACCGGCAGTGCCGCCGGTGTGGCTGAGATTCAAAGTCGGCTGGTCGCCAATGCAGAGTATCAACTGCGTTTTGCCGACCGAGTGCAGAAGTATCTCTTTAATGGAGGTGAATTGACTCAGGAAGTTACCGTACCGCGTTACCGGGAGCTGGCAGATATGATTGAGCCGGCACTTGTGGCGGAGAGTGCGCGGTGGGGAGATCAGGATGGCAATGCCGCGCATACAGTTGAGCAGTGGCGAACACAACGTGATTATGTACTGAATACTTTTTTGACGCAACGCGGCGGAATGGTGCTGCAGCATTTCAGGAACCGGAGTCTTTATCCGAATGTGGATGCACCGGTGTTCTCTCGCTTCGGAGGAGTTTTTTCGGACACGTTGAATCTGGGTGTGACAGCGCAGCATCCGGTCTACTATACGCTTGATGGCAGTGATCCGCGTCAGTACGGCACAGGTGCGATTGTGGGAACGCTGGTGACAAACGACGTGACGCTGACACGCACGACACGGCTTAAAGCCCGTGCCCGCACGCCGGAGGGGGTGTGGAGTGCTCTCACGGAGGCGGTCTTCACCTTGTCAGAAAAACCGGCCCTGCGGGTGACAGAGTTGATGTATCATCCGACCCGTCCTGTATCCATCGTAGGCGAGATCTATCCCGATGGCGACGATGAATTTATCGAGTTGCAGAATGTCGGTGCATCACCGATAGGTCTGGCAGGTCTGCATTTTACAAAGGGAGTGGCATTTGAATTTAAACAGGATGTTGTTCCGGTTCTGAATCCCGGTCAATTTGTGCTAGTCGTTAAAAACATCTCTGCATTTACCAACCACTATCCGGAGGTTTCCACGGATCTGATCGCCGGCACCTTTGTCTTTCCTTCTACCAGTCTGAATAACGGTGGTGAAACCATTGCAATTGAGGATGCGCTTGGGCGCACAGTGGTCTCCTTTACCTATAACAACACGTGGCTGGTCGCAACGGATGGGGCCGGACATTCTCTGATTCCGCTGGCGGGTGTGCCACAGGCAGACGATGAACTGAATTATCCGGGAAACTGGAAGAGCAGTGTTTATATCGGTGGGTCGCCGGGAGCGGCAGAACCGGTTGAGCCGCCCGTCTCGCTGGTGCTGAATGAAATTCTGGCGCATACGGATGTGTCCGGATCAACTGAATCCAATGACGGCATCGAGCTCTATAACACGACTGATCTGCCCATCGAATTGGGCTCCGGTTGGTATCTGAGCGATGATCCACAGGATCTCACCAAGTGGGCCATTCCCGCAACCCACACGCTGGCCGCGCATGGATGGCGTTACTACGATGAGATCCACGACTTTCATACAACGGAGACCAATGGATTCGGTCTGAACAAGGCTGGTGAACAGGTGCTGCTCTCCTTTATGCCTCTAACAGGGCCAGGTCGCGTGGTGGATGCCATCTCTTTCAAAGGGGCGGAGAACGGCGTGCCGCTGATCCGTTATCCTGATGGTGTTGATGCCTGGTTTGATGGTGTGCCTACACCCAGTGCTTCAAATCAACTGGCCGATGCGGGGGTGGTGATGGGCGAAATCATGTATCACCCTGCGCCGACGGTAACCTACCCCGAAAACAATGAGAACGATGAGTATGTGGAGTTGTACAATCCAACTGCGCAGCCGGTGACACTGATGAATATTTTGGAGAATATCGGTGTCTGGCGTCTGGCGGGTGGCATTGATTATACGTTCCCTGATAACACGCTCCTGCCAGCGGCCGGGAGGCTGATCGTTGTATCGTTTGATCCCGTGGCTGACCCTGTGGCCTTGGATGCGTTTCTGGCAGCATATGCCCTGACCAACGGCCAGGTTTTTATCCTCGGACCTTATTCCGGTCAACTGAACAACAAAAGTGATGCTGTACGGCTGGAACGCCCGGTTGATCCGGATGCGGCTGATGATGAGATTTCATGGCATGTGGTTGATCAGGTGATATATTACGATGCGGAACCCTGGCCGCTGGCAGCGGATGGCACCGGACGTCCGTTAACCCGTCTGCCCGGGCGGAACAGCGGAAATACTGCCGAGAGCTGGGTGGCAGGTTTGGAGGCAATGCCGGGGCGCAATCCGGTGAAAGTTGCAGTGATGGCACCGGCGGCAAATTCGGGCTGGCTCGCACCGGCTTCGATTGAGGTGACCGCAGTAGTTGATCCTGCATTTGTTGATGGTTCGGTCAGCCGGATTGTATTTGCGGTCGACGGCTTGGATGTAGGAGCCGCATCGGTTGTTCCATACACGATACCAATTGCGCTGGATGCACGGGAGGGTATCCGTTTTTTGACGGCACGACTGACCGATGATGCGGGCGACACAATATCTGCGGTGGTGCCGATCATGGTCTATACGAATATTCCCTCCTTTACAGCCGGAGCGGATTTCGCGCTTAACCTGACGGTGACGAATCGTGTGGCTTTGCATGCCTCCGCTGCGATCCTGGACGGAATGACGAATGTCGTCAGCTTTGTGTGGTCATTTCCCGGCGACAGTTCGGTGGTGGTGGAGAATCCGATGCTGGCCGATACGGCTGTCAGCTTCTTGCATCTCGGCCAATATGAATTGATGCTGACAATGGTTTACGGGCAGCTGGAAACCAACTGCTTTGTGACAGTGACGGTAACCAACATCAACACTCCCAACGGCGTGCCCTACCGGGAGTCATTTGAAACGTATGCTTTGGGATCATCGCTGAACGGCATCGGCGGCTGGCTGGGCTATGGCTCTCTGGCTGCGGTGGTGGAAACAAACCGATATGCTGCTTCCGTACCGGGTGGTTATCCGATAGCCGGGCCGCATGAGCAGAGCCTTTCTTTCGGTAGTGGTGTGGTACAGCATTTTGGCGAGACAGCCGCGCTGACTAATGTCTGCGTGGATATGCTGCTGGCATTTGAGGCGGGTAAAGGGGACCCTCCGGCGGTCTCGCCCGAGACACAGATCGCCTTCTGGGGTAACAGTACCCGCCAGTGTGTCATGGTCTGGCATGGGCAGATCGACGGTACGAACCGATGGACGGAGTTGACCGGAGTGGAGGTCGGTTCCAGCACCAATCTGCGGCTGACAGTGATGGCCGAATATGGCAGCACTGAACAGCAGATCTCCGGTTTCCGGATCTGGATCAACCGTCAGCCTGTGACTCAGCCGACGGATTGGTTTGCCGCAGCTAATACAAACCGCAATTACATCAGCAGGATTAACCTCTCGGGAGAGGGACAGATCGATGATCTGGTAGCCGATTCCTACAACTCCATGCTATATCGCAGAATCACTGCGCAGGCTGGTTTACATGGCCGAGTTGTCCCGGCAGGAGATGTGATGGTTCCTGTGGGCGCTTCGACAAATATTTCCGTGCTACCTGATTCTTTTTACGGAGTTGATAGGGTTACAGTGGATGAAGAGGGAGTGGGACCCTTGCTGAACCTCGTGTTTACGAATGTGTGGGATGAGCATGCGCTCTCGGCTGAGTTCACAGCCAGCCTGACACCATCCGGGGTGCCCGAGTTCTGGCTGAATCAGCTCAATCCTGAGTGGACCAATGATTTTGCTACGCATGAGCAGGTTGATCTTGATGGTGATGGTGTTGCTAATGGGCTGGAGTATGTGGCAGGAACTGATGCTGATAATTCACAGAGTGTTTTCACTCTTGGAATAGAGATGTATAACGGAGCCTCGGTAATCACCTTCCCCACAATGCCGGAGGGCGGTTTCTACGAGCTGGGTGGAGTTCGTTTCTATGCGTTGGAACAATCAGACGATCTGATTGACTGGCAGGATATTTCAGGACTTGGATCTGTGGTGGGTGAGGGCCAATTCATCAGCTATACCAATCAACTGGAGGAGGCAGCACGTCGTTATTTCCGCGGGCGGGTGTGGATGGATCCTTAAAAAAAGTTTCAGGTAAAAAATGTTCAGGTAAAAAATGGGGTGCGTTTCGTAGGTAGAATAGCATTTTACTGCGAAGCCAGCACAGGAGGTCGGTCGCTATGCGGCCGACCATGACAGCAGGTATGAAAGACAAAGGGGCTCATGACTGATTAGACGCCGGCTCTATCGGAAACCCTGATGCGTCACAACGTCATGGGTCGTGCGTCAAAATATAATCAGTCGTGGATGTAACGCTCACCGCTGTTGGCCGATCCATATGTAGTTAATGCGGCGAGGTGTCCGCCTCACCCTCACGGGCGCTCATCAGCGGGTGTAGCCCGAGAATCGGCTTTTTCAAGCGCCACGCGCTCAATGTAGATGGCGTTTGGTTCGTCGGGAGAGGCATGTGGAAAAGCGGGGCCTGTGAACTTGATTTTCGCCCAGAAGGCATACGCGTCACCGTTCTCATCCTGTGAGAAACCCAGTGGATATTGGATCACCCAGCTCCAGAAAAAATACACATACGAGGTGCGGATTCCATCTTTTTCCAAAATACTCAGAAAAGTTCCAATCTTGATTGCACCATCGGGAAATCCTTGTAATAATAACTGCGACATGTTTGCGACATATCGCGACATAGCTAGAGCCCATTCGAAAAGGGTTGGATGTTCGAGAAGTCGAAATAGTCGAAGGAATACATACTTTTACACGTACTTGTACACGCGAAACGGAACGTAGTGCAGTAGGGCTGCCCCGAAGCGGGCGGCAACGGAGCCGTAAGGCGTAGAGGCAATCTCCAAAAACTAGGGTGGGGATAGAGGTTGAATATTATGAGTTCTACACGACGTCAGTTTTTTTTAACGGCTTCCGGCGGAGGAATCGGGGCACTTGCCTCATTGACACCGGTTGCATCTCAGGCGGCCATGGATGTAAAAGGCAGTAAGGAAATCATTGTTCCCGAAAAACGTCTGCCCATCCTGGCTGAGGCCGATGTTGTGGTTTGCGGAGGTGGAACAGCCGGTATTGCTGCGGCCTGTAGCGCTGCACGCCATGGGGCTAAGGTGATATTGCTGGAGCGGTGGCCGAGCCTCGGTGGTATGGCCACAAATGCTCTGGTCAACATCTGGCACACCGGTGATCGCAGAAAACAGGTCATTTTTGGATTGCTGCAGGAGGCCGCTGAACGTGGCGGTCGCTTTGTCCGGCGTATGAGCGATTTTCCGAAACGTCCTGAGATGTATGAGTTTGACCCTGTAGGCATGCGTGTGGTATTTGACCAGATGCTTAAGGAGTCGGGTGTGCGTGTTCTCTGTAACCTGACGGCTGTTGAGTCGGTTGTGACTGGCGACCGCATGCATGCCGTGCTGGTAGATACTAAGACTGGCCGTAAAGCTGTGAAGGGCAGAATTTTCATTGATGCAACCGGGGACGGTGATGTTGCGGCTAACGCCGGGATTCCATTTGATTTTGGTCGTGCGAGTGATGGCGCAGTGCAGGGGATGACGATGATGTTCCAGGTCAGGGGGTTAGAACCGGACCAAGTCAGGGCTCATCCTGAAGAGGCCGAGCGTGTACTGGCCCTGATGAAGAAACTTAGGGAAGATGGAAAGTATCCACAGTTCATGGATCTTGCTGCCCGCAGCTACCTTCGATCTCCAAGATCACCAATAGTTGCATACAATATGTGCCCTGTCGCAGGAAATCCCCTGGAGGAAGAAGAGCTGTCGCGCCTCTCTGCCCAGGGACGTGAGCAGGTTTACCAGTATGTCAACCTTTGGCGCAAGGAGATGCCCGGATTCAAAAATGCGGAGGTCTGCCAGATGGGATTTGGTCTCGGCATCCGCGAGTCGCGTCGTATCCGCGGAATTAAGACTCTTGATGGTCCTATGGTCGTAGGAGCGATTAAACAACCGGATGCATTAGGCCATGGTTTCTGGATGATTGATATTCATGATCCTAAAGGAAGTGGACATACATCATGGGCAGACCAGAGAGCTGATATGATGCCTCCAGCGGGTGAGAGCTATCATATTCCGCTTGGAATGTGCCTCAATAAGCAGATTAACAATCTTGCGGTTGTAGGACGCTGCTCCTCTTCTACGCATGAAGCATGTGCTTCGGTTCGCATACAGTCGCATTGCATGGTGATGGGGCAGGGAGTGGGAACATGTGCCGCTTTGGCAATTGACGGTGGCAAGCATATGGCAGGGGTGGATATCAGGAATCTGCAATCAATCCTGCGCAAGGATGGAGCATATATCAAGAGTGTACCCGCCGGTACATGAGGTGGCTGGAAATCACTCAACGCTGTCTGCCAATCCAGATGTAGTCAATGCGGCAGGTGCCGGTGACCGGAGTTCCGTCAGAAAAGTCGAGTCGGAGTTCTTTCAGATTTCCTTTCCATCCAGTAGTCTTCCGCATATCAATTGTGTAAAGACGTTCCCCGTTGTCATTCGCCTTCACTTCAAAAATGTGTCCCAGTTCTGCCTCCCAGGTCGGTTTTTCTGCTGTTGTGAATCGGATACGCATCTTTGTGGATGATGTGTGGTTCTGGAGACGGATTGCGATGACCCCGTTTTTGTCGAGGTCAAGACCCAGCACATCGGGTGAGAGCAGATGCGCATCAGATGCATTCTCCATCGCAATAATATAATGTCCTCCTGCTACAATTCGGACTGGGCGTGAAATGCAGGACCGCTTTTGCCCTAGGAACTCCTCATCTTTTGTTCCCAGATTCCAGTCGGTCCACCCCTCTTTGTCCAGAGGTGTGCTGAAGCTCCAGGCTTGAGCCACGCTTGTGCCATCAGGAAGTATGTGAACGGCAGTATGATCGCAACGCCACAGATCGCTGTCGTCAGCTTTCAATCGCAAATGATAGTCGCCCGGTACTGTGAATTCGGCTTTTGTTGCGGGTTTATCCGCATTGCGGAATGTGACTTTGCCGGGACCTTCGATAACTTCCCATCTGGTTGCGAGATTGCCGGAGGATGGCTGCTTGTCATCGGAGACCCGGCCTTTTATCCGTACGGTGGTGTGATCAGTCCAGATTTCGGTTCCGGCATCAATGTCCGGTGGATTGTTGAGGGGCATGGCTTTGTTTAATGCTTTGGCTGAAGTATACTGCGTGTTGTTGCTGAGTGTCCAGTGAGTTGTGGCCGGTGCCTGATTGGTGAAGAATGATACACAGGGATTCAGAACGTATCCATTGTCCCGGATTATTCCGCTGCTGCAGCAGACTTCGGGATCTGATGATCTGCCCCAGATGAAGATCTCCGAGGGACCGAGGTTGGTGGCAACATTGTTGCGGTCGAAACGAGAACCGATGATTTCGATATTTTTAGCCTGTGGCGATTTGAGTCCAAGGACCTCAATGGCCGCTCCCGCATTATTGCGGAATGTGCAACGGTCAATAAGACACCCTTCTCCGCCAGCTTCGAAATCAATCCCGCCTTCGTCGTGCGAGCCGGAGTCGGGCTGGTTGAGAAAGTGGCAGTTGCGGATAACGAGACTGATTGGATTGCATATCATGATTCCCATCGTGCCGGCATGTGCATGCCAGCCAGGGGCATCGAAAATGCTGTTCTGCAGATAGGAGCGCCTGATTGAAGTGATGGCTGGGTGCGGTGAGGTGTTGTGGGCGTAGTTGTCATGGCAGAAAACGCGGTCAATGGTTACGTTGTCACCGGAGAAGCGGAATCCCCATGAACACTGGAACATCTCGCAGTTGCGCAGCACGAGATCTTCGGCCGGCGCCCCGCTGACGGCGAAACCCGCCGAGCTGCCCAATCCGTCGCCAGTTGCTCCGTAACGACCGCGCCACTCAGGAATTCCGTGGCTGTCCGGACGGTAGAGCCCCTCGATATGATGGGCAATGCAGTCATCGATAAGCAGACCTCGATGTCCCCTCTTTGAATAGTGTACGATCAGTCCCTTGCCGGCGCGGCAGACGACCAAGCCATGGATGTATAAATAATCGGGGGTGTTGATCAGTACACATCTGTCATCAATATCACCGTTGCGGTGGATAACGGGTCGTGGACCCTCTCCGTATGTGCCGATCTCAGCCCATGCCTGCGCTGTGCCGCGTGCCGAGACTTGAAGCTCCTGATTAATCACGCTGCCGCGTCGGATAAGCAGTCGTTCTCCGGGCCCCAGGATCTTTCCGTTAACCGGTGTGAAATCTTTCCAGGCTGATGCGGGAGTGGAACCTGCGTTTGTGTTGTTGCCGTCTATTGCATCTACGTAGTAGGTTGCAGCGTTGTCAGTTACTGTAGCGACCGGTTCCCAGATGCGTGTGGCGGGATCAGGATCGGTTTTCGCCAGAAATGCCAATGGCTTATATGACAGAACAGGTGCGACATTCGGTGTTGTGAGTTTGAAAGTGGCGGTTGCCGTGGTCGCTTTTTCTGCTTGTACATGCCACTCCACTGTTTTTTGGCTGCCTGACGGCATTGAACCAAGTTCGAGTATGGCGGGTGTCTTACAGATAATACCCTTCGGTAGACTCAGTTCTACATTACAGTTGGTAACTGCATTTCCGAAGTTGTAGACTATGCCAGTCAATCTTTCACTGCGACCTGCCCGCAGGAGTGTGCTATGTGTCGATAATTCTCTTAGCCGCACCACGTCCGGCTTGGGGTTCTCAATACGTACATTATCAAGAAGACCGTTGAAACGTCCAAGCGACAGTGCACCGTTGCCGGGTTTTGCAATGCCTGAACGTGAAATAGAGGTGTTTTCTCCGTTGACCGTAAGTGAGAGTTCGAGTCCATCCCACTCGGCAGTGATGCGGTACCACGTGCCAGTTTTAACGCTGCTCTCAGAGCATACGCGCGGCTCCCAGCCGTTGATGTTAGTAAAGAAAGCGAATTTGCCATCCTCCGACTGCGGGTTGACTCTCAGCTGGTATTCGCCTTTCTTGACGACTAACGGCATAGTACCTGAAGAGATTTCGTTGAAAAATACTGAGCAATCGATACGCAAGCCCGGTGCCAGTTGCAGATCCGGAGTACTTGAAATTGAAAGATTACCGGTATTGGCCTGCAATGCCTTTCCGCCGGTGACAGAGACAAATGTACGGTCTGCATCATCGAAATTATGATCGTGACCGGATGCGTCGCGTGTATTGCCTTCAAAGGGCCAGCACGCTTCGATCGTGCGATTTCCGCCAGGGCTTGTTATCCGAAGGTCATCAAGTTCGCCATCAAAAGAACCTATATGTAGGGGGGTGCGCGTTATGACTGGCTTGCCTTTACGGGCTATGCGGGTGGTATCGCCATTCACTGTCATCCAGAGGCCTTGCTTGTCCCAGCCTGTCTCCACCTGATACCACACACCGGGTTCAATCTGAGCGTGCGACTTTACACGTGGTTCCCAGCTACCGGTGTTCACGAAAAAACTTAAATGCCGTCCCTCTGAAGCAGGGTCAACACGCAGGACATACTCACCTGCGCTGTATCCGCCTTTCATAACTATGGTTGCCCAGGCATTACCCTTTGGGAGTTCTGTCAACCGTAACCTGCATGCAAGCTGAAAGCCGCGCGTGAGGCGCAGCCCCGGGGCATCTGGAATGGTTATCACTTTTTTTTGCAGCATCCGTAAGGCTTGACCCTCTTTGCCGGAGGTGAACACCGGTTGATCTGCATACGCGTCCAGACCATTGCCGCTTATGTCGGAGAGGTTTCCGTCAAAGGGCCAATGGCCGGTCAATGTCGGAGTTTCTGCTGATAACGAGCTTGCTGTTACGATGAATGAGATGGCGACAGCAAAAAAGAATATAGATATTTTCATATGATTACCGAATGATGATTATCAGACCGTCCGGCGGCACAACGCCCTCCAGTTTGTATTTGAAGGTCGGACCGAAGTAGCGCCATTTACCGGGGTTATTGATCGGCCAGCTAGTTGGTGCGGTTTCCGGTACGGGACCGGCTGCTGATCCACTGCCGAGTGCTACGCCCATTGTCCATGTGATAGCGGGTCCTATGGTGGCTTCGGGAGTTCCTCCGCCTGCGATGAATTTATTGCCGTTCTGCGTGCTGAATATCACGTAGTCACCGGGGGGTAATACCATTTCGTCAATTGGGACGTAGCGTGCAGGGTAGTTGCCGCTCTGCTCTGCAGGGATTGTGGCTAAGACGGTTGCTTGTGCAAGTTTGTTGCCGCTTTGCTGGTAGATGGCCACTGTGTTGGATGTCGGGTTTGAATCGGGGTCAAACTGACCAAGTGATGTCAGCGTTATTGCCTGGTTAACAGTGAATTCCCATCCAACGCTGTAGGTTGTGCCGCTGCCCGCACCATCACCATCACTCATTATGTCAACAGCATGGATAATATCTAAAGAGCTGTTTATTGCATAGCCGCTTACCGCGAAGAGCATCAGTTGCTTATCACCGCTGCTTGTGGTGTAAAAAGTGATGGACTCGACT
Organism: Kiritimatiellia bacterium; assembly: GCA_027858965.1. Taxonomy (GTDB): domain Bacteria; phylum Verrucomicrobiota; class Kiritimatiellia; order RFP12; family UBA1067; genus M55B167. Next base: position 24,991 of record JAQIBS010000178.1, read on the forward strand.
GTTTTTTTCTGATCCTCAGTCGTTAATATATATCCGCGCTCTGCCATCCAGATATAATCGCTATAGAAACTGCCATTGGTGTTCTTCAGTCCGTATGCTGTCAGGCATGTGTCAGCCGGTCCTGTTTGTATCCAGTCCGCATTATCATCCCACGTGGGTGTGGTTGTGCTGGATCCATCCGCGAAGTTCAGTCTGGCATACCAGCTCATGGTGCGTGCTGTCATAAGAAATTGGAGAGAATAGAATTTTGCGGGGTTGATGAGGGTCAGTGTGCCATTGCCCGGTCCGCTGAGATAAATGGCGTTATTACCGGTGTAAGGGGCGAATTGAAAATCAACGTTTGAATTGTAAGAACTGGTGAAGGTGCGGGGGGTAGCACTTGAAGCAGTGGCCAGCCCCTGAGTTCCGCCAGACAGCCCTTCCTCGTAGAAGTGCCATGTTGTACTGATGCTGTATCCTGGTGCTGTTTCTGTTGCGCCAATGATGATATCCTCATTCCAACCGGTAAGATCCACAATCTGTTGTCCTGATGTCACAGCTACTGTGAATGTGTTGGTTGTGGTTGTTACGGTTGTGAGGGTATCGGTGACAGATGCAAAGATCTGATAAGTGCCGGCGGGTAACTTACCGAGACTTACCTGATACGGTGTGTTGCTGCCGTCTGTGCCTACTTCAGCAAAAGTTCCTGTTCCGTTGTCAATATAGAGATGAGCGGTGAAGTCTTTGTAGGCGTTGACTACTGTGATGTCTGCTGTAATATACTCACTGCAAACGAGTGCCTGATTATTGGTAGGGCTGGTTATTGTCAGAGTCGGAGGTGGTACAACCAATTCATATTTAAAGGTCGGCCCAAAGTAGGTTAATGTAGTGGTGTTGTTTACAAGCCAGCTAGCCGGAGCGCTCTCAGGTAGAGAGCCGGTTGATTGTGCAACACCCTTGTTCCATTTGATAGCAGGGCCGAATGCTGCTTCAGGAGCTCCGCCTCCGGCAATGTAATTGTTGCCGTTCTGTGTGCTGAATACCACATAATCACCGGGAGTTAATACCAGATTATCAACAGGGACGTAGCGAGCTGTGTAGTTGCCGCTCTGCTCAGCAGGACTCGTGGATAAAACAGTTGCCTCGATAAGCTTATCGCCGGCTCTCTGATAGATAGCTACAGAGTTTGATTTTGGATTTAAATCGGGATCGAACTGCCCCAGTGATGTCACCCGTATTGTCTGGGAGATAGTAAAATCCCAGCCGACATCATAAGTGGAGCCACCTGAGGCTCCGGTGCCGTCACTCATTACTTCTGCTGCATCAAAAGTGTCGGTTGGTGAGTCGATCACGTAGCCGCTTACTGCGAAGAGAGCCAGTTGCTGATTGCCACTAGTTGTGTTGTAAAAGGTGATGGACTGGAGTGTCTTGAGTTGATCTGATGACGACAATGTGAAACCGCGCTCTGCCATCCAGAGAGAGCCGGTATAGAAACTGCCACTGGTGCTCTTCAGTCCGTATGAGCTCAGGCACTTGTCGGTCGGCCCGCTTGAGGTCCAGTCCGGATCGCTCCATGTGGGTGTGGTTGTGCTGGATCCATCCGCGAAGTTCAGCTTTGCATACCAGCTGATACTGCGTGCTGTCATGAGAAACTGGAGCGAATGGAACGTGGTGGGGTAGGTGAGGGTCAGGGTGGCATTACCTATTCCGTTAAGGTAAACGGCGTTATTGCCGTCATAGGGAGAGAATTGAAACTGGACGCTTGGATTGTACGAACTTGTGAAGGTGCGGGGAGAGCCGCCTGAGTCGGCGGCCAGACCCTGGGAACTGCCTGACAGCCCGCTCTCGTAGAAGTTCCATCCCGACATGCTTGTGCTGTATTCCAGTGCTGCCTCGGTGGCTCCTATGATGAGGTCCTGATTCCAGCCGCTGAGACTCAAGATCTGCTGTCCAGGAAGTGGGGCTGCACTGACTGTGAATGTATTGGTTGTGGTTATTGTGGTTGCAAGGGTATCAGTGACTGATGCAAAGATATGGTATGTGCCAATGGGTAATGTGCCCAGGCTCACCTGATGCGGTGTTGAGGAGCTTCCGGTCCCGGCTTCTGCAAAAGAGCCTGAGGAGCTGTTGGTGTAGATATGTACAGTGTAGGCTCCTGTGGATTCGGTCACTGTGGCGGAGGCGGAGATAGCTGTTCCGACCATGAATGACTGGTTGCCCGTAGGGCTGTCAAGTGTGAGTGCCGGGGCGTCAGGGGGCGGGGCTATGTTGTATGTAAAGGTCGGACCAAAGTAGCGATATGTGTTGGTGTTTTCGATCTGCCAGCTTGCCGGAGCACTGGTTGGTAAAGGATTTGCCGCGCCCTGTGCTACACCCATGTTCCATGTAATAGCGGAACCGAAGGTGGCATCGGGATTAGCGTCGGATGAAATAAAATTATTGCCGTTCTGTGTGCTGAAGACCACATAGTCGCCGGGTGCTAGCAGGGTGTCGGAAACAGGGACGTAGCGTGCGGAATAGATGCCGCTTAATTCTGCAGTGCTGTTCGTGAAGAGAGCTGCTTCAACGAGTTTAGCCCCTCCTCTTTCATAGATGGCCACCGTGTTATTTGTCGGGGTGGAGTCAGGATCGAACTGCCCCAGCGATTTGATGACGATTGCCTCTGTGACAGTGAAATCCCAGCCGACGTTGAAACTGGACCCTAATGCGGGACCGCTGCCGGCACTCGTTACGTCCACAGCGTGTGTGTTGGATGTATGCAGTGCTGTGTCCCAGGCTGCAGCCATCTTCTGGTAGCCGGCGGCATTTGGATGCAATCCATCATTCAGGTCTGTATTGATATCCAGGGCTTCATACATTGGGACGTAAACTATGTTTTGTCCCAGGGTTCTATGGCTTGCCACAATGCCGGGGATGGTTGCGTTGAATGCCTGGACATCACTTTCGTGTCCGACCATGGGAATGATCGATGCCAAGTAGAGTTTTACATCAGGACGGTTCTCATAGATGTGGGTGATGAGGTCATGCAGTCGGGTGGGTGCGTTGGTCATGTCATAGCCGAGGTTGATATCATTACTTCCTATCATCAGCAGGATTTTGTCTGGGTCTTCGCCACTGGGACCGATCCAGTTCGTCAGGTATTCGTCCAGCCCGGTGCGTGAGATCGAGACGGCATTGGTAATGACAAAACCGCTGTGCCCTTCGTGATGCGCCTGTCCGGCAGTGGTGAGTGTTGTGGTTTCGTAGCTGGTTGATGAACCCACAAAGGTAAAGTTGTCTCCCTGATTGTTCAGAAGGGTGTACAGCGGGTCGCGATAGCCACCGGCAATCGGAACTCCGAGGGTAATTGAATCACCCATAGGCATAATATCTCCCAAATCTTCCGCCTGTGCGGTCTGTGGCGCGTGCCAGATGAAGGCCGCAATAAAAGCGGTGAGAAGATGTGTGCCAAGCCCCTGCTGGCTGAATAGTTCCGATATCTTTTTCATAGTGGTTCTTTCTCGCTGTAATTATACCCATCCTGTTGATAACCGATGACTGTGGTTACAGCTGTTAATTTTTCAAATATTAGCACATGTATCCGAGTTGGGTCAACTGTCGGATTTGGGTGAACACCTCTGCACATGAATTAATGTAAAGAAAAGTAGTGCAAGCATCCTGCTTGCCTAAATAGTAAGTCAAGCATCCTGCTTGCCTCCGTAATAAGCCAGGCAGGATGCCTGGGTTACTAATAAGCCAAGCAGGATGCTTGGGTTACTCTTAATGATCTTAATTTCAACAAAATTCATTTAATCAGCGGAATTGAATTGCGCCTGTTTTTAAGGAATGAATTATTCTGCATTTGCAATTCAGGCGGTGCTCGGTTAATCTTATTTCCTTAATTGAGTCGAAAAAAATCGGGGGTGGTAATGAAACGGAATATATATATTTTTTCTCTGTTGTTTCTGACAGCAACGGTCATGGGTGTAACGATTCCTGAGGGAGGCACGCTCGTGATGCCTGTGGATTTGCAGAAGACAGTCAAGTGGTATTATAATAAAAAGGTCGTTGATAAGAGTGTTGTGAAGGTTGAGGGAGAATCCTTTGATAAGGCATTTCAATACAATATAAAATCTGATCTGGATGCCCCTTGGGGTGCGCAGACTTTATGGGATACGACGGGAGCTGTAGAGAAGGGTGACGTTCTCTGGATACGATTTTTTGCACGCTCGCTCAAGAACGAGAATGAGAGTGGTGAGGGCCTCATTCGGGTTATCTTTCAGAGGGGTGGAGGCTCGTACTATAAATCGCTCTCGCATGATGTCAATCTCTCTCCGGTATGGAAGGAGTTCTATACGTCATTTAAGGTCGGGGAGAGCTATGCTCCAGGCAAGGCTAATGTCGGATTCCAAATGGGATTGCAGAAACAGCTGGTTGAGGTTGCGGATATTCAGCTCTTCTCTTACGGGAAAACAAAAAAACGTTTTGAACTTCCTTCTATAAAGAATAGCTATGAAGGACAGGCGTCGGATGCCCCCTGGCGTGGGGAGGCAGCCTTGCGTATTGAGAATATTCGCAAAGCTTCGCTGGCACTAATTATTGTTGATTCTGAAGGAAATCCCGTCAAGGATGTCCAGGTTCATATTAAGCTGAAACGACACTCTTTCGGTTTTGGGTCGGCAGTTGACGCTGGAGCACTGATGCAGGAGGGGCCGGATGGCGATGCCTACCGCAGGGTCGTGGAGAAGAACTTCAGCCGGGTTGTTTTTGAGAATGATCTCAAGTGGGATAACTGGGATAATGTGGAAAACCGACAGATGATGTTCAAGGCCACCGAGTGGTTGCATGCGCGTGATATTGAGATCCGTGGTCATTGTCTTGTCTGGCCTAACTGGAGGCATGTGCCGCGCAATATCAAAGATCTGAAAGATGATCCTGAGGCGCTGCGCAAAGCGGTTGATGCCCATGTGATTGAAGAGGTATCCGCCATGCGAGGCAAGGTCATTCACTGGGATGTGATCAATGAGCCCTATACAAATCATGAGATCATGGATGTTCTGGGGAATGAAGAGATGATTCGCTGGTTCAAACTCGCTCGTAAAAATGATTCGGATGTAAAATTATTTCTGAACGATTACTCTATTCTGAGTGGTGCTGGACGCGATACGAAACATCAGGATCACTTTGAAAAGACGCTGCGTTTTTTGAAAGAGGGCGGTGCGCCGATTCACGGTCTGGGAATGCAGTCGCATTTTGGTTCAACGCTAACACCCCCTGAAAAAGTTTTCAGTATTCTCGATCGCTTTGCGGCTCTGGGGCTGATTATCAGCCTGACAGAGCATGATATCAATATGGATGATGAGGTGTTGCAGGCCGATTATACCCGTGATTTTATGACGATCGCATTCAGCCACCCCGCAGTCGAGGGATTTCTCTCCTGGGGTTTCTGGGAGGGGCGTCACTGGAAACCGGAAGCCGCTTATTTTCGCAAGGACTGGGAGTTGAAACCGGCCGGTAAGGTCTGGCTGGATCTGTTCTCCAAAGAGTGGTCGACCGATCTCAAAGTCAAGAGTGATAAGAGAGGCCAAGTCAATCTGCGCGGATTTAAAGGGAGTTACGAAATAGAACTCTCTTATAAGGGGACAACTAGGAAACATAATCTGAACCTGGGCGATGGCGGTAAGAGTGTCACTATCACTCTATGAACCGTTGAACCACGAAGAACGTAGCGTGGTAGGGGTTTTCTCCCGCCAAGGCGCTAAGGTGCCAAGACGGGTGCACTCCCGCATGGTCTTCAACTTTAGAACTTTATAATTCTCGCACTTTAGAACTTCTTCCATTTCGCCTATAATATAAGCGCATTTCTCTGCCCGACCTACGGGCTTCCCGACCTAAGTTCAGGCAATACAGGCAGGCATTCAGTAGAGCCGGAACTCAGGGAGGCACGACCGTGGGCCCGGCTAACTCTTCATTACTGTTTTTAGTACCTCTCTTCTTAAATCCTATCATGTTTGCAAAAGATTTTTTTGACCCGTCTACGCCAGAGGCTACGCCGTGGCACGGCAGGATTAACAGGATCTACAGGATTATTTTGCTTT
>JAQIBS010000254.1 GCA_027858965.1 Kiritimatiellia bacterium
CAGGCCAGGCGAGTTACTGGCCCGCGGGAAGGCTACCCCGCTACTTGCGGCAGAAGATCAGAGTGAGTACAGAACAGATTAGGGAGTCTGTATATAATTGGTCTGTCTTTGATTTTGACCACAATTGATGGATTTTGCGGTGTCAAAAAGTGCGATTATTGCTCTTGCACAGGATTCTGCCAAGTGCTATATTAACACTTGAGCGGTAAGTCCTCTTTTGGATGTCCGTGTTGTTCCCATCCAGCGGGTGGCCAAAGCCTCGGCTAAAGAATCCTTTAGGGCACGCTCTTTTTTATAAATATTGCTCATCGTATTGAATTTTTTCGCTAAATATATTGTACCACGCGGGATCTTTGCGCTCATATTTCTGAAATATCCTCCAGGCATACTTCTTGATTTCAAGTCGAGTGGCAGAGCCTTTCAGCTCTTCTATTACTCGGGTCCGATTACTTTTGCGGTTCAACTTGTTTTTCAGGGTACGTTTGACAGCCCTCTTAAATGCAAGATTTGAGGACCTTTGGCTTGTAGCAAGAATACAGATTGTGAAATATTCCGATGGTTTTTTATTCACAAAATCGAAACCCAGATCTCCACTTTCATCAAGATATAGCCACCACATTTACCCACTCCCGAAGTCTCAACATCACCAAACCACTTGAAATTCCTAGCATCACGATAAACATACTCTAAATGCGTGTTCATGGCAACCCAAGTTTTCTAATAATCAGGGACAGGGGTTAGGGAGCTGGAGGGATTAGGGATAAGAAGATTGAGAAGTTCTAAAGTGCTAACCAGCCGTCGCCCGATGGCTTCCGCCGCCGTCCCGCATGCGGGACTAAGGCGGGATAAAATGGCGGTCAAGAAATGCGAGAGTTCTAAAGTTAAAGACCACCGAGAAGTGCTGGAATGCTTGAATGCGGTAATGCGGGAGTTACTGGCCCGCGGGAAGGCTACCTCACTACTTGCGGCTGAGGAACAGAGTGAGTACTTGACGCAACGCAGGGGTTAGTGGTTAAGGAGAGGAAAGAGTGTGGGGTGCGCTTTGGCTAATGATCTTCTGCAAAGTTGGCTCTTGGAATAGAAGAACAAGTAAAGACGACTCCAAGCTCCAACAAAAAACAGAAAATAGTGTTTATGATAAATTTTTTCAGAGACATCAGCCCAGCTTCAACGAAGATAATCCAAATCAAGCAACCTTGCGCCATGGCAAATAGTTAGAATCTCAGTCGTGTTCTTATTTAATCGATAAACAATTCTGTAATTACCAAGAATGATTTCTCTAATCGCTGGATTATCAGATTCAGGAACAACTCTTCCAGATGCGGGAAAATCTATTAGGCGCTCTACTGCATGCAAAACCTTAGACGCAAAGAAAGAGGCATAGTATTCTGAATCTTGAGCGATAAATAATGTAATGCCTTCAAAATCAGATGAAGCCTGCTGAGTCCATCTTATTTCAGCCATTTTTCCATATTCTCCCTGACCTGCATATGCGAAAGTGTTTGCCCCGCATCAGCTTGCTGAACTCCTTTCTCTATCTTAGAAAGAAAGAACAAACGTTCCATTGCATCTTCAATAGAAGCATTAGCAGGAAGATCCTGAACTGAGTTAACAATTTTATCTTTAACAGTCATATATTAATGGTACCATCAACATTGTGCGAAATCAAGTGCCCGTGCGCGCGTTGCGTCATAATTAATGACACCGAAATGAAAAATGAATAGCCATGTAAAGTTCTAGGTTGCGTCAAAAATAATGACACCCAAAATAGAGGCATGGAAATGTCATATAATGAGAAAAAGCAACACGTTGCTGTAATGCGTAGACGATATGCAGGAATGACAACAAAGAAAGCCAGGAGCAGAGTTCTGGACGGATTCTGTGAGTTGACCGGTTTGTCACGAAAGCATGCGATCAGGACACTTCGTAAAAGGAAAACCGGATCGAAAAAGCATGAGTAATTGAATCATAAATGGATTCTTCCTCATCTCTGATCCGCTTGAGAGCTTCACCCACAATTTCAAATTCTCGTTCCATTGCTCGGCGAAACATGCGATCTTTTTGATAATCATCAAAAGTTCACACTGAACTTGAGCTCTGAATAAACAGACAGGAATCCAGAACATCTGTGAGATTAGAGAGTGTTACCGGATTCATAAACCAGTCTCCTCGTCCGTTCCACAACACCCCTGAATCCCGGCTTTTTCAGCCCTTCAACAGTAATCAAATCCACTGGACGTTTAAAAACAGAGACCAGCCCTTCTTCAAATCCGAAAAAGCGCTCAGCATAATCTGCCGTAGGCTCTCTCTCTTTAAATTGAGCAAGAAAATCTATATCGCTGCTGGCTTCATTAAAGTCACCGTTCACCACTGACCCGAATACATATAATTTGGCAACACGAAAACGTTCACAAAGAGATTTAAGATCCCCCTTGTGTTCAAAAAGAATGCTATGTGCAACAGTTGTCATATATGGATTAAATATTTTTTTTCTGAGCAACATTCAATGTGATAATTTATTGCTACTCAAGAAAACACCAAGTAACGTGGTTATGTAACCAAATAAGTGGAGAAGTGCGTAAGATCAGGTATCGGGTTCGGGTATTAAAATATAACAATTGAAGCAAAGCAGTGCGCGAATGTGGAAGTGTGAGGATGCGCGTGCCATTCGGGTCATCCATGATAGTCGGAGGTCCTTGAATTAGTCGTTAACTATTATTTTGGTCCCTTTAGATGGCCTTTAATCTGATGAAAAGCACTCTGGGATTGGCGACATAGCGGGCCGACTCTTTTTTATCACCTATGTAATCTGTGCTTCCAGTAGTCCGGATCACGATTAAGATGCATTACAGCCAGTATAAATATTCCATCCGGTTCGATACTGTAAAGCACGCCATATGGAAATCTGTGAACCAGGCATCGACGCACTTCTACATCGACCTCCGGCCACATAAAGGGATAATCAGCCACATTCTGAATGGACAAAATACTTCAAGAGAAAGGTCAAGACCTAAGCCAACCGAACAATCCTCATAATAAGTGATTGCTTCATTAAATTCATCCTCCACCTCTGGATGAAAAGAGTATTTCATGAGGAAAACCGTTGGCGTATTCTTGCAAACACCTCATCTCCCGGAACAGGTGTGACTTTACCGGAGCGCATTTCATCAAGCCTGCGCTTAGCAACAGCAGCCCATTTCTTATCGACATCAGGATCTGGACGATTAAGTGTTCGCAGAATAGAATCAACAACCATCGTCCGCTGTTCAACAGGAAGTTGTTCCGCTTCATGGATTATATCGAGTGTAGTTGACATCTTAAATTCCTTTATGGCTTTATTTTAGCACAATATCTTAATAGTAAGCATCTCAATTTTTGAAGGGTCGAAAATTGCGATAGTTTTTTCGCGATCAGCCGTCGCCTGTGGCTATCGCCGTCAAGATGGCGCGAAGGGCGGATAGTTGGGCAGTGCGTTAGTTTTTAAGGGTAAAAAGTTGGTGGATCAGTCCTCAAATTAAGCGTTTAGCGGAATTTATCTTCAACGCTGTTCTCCCTGATATACTCGTAATACTCTTCCCGCATCAACAACACTTCGACAGGCAAAGCTTGCAGACCGTGCTGTATTCCCCTGTCTCCCCTAATCAATCAAGCAGTAAAACTTTGCGCCTTGGCGGGAGACATTCTTTCTACAACAACACCAAACCACTTGTCATTCCTAGCATCTCGTTACGATACTCTAAATGTGCGTTCATAGCAACCTGAGTTTCCTAATAATTTATATATCTTTATTATGACGTTTTTGAGGGTGAAATAGAAGATAATTATTTTAACACGGAGACACAGGGGCGCATCTGTGAATCGTTGCAACAGTGAGTACCTCGGCATTATGATCTTAAAAGCACACTGAAGTGTGGACAACTAACGTTAATAATGTTTGTTGTCCAGCCTTTAGGCTGAAAAGTGCAACGATTCGCAGATACGCCCGAGACACAGTGACACAGAGAGAACACCCTCCCAGCTCTGTGATTTATGGAAGGTGGAATGTGTGAGATAAGAAGTTCTAACCAGCCGTCGCCCGAATGGCTTCCGCCGCCGCTACCCCTACAATAGCGACCCCGAGGACGATTAGGAGTTTAGGCTGTGGGTTATCAGGCAAGAAAGGGATAGTACGTTTACTCGCATTTATCTGAATTGTATGATAATTTTATTACATATGGAGGTGAAGTAATGAGGTTAATCATCAGCACAATAGCAATAATGGCCATGTCCGGCTGTGGACAGCAAAACGACCAACCCAAAGAACCATCAATGGCTAAGCAGGTCATCGACCAGGCAACAGGAAAAGCTGCTGTCGATTCGTATAAACATGCAAAAGATGTTCTTGGTGATCTGAAAACCACTAATGAAGAGAGTGCTAAAGAACTGGATAAATTCTAGGAAGTAGAGGATTGCAAGAAGTTCTAACCAGCCGTCGCCTCTGGGCTTCCTCCTTCGCTCTTCCGCCGCCGCCCCTTGGGCTAAGGCGGACGCAGAATTGAGGTGGCTGTTTTTATAAATAATTGTAGTATAAAAGGTTGAATATCCAATATTCAACACGGAACTCCCAATATCCAAGGCAACAGTCGCTTCGCGCCAGCCTCTATCCAGTGGTAGTTATTAAAACTCTTCTTCTATGCAACGCGAAGCGTTGTTGACTAAAGCTGCGGTGTTTAACACAAAAAGGAACATTGGGTACAAATAGGCCTGTTCATCACAAAAGCTTAATTTGGTTGCGGCTGAAAGCAGCTTTAGGTTTTTTGGAGGTGAAAAATATAAGTGGTGTGCCCTGCGCGCGGGTGGGAGTACGACCAATTTGCGGTCACACTTTTCTTCTTTAATACGACTTGACATAATCTTAAACAATAGTCATAATCTAAGAACTTAGATGCCTCATATTAAATATTGTAGTTAAGAAATTTTGTTTATTTTGAGGGCTAACAGATCACATCCAAATTTCTAAGATAAGGAGCACAGAGATGAATGAATGGAACACCCCTACACTGGCAGGCGAGACCAATAGTCACGCAGTGAGAACAGGCAATACAAACCGAAACTGGTCGACAAACCAGTTAAATTTCAAGGTTCTTTCTATTTTCATAGTATCACTGTGCCTGAGTTTCGACACTCAAGGCGAAGAGACAAAAAAAGTGAGAAGGTGTCCGGTAACGGGCATGACAAGCAAAACCGTTGCCAGCAAACCCGTTGCCAGCAAAGGCACATCTAACCGGGACTGGTGGCCGAACCAGCTGAACCTCAAAATTCTTCATCAGCGCTCTGCCAAGAGTAATCCGATGGGCGAAGATTTTAACTACGCAGAGGAATTTAAAAAGCTCAACCTGAAGGCGATTAAAAAGGACCTTTATGCGCTGATGACCGACTCACAGGAGTGGTGGCCAGCTGACTATGGTCACTATGGGCCGTTCTTTATCCGAATGGCATGGCACAGCGCAGGCACCTACCGTATGGGCGACGGCCGCGGCGGTGCGGGCTCGGGCTCCCAACGCTTTGCCCCCCTCAACAGCTGGCCTGACAACGTGAATCTCGACAAGGCGCGCCGGCTGCTCTGGCCGATCAAGCAGAAATACGGCAAAAAAATCTCCTGGGCCGATCTTATGATCCTCGCCGGCACCTGCGCCATAGATTCGATGGGTTTAAAAACCTTCGGCTTCGCCGGCGGACGCGAGGACATCTGGGAACCGGAAGAGGACATTTACTGGGGTGCCGAAAATAAATGGCTGGCTACGAGCGACAAGCCCAATAGCCGTTACAGCGGTGACCGCGATCTCGACAACCCCCTGGCCGCAGTGCAGATGGGCCTGATCTATGTCAATCCGGAGGGCCCGGATGGCAACCCTGACCCGGTGGCATCAGCCAAGGATGTTCGAGAGACCTTCGCGCGCATGGCAATGAACGATGAGGAAACCGTGGCGCTCGTCGCAGGCGGCCACACCTTCGGCAAGTGTCATGGCGCCGGTGATCCGGCAAGTGTCGGTCCTGAACCGGAGGCCGCCTCTATAGAAGAGCAGGGTCTCGGATGGAAGAGCAGCTTTGGCAGCGGCAAAGGCGTCGACACGATCAGCAGCGGCATTGAGGGTGCCTGGAAACCGCACCCGACCAAATGGGACATGGGTTATCTCAAGATGCTGTTCAAATACGAATGGGAGCTGGTTAAAAGCCCGGCCGGCGCAAAACAATGGCTGGCTAAAGATGTGGACGAGGAAAATATGGTGGTTGACGCTCACGATCCGTCGAAAAAGCACCGGCCGATGATGACGACCGCGGATCTGGCGCTGCGGTACGACCCGATCTATGAACCTATTGCGAGTCGCTATCTGAATAACCCAGAGGAGTTCGCGGACGCCTTTGCCCGCGCCTGGTTCAAACTGACTCACCGCGATATGGGCCCCCGTTCACGCTATCTCGGCTCTGATGTACCGAAGGAAGAGCTTATCTGGCAAGACCCTGTGCCCGCCGTCGATTACAAGCTGATAGACTCGAAGGATATCGCAACCCTCAAAAGCAAGATACTTGCCTCGAGAGTGTCGGTACCTGAATTGGTTTCGACTGCCTGGGCATCGGCATCCACGTTTCGCGGCTCGGACAAGCGCGGCGGGGCGAACGGGGCACGCATACGTCTGGCGCCGCAGAAGAACTGGGAGACCAGCCAGCCAGCCCAACTGTCAAAGGTATTGAAGAGTCTTGAAAAAATCCAGAAGGAGTTCAATTCCGCGCAATCCGGCGGAAAAAAGGTTTCACTCGCCGATCTGATCGTCTTGGGCGGTTGCGCCGGCATCGAACAAGCGGCAAAGAGTGCCGGTCAGAGTGTGACCGTTCCCTTCAATCCGGGACGCACGGATGCATCGCAGGAGCAAACCGACGTGGATTCATTTGCTGTACTCGAACCGGCCGCAGACGGATTCCGCAACTACCTCAAAAAACAATATGCTGTAGCATCGGAGGAACTGCTGGTCGACAAGGCGCAGCTGCTGACGCTGACTGCACCGGAGATGACAGTCCTCGTCGGAGGTCTGCGAGTGCTTGGCACGAATGTCGATGGCTCTAAACACGGTGTGTTTACCGAACGCCCCGGAAAACTGAGCAATGACTTCTTTGTCAATCTGCTCGACATGCATACAAAATGGTCGGCAACCGACAAAGAGAAGGGTGTGTTCGAGGGGCGGGACAGGGCAACCGGTAAACTCAAATGGACCGGAACCCGTGTCGACCTCATCTTCGGCTCGAACTCCCAACTCAGGGCCCTGGCGGAAGTCTATGGAAGTGGTGACAGTCAGGAGAAGTTCACGCACGACTTTGTGGCGGCGTGGAACAAAGTGATGAACCTGGACCGTTTCGACCTTCCTGCTGATCTCAGGGAGTGACACCACCGAACGTTAATCGGTGTTACTCTGCCTTACCACGGCGTAGTTAGAAACGAAGCCGTGGTGGGGAGTAAGAAGTTCTAAAGTGCTAAAGCTGCTTTCCGCCGCAACCAAATTAAGCTTTTGTGATGAACGGGCCTATTTGTTCCCAATGTTCCTTTTTGTGTTAAACACCGCAGCTTTAGTCAACAACGCTTCGCGTTGCATAGAAGAAGAGTTTTAATAATTACCATTGGATAGAGGCTGGCGCGAAGCGACTATTGCCTTGGATATTGGGAGTTCCGTGTTGGATATTGGATATTCAACCTTTTATACTACAATTATTTATGAAAACAGCTACCTCAATTTCTTGTTTTTTATGACAGGAATTGAAATCATAATTACTAAAATGCGGGAGTTGCTTGAGTCAGCCGCATAGCGACTGACTTCCTGGGTGCGCCGGGTGGGGCACCCGGCCTACAGTAGCGAAGCCGCACCAATCCTGGTTTTACTTGTCGGATGAAGCCTGATGTTGCTGGCAACCTTTTTAAACATTCCACACTTGTCCGCCATCTTGTCTGGCATAGCTCGTCTGCGTCCGCCAAAGCCTGAAAGGCGACGGAGGAAGAGCGGCGACGGAAGTTCCGCTTGCGGAACGACGGCGGATTCCACAATTCACGGAGCGGTAGCGACTCTCTCTCGCTACCTTCCTCTCAGCGCCTCCGCGCCTCCATGTCAGGGCGTAGTACTGCTTGCAGTCGAAGCCTGATGCGCGAGATCCCTGCCACGCTACCGTCCTTCGTGTTTTTAATCACCCGTCTCCGCCCGCAATAGCGAGGCTACGCCGTGGCATGCGGAGGGCACCCTCCTTCGCCAAGGCTTCCGCCTTCCATTGTCCGGCGTGACATGACGGCGTGCCATGCTGAGGTACGGAGATGTTGCCGGACCCACGCCGCTTCGCGGCTGAGTTCCGGCACTACTGAATGCCTGCCAAGACCGTGGCAATAACGTAAGTCCAGTTTTCTACCGGACAGTCCGATAGAAAATCGGACCTACGAAAGAAATACTCTGCCTGACTCTGGTTTCATTTGGGAGGATGCAATGATTCGAAGATGCCGGCGAATAATGTTTATAAAAAATAAATATTGAGATAATAACCAAGATACATTAATATTATATTGTTATAACTAAATCACCCTAGCAATTTGTGCATTTGGCTTTAATATCACCGGATATATCCAACTCATTTAGGATATATGGATTATTGTCTGTTGTTTGTCAAATGGATGAGACTTGCACAACGATCTTTGCTGTCAACAACAAGTCTATACCGAAGAAAGGAGCATGAAAATGTTTAAAAAATACCCTGCACGAATGTGTAAAAGATCGCGATACACTGTGTCATTACGCAACTTATGCGTTGTACTGAATTTACTAACCGGATCCATTGTTATTCTCGCTCAGGATTTCATCGAAGTCTCCTCCTCGTTGACACCTATTCGTATGAGTTCGCTGGACTGGGCGGATTTCGATAATGACCATGATCTGGATCTGCTCGTCACCGGTATCACGCGGGATACCCAGACTGTATGCAATATTTATCGTAATGACGGGACGATTGGATTCAATGTAGTCTCAAATGACTTGCCCGGATTTCAATGTGGCACTGTGGACTGGGGCGATTATGATGCCGATGGCGACATGGATTTTATCATCACGGGATATAATTCCGATACCGATGGTATACCTCAGCCGACAACAAAGATTTTTGAAAATAAAAAGTGCCGATTTAAGGAGCTTCATTCGGAAATTCTTGACGTGGCTTTTGGCGCTTCAGCATGGGGTGATTATGACAATGACGGTGACCTTGATCTCGTCATTTCAGGAGAGACGCGCGAGGGATTTGGTCAGTATGAGACTAAACTATATCAAACCCATTGGAAGAGACATTTCATTGATAGCGGGATTGTTTTGCCGGGTATCCTATATGGGGCACTGGAATGGGGAGATTATGACAACGACGGCAACCTGGATCTTATTATCGCAGGGTCAGACCAGTGTTTCATCTATCGCAATAACGGCCAGGCAGGATTTGAACCAGCCGGCATGAATCTCCTGCCTGTCCGGAATGCGGCTGTAGCATGGGGCGACTACGACAATGATGGCGACCTGGATCTTATAGTATGCGGAGATTCAAACTCCGGATCTATAAGTATCATTTACCGAAACGACAATACCTGTTTCACAAATATCGAGGCGGGATTGCTTGGGACACAAAACGGTTCAGCTGATTGGGGAGACTACGACAATGATGGTGATCTGGACCTCATCCTGACAGGAAGATTTCAGACTTTGCTTTACGAAAATACAGGGAGCGACTCCTTTGAACTTATTCCTAACTCTTTCCCAGGAGTGACATACGGGCATGCAAAATGGGCTGACTATGATGGTGACGGCGATCTCGATCTCGCCATTGCCGGTGATTTTGTTTTGAAGATATACCAGAATAACTGCTCTCAGATTAACCTTCCTCCCTGGTCCCCTGAAACATCCTGTGCTTCCGTCGTTTCCAGCAACGAGGTGTCCTTCAGTTGGAGCTCGGGCTCAGACAGCCTTACATCCGTGTCAGGCTTAACCTATAATATTTTTGTCGGAACGTCCTCCAACAGTGTTGACGTGGTGCCGCCACATGCCGATCCAGAGAGCGGCTGGCGACTCACTCCAGCAGTTGGCAACATGCAGGAATCTCATTCCTGGTCTCTGGTGTTTCAGCCGACAACCAACACTGATGTAGAAGCAGAATCGCTTTCGAAACCTGGTTTGCTTGCAACTGCCAGCAGCCCGACACTGCTTTATGATCTTCCGTATGCCACGAACCTTTACTGGGGAGTGCAGTCGCTGGATGCTTCTCACACCGGATCAGAATTTTTCACAGGATCTATTGCGCTTCCTGATAATGATCACGACGGGATGAATGATCTGCTTGAAAACATTCTAGGAACCAGCACAAACAATATAGATTCCGATTTGGACGGGGCCTGTGATTTGTTTGAGTATGTGAGTGGCACAGATCCATCTCTTTACACTGCTCCTGAAGACCTTTTCTGTATTGATGACGTGTTTCACTCTGAAATGGGCACCAACACTTTGGTACAATGGAATGGGATTGACGGTCGATTCTACACCGTGCAATGTACTACAAACCTGACAGAAGAATGGATCAACACGGAGTTTGTGAGTGAACCCGGGACAAGCGGTCAGATGGTCTATACAGGTCGTAACGAAAGGGTTTCTATGTTCTATAAAGTGAACGTCGATCTACACCCGTAGATCGGGCAGAATAAATGCGCTTATATTGAAGTTCTGAAATGCGAAAACCCTACCACGCTACAAAAAAAAGGCTCCGCCGGATGGGCGGAGCCTTTGTTCATAATCAGAGTGTTCTCAGATTAAAATGTGATCATCTTGTGATACTCCTGCAATGATTTCACGTCTGTCTGTTTGCTGATCCGTTCCACAATACCGGTAGTGGTGGCCTTGGCTGCAGCTACAGTAGTAACATACGGAATATTGTATTTGATGGCGGCCTTACGAATGTAGGAGTCGTCATTCATTCCGGTTTTACCGATCGGTGTATTGATGACCAGCTGAATCTCTCCATTGGCAATGGCATCCGCAATGTTAGGACGGCCCTCATGCATCTTGTTGATTTTCTTACTCTCAACTCCGTTCGCCTGAAGGAACACATGGGTGCTCTCTGTTGCCAGGATAGCAAACCCAGCCCCCTGCAATGCCTTTGCCGCCGGAAGAATTTCCTCTTTACCGGCATCGTTGACAGAGAGCAGAACTGTTCCTGCAACCGGAAGAATGGAATTAGTTGCCTCCTGGGCTTTGTAGAATGCCAATCCTGGAGTCTCCGCCAATCCCAACACCTCACCAGTGGAGCGCATCTCAGGTCCAAGAACCGGATCTACCTCCTGGAACATGTTGAACGGGAAAACAGCCTCTTTAACTCCGTAATAAGGAACAATCGCTTTTTTCAGATTAAGGTCGCTCAGTTTTTTACCAAGTAGGATCTGGGTTGCAGCACGCGCCATTGAAAGTCCACAAACCTTGGATACCAGCGGCACGGTACGCGATGCACGCGGGTTGGCCTCCAACACATAGACGATGTCATCACAGATGGCATACTGGATATTCATCAGGCCTACCACTTTCATCTCTTTGGCAATGCGACGTGTGTAGTCGCTGATGGTATCGATATGCTTCTGCGGAATATTAACCGGAGGAATGATACAGGCACTGTCGCCTGAATGTACACCAGCCAGCTCAATATGCTCCATCACAGCGGGAACAAAGGCATCAGTACCATCGGCAATGGCATCGGCCTCGCACTCCAGTGCATTTTGAAGGAAACGATCGATCAAGATAGGACGGTCCGGGGTAACACCCACCGCAGCAGCCATATACTGACACAACATGGCCTCATCGTAAACAACCTCCATACCGCGTCCGCCCAGAACGTATGAAGGGCGCACCATCAAGGGGTAATCAAGATCATTGGCAATAGCAACAGCCTCATCTACATTAATGGCCATGCCGGCTTCCGGCATTGGTATTTCCAATTTTTCCATGATAACACGAAACTGATCACGATCCTCGGCAAGGTCAATGATATCCGGTGTGGTACCCATGACTTTAACGCCGGCCTCTTCAAGCTCCTTGGCTATGTTGAGTGGGGTCTGACCACCGAACTGACAAATAACGCCTTCCGGCTTTTCTTTGTCGTATATAGCCAGAACATCCTCGACTGTCAGCGGCTCAAAGTAAAGCTTATCGGAGGTATCATAGTCGGTGGAGACTGTCTCCGGATTGCAGTTAACCATGATGGTTTCATAGCCCTCATCCCGCAGGGTGAATGCGGCATGCACGCAGCAGTAATCAAATTCAATGCCCTGACCAATACGGTTTGGTCCGCCACCCAGGACCATCACTTTTTTATTCGTTGTTGCAACGGTCTTATCGGGTGCATTGTAGGTTGAGTAGTAATAGGCGGCATCTTTAACACCACTGACCGGTACCGGCTCCCATGCTTCGGGAAGACCAAGTGCCAGGCGACGATTACGAATGTCGGTTTCAGGGATATCCAGAATCTGGCCGATATAGCGATCGGCAAAGCCATCCTTCTTGGCCTGCAGGAAGATCTCATCAGGCAGCTCCCTGCCTTTATAGGAGAGCATCATCTCTTCCAGCTCAACCAGCTCAAGCATCTGCTCCAGGAACCAGGCCTTGATGCAGGTCTTGGCATGCACATCTTCAACGGTGGCACCTTTACGGAAAGCCTCGTAGATAATGAACTGACGTTCACTGGTCGGAACAGCGATCATGTTCAACAGTTCCTCTTTGGTTTTGCTGTTGAAATCTTTGGCAAATCCTAGTCCGTAGCGTCCCTGTTCCAATGAACGGATAGCTTTTTGAAAGGCCTCTTTATAGTTTTTACCGATGCTCATGACCTCACCGACAGCACGCATCTGGGTGCCGAGCTTATCTTCGATGCCCTTAAACTTCTCAAATCCCCAGCGGGCAAATTTGACAACCACATAGTCACCGGAGGGTGTGTATTTATTAAGGGTGCCATCGCGCCAGTACGGGATGTCGCTCATGGTCATACCGCCAGCCAGCTTGGCTGAGATCAGGGCAATCGGGAAGCCGGTTGCCTTAGATGCCAGTGCTGATGAGCGAGAGGTACGCGGGTTGATCTCGATTATTACAACGCGATCAGTCTTAGGATCGTGAGCAAACTGCACATTAGTTCCACCGATCACGCCGATGGCCTCAACAATGCGATATGAGTATTCCTGCAGACGGTCCTGCAGCTCCTGGCTGATGGTCAGCATGGGAGCGGTGCAGAATGAGTCGCCGGTATGCACACCCATGGGATCGACATTCTCGATAAAGCAGACAGTGATCAGATCATTGTTGGCATCGCGCACAACTTCGAGTTCCAGCTCTTCCCAGCCCAGAACCGACTCTTCGACCAGAACCTGGGTAACGCGGCTGGCAGCCAGTCCACGTGAAACAATTGAACGAAACTCCTCCATATTGAAGACCAGGCCACCGCCCGTGCCGCCCATGGTGTAGGCAGGACGGATAACACAGGGAAGACCGATTGTTTTGACAATCTCCTCGGCCTCTTCCAGAGTGTTGGCTATATCGCTCGCAGCCATCTCAATACCGAGGGAGTCCATTGTCTTCTTAAATTCCATACGGTCTTCGCCACGTTCGATAGCATCCAGCTCAACACCGATCACACGCACACCGAACTTATCCAGCACGCCGAGATCACGCAGCTCAGAAGCCAGGTTGAGGGCTGTCTGCCCACCCAGATTGGGCAGCAGTGCATCCGGACGTTCCTTCTCGATGATACGGGAGATCGTTTCGGCATTGAGCGGCTCAATATAGGTGACATCCGCAGTACCGGGATCGGTCATAATGGTAGCGGGATTGGAGTTTACAAGGACAATTTTATATCCCAGTTCACGCAGGGCTTTACATGCCTGAGTACCGGAATAATCAAATTCACAAGCCTGGCCAATAACGATAGGTCCGGAGCCAATAATCAAAACTTTATCAATGTCATCAATCTTAAACATAACAGAGCACCCTTTTTTTAGAATTTCACCAGCTATTTGTTAATTGAGAGTGTTTTTTCAGCTCAGCGTAACGACTAAAAAAAGACCGGATCAATGAACAACAAATTAATTAACAAAAATGTAGCAAGATTTCGTGCAAATAACAAGGCTGTGGCAGAGATAAGGGGTAATTTTCCACAATATTGTTAATTTAGGGGTTAGAGGTGGCTGCGCACAGGGGTTAGGGAAGCGCGAGAGTGCGAGAACTAGGGTGAAGAGACATGCGTGTCGCCTGTGCGGGGCTAGTCTAGGGGCAAAATACGTTTCGCCTGTACGGGGCTGGTCTAGGGGCGGAGATAAAGCCTGCCCGTACAGGGCAATCAGTGCTCCACGGGGATAAACCCCGTGGGGGCAAGTCTTCGTAAAGCAAATATTCTTCGTCCCTCTGACCTCTGACCTCTGCCCTCTGACCTCTACCCTCTGATTCCCCAGGAACCTCCTCCAGAATAATCAGGTAGAGCGGTGACTCCGGCGATGCTCCCATGCCGGTCGCCACGGGCCGCACCGTCAGATTGACCCGGGTGAAGTGGCCGTTGGTTTTAACGTTCACTCCCGGATGGCACACCGTCTCTTTGAGTCCTAAAGCATCTAGCAAAGTTCTAAAGTGTTGTTTAGGGTTTCCATCTTCCGTAATTCAGCGTGACATGAGGTAGTTGGAGGGAAGGGAGTCGCTGCGATCCGTGGGATGTGAGATGTTGAATGCGGAAGCACCCCAAATACGGTATTTGATAAACAGAAATAGTTTTGTTAATATTCGAATATGAAGAAGAGCATCTATATCGAAAGGGAAGGATACAGATCGCCTGAGATCTGTTCACCGGGCGATTTGTTGGAGGTGCAATAATGAAAGATCCTATAGTGGAGGAAGTACGTGCAGCAAGAATGGCTCACACAAAAAAATTCAATTATGACCTATCTGAAATTTGTGCCGACTTGAGACGTATTGAATCTAAAAGTGGACATGAATTAGTCAATCGAAACCCGAAAATAATAAACCAAGCAGGATGCTTGGGTTACTTTTAGTAAACGCATGACAGGAATCGTGTTTACACTTTACGCATAATCAATCTCCCTACAAATCGTCACATACCACCGAAATGTGAAGTTATTTCCGCGAGGGCCCTAAGCATCGGAGGGTTCTTGATTATCCAGCTCGTCGAACTTGGCCGCCATTGTAGGGTTGCGCCGTGTAAGCTTCTTAATCGTTATGTCCTGCGCCTTGTTGTTCGCAAGACGAAGGTTCCGATCCGTTCCGAGCAGCGAATCCTTGGTCTTCTGCAGATGGTCGATTGACTTATCAATCTCATCGATGGCTGTTTTGAATTTCCTGGAAGCAAGGTCATAGTTCTTCGAGAATGCAGTCTTGAATATATCGAGATCGTTTTCGAAGTTTGTTATGTCGACGTTCTGTGCTTTTACTAGCGCAAGCTCTGTCTTGTAATCAAGCGACTTCATCGCCGCGTTACGCAGCAGCGTAATGATTGGGAGAAAGAACTGTGGCCGAATGATATACATCTTCGGGTAGCGGTGAAACACATCGACAATCCCGATGTTGTAGAGTTCACTGTCGGGTTCGAGCAGGGATACCAGCACTGCGTACTCGCACCCCTTCTCAGTGCGATCCTTGTCGAGTTCCTTCAGGAAGTCCTCGTTCTTTTTCTTAGTTGCGGTGGTATCGCTTTCGTTCTTCATTTCAAACATGATTGAAACGATCTCAGTACCTGCCTCATCCAAGTCACGAAAAATATAGTCGCCTTTGCTGCCGGTCCTTGCGTCGTTGTCCTTCTCAAAATAGGCCTTTGGAAACGCAGTTGCTCGAAGGCGATTGAATTCGGTCTCGCAATGCAGTTCGAGAGTTTCGCCAACCATCTTGGTCGACAGACGGGCCTTCATATCCCGGAGACGCTCAATCGCATCGTCGCGATCCTTGATCTGTGTCTCATACTTGTCCTTGAGTGACTTCTCCGCGAGTTGTTTTTCAAGCTCTGTTTGCTTAAGGCCGTTTTTCAATGTGTCGCGTTCCTTCTCAACCGCGCTGACAGCCTCAGTGATTGCGAGCTTTTGCTCAATCTGGTTGGTGCCGAGTTTTGCCTTCAGATCCTGAATTTCTGCGTCCTTCGTTGCGGCAGACTCCTGCAGCTTTCTGAATAGCTCTGCCTCAGCCAGTTTCGAAGCAGCTTGGTTATCTTGCTTCGTCTGCTTCAGTTCATTGACAAGAGTATCACGTTCTTTTTCCACGGCGCTTAAGGCTTCGGTCACAGCAAGTTTCCGTTCGACCTCACCGGTATCTAATTTCGCCTTTAATTCTTGAATCTCAGCATCCTTGGCTACTGCAGCCTTCTGCATGTCATTACCAACTTTGTTCCTGGCGAGCTCAACCGCATTTTGTTTGTCCTTTTCGGCCAATTCAAGCCGCTCATCTAACTGCTGCTTAAACTCGCTGTCGCGAACCTGCTTCAAAATATCCGCATATCCAGCTTCGTCAACTTTGAATGCTTTTTTACAATGGGGACAGATGATTTCATGCATGTCTAATTCTTCTCCTTTTTGAAAAAATTCGTATGAGGCCAACCTTAAAGTCTACGCGAAAATAAATTCAACAATAGAACCCCCTGCCCTCTATTCCCCCGATCATCATAAGACTCAACATCAAACAAACTCTTTGACTTACTGAAGCTTACAAAAGCAGGACTAGTAAGACAAGATCGGATTAGAAGAAGTTGTAAGAAGTTCTAATGCAGCGGAGCCGCAACCAAACTTTACCCTTGTGATATGCAAATCTTTTCTCATTCATTGAACAGTTTGTGCAATATGCATCACTGCATTAGTCAACAACGCTACGCGTTGCATAGAATAAAAAACTACATCGTAATGAGTTAATATGTCAT
>JAQIBS010000088.1 GCA_027858965.1 Kiritimatiellia bacterium
AGCAACTAAAGCATGATTCGGAACAGCCGTAAACTAGCGACCTTTTGGGACAAATATAAATGATTTTAACTATGAAAAACGTAGCGCAACATAGTCGCCTGCCTGTGCGTTGCACGCAGGCGGCACCGCTGCTTTAGTAGGGTTATACCCTATATTTGAAAACCGGTCCTTAGTGTAACATATCCATAACTTGATGAAGAACACATCTCCATCGAGAGTGAAAGGAAACAGTATGAACTCTGAAAATAAAGACGACAGGAACAGCACCTCCGACAAGCCGAAACCGAAACATTTCCCAGACCAGGTCGACGCCAAGCACACCGATGGCATGCACGACGATCCGTCGGGCCGCGTCGGAATCGCACCGGCGAAACCCTTGTGGCCGTCCAAGAAGTGACCCACGGAACCTGAAAAAGAACAAGAACAAGGGGGAGACATCCATCGTCTCCCCCTGTCTCCGACCTATTTTTTTTCGCAGTTCGGGCATTTGACAACCATAAATCAATGTCATCGCCAACCGAAGAAATATTACTAACTGCGACTTCGGGTGCGTCATCCTGACGCACAAAAGGCGCGGAGTGACGCGATGCACACCCTGAAATATTCCGATTATTACGGGGGTAAAGCGTCCAGACTCGAATCTTCGGACCTACAGAACTTCGCTGTTGAATACGGTTTGCCTAAATGAAAAATTTTATTATAATGATATGTAAAAGTGTGAGGGCGCTATATGACTATCAATAAGAATTTAAACAAAACATTAGGGATAAAGATGATACGAAAAGCATTTGTGATGCAGGTTGATCCTGATAAGCATGAAGAGTACGAAAAAAGACACAACCCTATCTGGGCCGAGATGGAGAATGCACTCAAAGCAGGTGGTGCCAACAACTACTCAATTTTTCTGCACAAGGAAACAAACCAGCTTTTTGGCTATGTCGAAATTGAAGACGAGGAGCGCTGGAAAACTATTGCCGAGACGGATATCTGCCAGAAATGGTGGGGCTACATGAGCGACATTATGCCATCAAATGCGGATGGTAGTCCTGTAGCCAAGGAACTGAACGAGGTCTTTCACTTAAGATAGGCGTTGAATACGTTGAAAGCGTTTGATCCACAGCGGAGCAGTTGAACTTCCGAATACAGGATTATACAGAAAAAGGTTTTATAAATGCATTCAACCGAAGAAATTGATAGCGTACAGAAAAGCCCTTCACAAAGAAAGAGGAGCACTCAGAGTCATGACGAATTTGAAAGGCGACCTGTTGAGCCGGAGGCCCTGCTAGGATTCAAAAGTTTTATTGGGATGTATGCAGGGGAACACTGTGCCGGCACCGAACTTATGATCGGTCCCCTCTTTGTTGCTGCGGGAGTATCGGCACATGATCTTATACTGGGACTGCTGGTCGGCAATGCACTGGCTGTCTTGAGTTGGATGCTCTTCTGCGCCCCCATTGCCACGCGTGTACGTCTGACTCTATACTATCAAGCTGAGAAAATATGCGGCAGGTCCCTGGTGACAATTTACAACCTTGCCAACGGAGTGATGTTCACTATTCTGGCTGGAGCCATGATAACCGTATCCGCAACCGCTCTGGGTGTCTGGTTCGGGTTTAAGATGCCGGGACTCAACGATCTTCTGCCGAACAGTTTTGGTTGGGTACTGGCCGTGCTGGCCATCGGCGCTCTGTTTGCATGCGTGGCGTCATTCGGCTACAAAGCCATGTCCCGCTTTGCCAATATTGCCGCACCCTGGATGATTGTCGTGTTTATGGCCTTCGGCATTGTCGGCTTCAAACAGTTTGCAGAGGCAACGGGCACAGAGCTGAACTCGGTGGCAGATCTCTGGGAGATGTGTAAGACATCGATTTGGAAAGGCGGCGCACCTCTGGAGGGACAGACAAAGTTCACATTCATGCATGTCATGTTCTTTGCATGGTTCTGCAACATGGCCTGGCATATAGGGATGTCGGATATGTCAATTTTCCGCTACGCGAAGAAAAGCTGGTACAGCCTTGCATCCGCAGCGGGAATGTATGTGGGACACTTTATGGCATGGATCAGTGCATCGGTTCTCTATGCCTATCAGCTCCACCTTGATTCAACGGATATCAATGTACTTCCGGGTCCAATGACCTACCGCGCACTGGGATTAACCGGTCTGCTTTGCGTGATTGTGGCAGGCTGGACAACTGCCAATCCGACAATATACAGGGCTGGACTGGCTTTTCAAGGGATTATGCCCAAACGTTCACGCTTTGCGGTAACTCTCGGCACAGGCGCCGTGGCAACCATTGCAGGACTGTTCCCAGCTGCCGCCATGAAACTGCTGGGGTTTGTGGCCCTATGGGGAATGGTTCTAATGCCGATGGGAGCAATCATCTTCATTGATTTCTGGCTGATGAAACGAATTGGACTTGAGGACAACTTTGCCGAAAAACGAAAAATCCGATTCAATTTCGCGGCAGGTCTGGCATGGCTTACATCCTGTCTGATATGTTCATGGCTGGTTTTAAGCGGACGGATGCAGATCTTCTTTGTATCCCTGCCGGGGTGGTTCTTCACAGCAACGCTCTACATACTGCTCAGTTTTATTTATCAGAGGAATCATTTTGTTTAAAATTTATGTAGATGCTGATGCATGCCCGGTTAAGCCGGAGATTTATCGTGTTGCAAAACGCTGCTCACTGGATGTAATGCTTGTGGCCAACTCCTGGATGCGTATTCCCCGCACACAGAACATCCAACTGCAGGTTGTAGGAGCGGGAGCTGATGTGGCAGATGACTGGATAGTTGAACATATACAGCCCTATGACATTGTGATAACGGCGGATATTCCACTGGCCGATCAATGCATCAAAAAAGATGCCCGGGTAATCAGCCCCAAAGGAAAACCCTTCACAAAAGATAACATCGGTGAGTCTGTAGCAACGCGGGACCTTCTCACCGAACTACGCGAGGCAGGCATGGAAACAGGCGGTCCACCACCACTTACACAGCGGGATCGATCTTATTTTCTGCAACAGCTTGATAATGTTATTCAGGCCGTACGTCGCAATAGACCAGATGACACCCCTTAAATCTTAAAGTTTGCCTCTTCCGCTAAATCTGTGGGTAAGATATGGCGTTGCGGATCACGGGATGTCGTGTATTCCGGGAGTCTTTGGCGGTATTTCTCGGTTGTGATGGTATAGGATTATCTCGTAACAAGATATTCTGGGCGTAGATTAAGAGATATTTGCGTGTACGAGTATGTGTACGAGTATGTGTACGAGTACGGAAAAAACAACCCAAAGGATTGAGGCGTTCCGTTCTAAAAAACCTTTTCGAACAGGCTCGAGCTACACCGCTGTGTTGCAATCATGCTCACGGCAAAGGTGCGGACAATATCTGATACACTTGCACTCTTAACCGCCACACTTACTCGGATACACTTAACCGATTTGTTTCAACGACGGCCAAAGACGCTGCGGATGCGATTACACTAGGCAACAACAATCAACCCACAGATTCTGCGAAACATCTCTAAACTTAGACGTGTTCCATAAAATTCGATGAAGAACCGGATTTTCATGAAAATTAACGAAGAGCCCAAAAAAACCAATGTCTCAGAAAATTATCAAATGGCTGAGTGTACGGCTTCTTGTCACATCATAAGAACAGGCTGATCGAATTCATATAACGCATCGTTGATCATAAAAAGATCATACACATCACGTTCCACGAAGTATCGGATGATCAGATCAAATGTTGCGCTGCCGGAGAGGGCGAACCCCGCCGAGGAGAGCAGTTCCCGCGTATCTACCAACGAAAGGTGCAAGGCCAGAGCAAAGGCAATAACGGTCGACTTTTTAGGTTGATAATCAGGATTACTCCGAATTTTTGAGAAGAGCTTGCGGTCAACATGAGCACGCTTGTAGATTTCAACCTCACCCGAACCGCTATTTCGAATGAATTGCAGAAGGCGCCGCGAAAAAGGAAGAGCTCTACGAGCAACATAGGCGGAGAGCTCCGCAGCCGGTTCACAGACGCACGTGTCAACCGCAGAGAACTCCGTCAACCGCTGCTCATCGATGTAGGTACGGAGCAAATTTAAGGTATCGACATCAAGGCGCGACGATGGCGACTTAATCCATTTATGTCGGGGTGTTTCGTACAGCATGGCGTTATTTCCAATATGTTTAAATATACTGTTTTTCAGAAAAATTACCAACAAGAAATTGTCTTAGCCAGAGCCTGTTCGAAAAAGTTTTCGAACGGCAGGGATTAGGGAGCTGAAAGGTTTAAAGGCCAGGGTTTAGGGGTTAGGGGCTAGGGTAATGCGCTCTGCCTTGCTGAACATTTAATCCAGATGCATTTCCAGCCAGGTGAGAGCCTGGTCATCCTTGCCTTTGTTGGTGATGCTGATCGCGTTATAGCCATCCTTAAGTGCTGAACGGGCTACCTTGAACTGCATAACCCTGGCACCTGTTTCAGAGACATGGTTGACCACATGCCAGACCTTGGTGTTATTATATTTATATTTAGGATCACGAGGCATATCTCCCAGTAACTGACAGGAAACCCCATTGACGATTACCGCCATCTCTGCCTTTGCAAAACCATCCATTGATTCCAATCCCACATTAACAAAACAACTTCCGGTTTCCGGTTTGAGCCCGATATGAATCTTGAAATCTTTACTCTCTGCACTCTTCAATGCAATCGGATTCTGAGGCGTTTTCGCCACATCAGGATCGTGATAGGTCAACACATGAGTACGTGGTTTGCCTAATGCCGTTGAGACTGCCCCGATCTCATGCATAGCCTGTTTTTTATCATTGGTGTAGGTCACCTTGCCGTCAGGGGCTATCTGTTTTATTTTATAGGGAATCATAAAATTGTTGAAGATATAGATAGCATCGGCCCCGCGGCTGTAGGAGGAAACAGCAAAACCACGCATGGTTTGAATATCGTTTTTCATCTGTTTAACCTGCTCCTTGTGACAGATTCCATTGGCAAAATCGGCTCCCACGGCAATAATAGCGGAGGACTCTGGGCCGATCTCCCTTTTCCATCGCTCCACGGGAATATCGAAGTCTGTCGGAACAAACCAGTTCGACAATACCAGGATATCAATCAGATCTTCCTTTGCCCACTTCACTCCATCCAATCCGAATTGCTTTCCGATTTCCGGTGTTACGGGAATACGCACTGCAATATTTATGGAGTGTCCGCGTTCCGCAGCTTTAGCCTCTGTCATCTCCCTGATCTCACGCATAAACTGATCGATCAACTTCATGCCCTCAGCCGCCTGTCCACCGGGAAAGAGATGCTGCGTGCGCATCCAGTCCAGCTCAATGCCATCCACATCGTATTTCTCCAGCACCTCGGCAATGAAGGCCTTGTAGTAGTCACGTACCTCTTTCTTAGCGTAATTGAAAAGTCCATGCGGCGGATTGGTGCGCAGTTCAGGATGATCAAGCCATAAGCGGTTAATGCGGGTTGGGTCATTAAAGTAGTGATGATCATTCATACGGACAGAGATCCATGGTTCGATCTTGTCTTCGCGGCAGCGTTTTATGCAGACATCAAAAGCATCGATATTTTTCTTCTTGAGTGCCCAGAACATCCGTGGCCAACCGCTTATCTCCTTTTCTGGATCATCCAGGTTCCAGTAGGACTCCATCACCTTGCTGTCATAACAGGCGCGCTGATAGTTGACATTAAGAAACATCCCCTTGACCTGGGTATTGGCATAGGAATCGACAAATCCGTTTAATGCCTCGATTATCTCCTCCCGGCTGCTTCTATTATAAGCCTCATCCCTACTGACTCCTATTGTCAGTTTCGCAAGCTTCGGCTCAATCAGAATTGCATCAGCGGACATGTTGAGATAAATACAGTTTTTCTGCGCCTTTGCTGTGGGTGAAATCAAACGACACCCCGCCAGAAATATAATCGACAAAAACAAACCTTTAACTATTATTTCACAACGCATAAATTCCCCCATTGATTAATTTAATAAGATTAAACCATAAAATGATGACTGACTCAATCTTCATAAACTCAATAAAATCAATCGGATGCATTTCAACTCCGTTGAACATCTCTGTGAGTGAATTAATGCAAGGAAAGTAGTGCAAGCATCCTGCTTGCCTCAATAATAAGCCAAGCAGGATGCTTGGGCTACCTCTAAATTGAAACTTAAATACGCCTGAATCAATCCAGAACATTCTGCAAAAAAATGAAGCCCAGGCCTAAAGAAACTTCCCTCTACCAAAGATGGCTACAAAATGATATTATTCAGCAAACAAAGGAGATCTATGAAAAACATAAAAATGATAATGTTTGCAGGCATGTTAACAACTCTGGCACTACTGACAGGTTGTCAGTCAATGGAAGGTCATGAAGGCGCAATCATTGGCGGAGCCGCCGGTGCAGCTGGCGGAGCCCTGATTGGATCAGCGGCTGCAGGCAGTGGCAATCGCGGCACAGGCGCCCTGATCGGCGGCGCAATCGGTGGTGTGGCAGGCGGCGTGGCAGGCGACCAGCTACACGATAAAAAGAATCGCTAAGAGCTATTGAATCGAATGCCGAAACGAGGGTTTTCTCACCTACCTCTTCTGAGATGAGCCCCCCCGTACTTCGGCATTTTTTTAGGCTTTTAGTTAATTTGTTATGAATTCCAGTTTATCCCCGACTTTCAGTTGTTCAAGATCAAGCCCCCCAGCCTGACTCTCAACCACCCGTTTTGCATGCCACCCACCGGACAACATTGGCCTACCGGGTTTCACATCACGTTTAACCGAGATAATACGCCACTCTTTATCAAGAAAGATCAAATCAATGGGAAACCGCATTCCCACTGTATGAACTGAGCTGCAATGCTCAATGACCATAGCCGCGCCTTTTTTCAGACCATTCCGTACCAAAAGTCCCTTTAAGCGCTCAAAGAAACCAACAACATATTCAACTGGTTCGGCAAAAAGAGCGCCCTCCAGCATTAATATTCCATATTGCATAAATGATCCCTTTCAACTCCTAAAGCTGCTTTCATCCGCAAGCAAACCAAGCTCTTGTGATACACGAAACCATTTTGTTCAAATGTCTGTGTGTGTGTTAAACGCCGCAGCTTTAGTCAACAACGCTTCGCGTTGCATAGAATATTGTAACAACGTGCACAAGGTCTGAAATTAAACGGTTTATCAATTTTCAACTCTGTGTTCTTTGTGTGCTCTGTGGTTACAAAAAAACTACGTAGCAATAAAACTCTGCGTTATTCACTTTTCCAGCTAACCCAACGTTTTATAGAACTGCCTTTAGAGGGAATCAGCGACAGCACAGGTGAATAGCCATCTCGCAGCTTGTTAATATCATGCAGCAAGGCCTTCCAGTCATGGTGGCGATGCTTGCGGTCTTTCGCAACCATCTTTTCAAGCAGCAGCACAAATGCATTTGAGATTTCAGGTGTATAATGGCGGGGATCGACGGCCTGAGATTCATTCGCATGCGACTCCGCAATCTCATCAGGGTTTATACCTTCAAACAGCATATGACCGGTTACCAGGTGATACAGAGTTGCACCCAGTTCATAAATATCTGAACGACAATCCACATCGGGACTTCCGTAAACCTGCTCCGGTGACATATAAGCCGGCGTTCCCAGAATTTCTTCGCTGTCATCCTTCTCGGTTTTCAAGAGAGCCAGTGATCGACAGAGACCAAGGTCGGTGACCTTAAGCGAGCCATCTTCATCGACCATAATATTATCGGGCTTAATGTCATTATGGACCATCTCAAAACCTCCCCATGCATAATCCAGAGCCACAGCCACAGCTTCCGCAATTATCAAAGCATCCCCCTCTGAGGTTTTGCCCTTGCGACGTTGCAGCTCACCCATGGTATAACCATCCACCAGCTCCATAACAAAGTAATAAATGCCATCCTTGAAGTTTGCATCATAAACCTGAACAATATTGGGATGCTTCAACCGGGCGGCAGCCCTTGCTTCCATACGGAAGCGTTCAAGATCATCACTCTCCTCTGAAAATTTAGAAGAGAGAATCTTTATTGCGACCATCCGATCCAGAGACAACTGCCGGGCTTTCCAGACCGAAGACATACCTCCACGCCCAAGAAGCTCCAGTACTTCGAAATTCGCCATAGTAAAAGTGGGTTTCGCATTCATTTTGAAACTGAGCCCTCCCCTTTACAGGTTAGACACAAAAGCTCACCTTCGCCGGAGCACTTCGTACACACTTCCCCCCTATACTTCCCAGTTCCGTTACACTTTGAACAGGTTATTAAACCAACACCGGAACAGCGCTTGCAGCGCGGAGCCTCACCAGTCCCATTGCAGGCTTCACAGATAACACACCCCTTGCCCTGGCAAATTCGGCAGGGGATCTCTCCACTTCCCTCACAGCGAGCGCAAATCTGACTGATCTCTCCATTCAAACGTTTTTTCTTCATGCGGTTTTTAGATGAGCTACCTGATTCTTCAATCACACCATTATTACAATTCTCAGCAGGGCACTTCTCCCACTTGATGCCCTTACAGGCGCGGCAGATCTGAAGGCCCGTGAACTGACACTTTTTACAGGGGGCGGGCATACCGGTCATCACCAGAACTTTCTCTCTTAATGTCAGCTTATCCGCTAATTCACGGCTCACATAAGCCCGACCTAATTTCTGATCTCCGGCAACCATACATTGCTGATCAAAACTTTGGCGCCCTTTCAGAACATTCATTTTAATACGGTCTACAGAGAGATATTCATTTCTGTATCTCAGGCCTTTACAGCGTTTACATTGAACACCATCCACAAACTTAATATTTTTTAAGCCATCAACCTTACCAAGATCAACTTTATACTTGCCGGTTCCCTTGCACATCCGACAGGGAACTCGTCCTATGGTCATGGTCTGGCGGCTCTGATTCATCTTTTTCAAAACAGCTTTACCGATACGTCCGGAACGTTCATCAGCTGGGATCAACCGCAAAACGGCAAATGCATTTTGATAATAAGCAAATGCGAGACCTGGATTATTGGAATGCTTCCCTGCCAGCTCATACTGCTTTTCAACATAAGCGTCAGCCAGTTCTGCAACTGAATTATCCTCAACCACAACCTCTGGCAAAGGCGGAGGAGTCTCCTTTTCCAGCACAACAGCAGCTTTGCAATGAGGACAGACTTTTGCGCCATCCTCTATTTCATATCCACACTTACTGCAAATCGTAAGCGCATAAACCAGATTACAAACAAACGTGAGGGCTATAAACAACAAAAATATCGTATGTTTTCTAATCATAATCATTTTTTATACCCTTTTCCATAACATCACAAACTATGGTTCAGTGTCCAGTGTTCAGTGTCCAGTGTTCAGTGTCCAGTGTTCAGTGTCCAGTGTTCAGTGTCCAGTGTTCAGTGTCCAGTGTTCAGTGTTCAGTGTCCAGTGTTCAGTGTCCAGTGGTCAGTGGTCAGTGTCGACTGTTCACTGTAGACTGTAGACTGTTCACTGTAAACTGTAGACTGTTCACTGTAAACTGTAGACTGTACACTGTACACTGTTCTCTGCTACTCCGCTTCACGTACAGCATACTCCCGTAACTTACGATGTAAAGTACGACGGCTAATTCCCAATTCCAAGGCTGCGCGCGTTTTATTGCCTCTATTCTTATTAAGCACAGCCATAATCTTGCGTTCCTCGGTATCCGCAAGTGAGCCACCCCCCAGCACAGTAGCACGGCTACCGAGTGCATACCCACTGGAAGCCTCGCGTATATTTGCAGGAACATCGCGCACTGTCAGTCGCTCCCCTCTTCCGAGAACAATCATTTTCTCAATGGTATTACGCAACTCACGAACATTCCCCGGCCAGCTATATGCCTGTAGCAGACTGACTGCATCGGCGGTAATGCCGTCAAAAATCTTACCGTTCTTCTCCGAGAATTCTTTCAGGAACCGATCAACCAGCAACGAAATATCACCATCACGCAACTTCAGGGAGGGAAGTATAATATCAACCACATTCAAACGGAAGAAGAGATCCTCCCGGAACTTACCTTCAGCCACATACTCACGCAAATCTCTATTGGTGGCGGCGATCACACGGATATCGACCTCTATGGAATTCTGCCCGCCAACTCTCTCGAAGATACGCTCCTCCAAAACCCGCAGAAGCTTCACCTGAACAGAAGGGTCAATCTCGGAAACTTCATCCAGAAACAGAGTGCCGCCATCAGCCATCTCAAAACGTCCCTTGCGCAGTATTTCAGCTCCGGTGAAGGCACCCTTTTCATGTCCGAAAAGTTCACTCTCCAGCAGTGAAGCTGAAAGAGCCGCACAGTGCACTGCCACAAAAGGGCCCTTACTGCGTGTGCTCAGACGATGAATGGCCTTAGCAACCAGTTCCTTACCTGTTCCACTGGGACCCTGAATAAGCACGGATGCCTGCGTAGGCGCGGTTTGCTGGATTATATCAAAAACCTGTTTCATGGCAATTGACTCACCGGTAATATTTTCCATGCCGTATTTTTCATTCAGCTGACTCTCGAGTGATACAACCTTCTGTTCCATATCCCGCGATTTGATTGCGCGGGAGATCAGCATATCAAGATGATCCAGATTAATCGGCTTTGTTAAAAAATCGTAAGCCCCCTGTTTCATCGCTTCAACCGCAATCTCAACAGATCCATAGGCTGTCAGCAAAATACAGACCGTGCTGGGATGCTGCGCATGCACACGTCTCAACAAACCAAGACCATCTACACCAGGCATCCGAAGATCGGAGAGCATCACATCAACATTTGATTCTTTTCCAAGAATCTGCAGGGCGGCCTCTGAGCTTTCCGCTACTCTGACATCATAACTACGTTGTAAAGCACGCTGCAATCCATCACGTGTATTCTTATCATCATCAACTATTAATATAACTGGCTTGACCGACATTTTACTGCCCCCCTTTCTTCAGCATTCTAATACGGCGCTCGGAACGCGGCAACCTGATCTTAAAGCAGGTTCCCTCCTCCTGCTTACTGGAGAGTTCAATCTCACCGCCGTGGTCATCGATAATGCGTTGTACAATCATGAGTCCAAGTCCGCTGCCATCCTGTTTTGTCGTATGATACGGTTCAAAAATAAGGCGCATATTCTCTTCGGAAATGCCCCCGCCATTATCACAGAAAGCAATATTCACATAAGCATCATCAACACTGAAAACAATTTTCAGAGCCCCTCCATCCGGCATTGCCTCAAGCGCATTTTTGATTAGATTAAAAAAAACCTGTTTAATTAAGGAACGATCCAGATGAACCGTGGGAATATTATCGGGGATATCAACCGAGACTGCAATCCGACGGTTCTCAAATTCCGTTTTCAAGAGATTAAGAGTCTCCTGCATAACAACAGTTGGACACTCGGCCTCAAGCACCGGTTTGGAAGGACGGATGGCACGCAGGAACTGGCTGATAGTTGTATCAAGTCGTTCCACCTCCATCTTGGCAACACCGACCAGCTCCTCCAGAGATTTCCGGATCTTATGATCCTTAACCTCACTCAGCTCACGTACAAGAAGCTGTAGGTGTATGTTGAGCGCATTGAGAGGGTTACCTATCTCATGGGCAACACCGGCAGCCAACAGTTTAACAGCATCGGATCTGCCGCTCTCCAGGGCCGAAGCCTCTTCCTGCCGTTCCTTCGTAATATCGCGTAAAATTATAAGTATCCCGGCATCACTAAGATCTTCAACATCCAGTGGTCTGGCGGAAACAGCTACAACCCGATAATCCGGGTAGTTGATTTCAATCTCGCGCGTGACCATTCGGGACCAGCCCTCACTAACTGAATCAGGCATTTCAAGCAGATGCTCCCAGCCCCAGTCTTTCAGAAAGCGCAAAATTGAACGACCCTTAACCTTATTATATTGAAACCCGGCCAGAGTCTCAGCGGCTCTGTTGGCATACAGAAGCTGCCCATCACTATCAACAACGATAATTCCTTCCTGAATACTCTGAAAGATTGTTTCCAAAAAACCACGTTCCTGATCCAGACTCGCCATATAAGTCTGAATACTCTCCCGATCAAGTTTATCCAGACGGGAAACTACTCTATCAAAAAATCCAGAGGCCAATTCAATACACCTTTCAAGTATGTCAATTTGTCTCACATTTTATAATGTCATCTGGTTGTTCGCAAGGACAAAATGTTACAGATAAAGTTAGGATAAGGCAGGTTCAAAAGGGTTGAAGTGGTTAAAATGGTTGAAGTGGTTTCCGCATCCTGTGATATTAGGGAGCTGGAGGGGTTAGGGAGAGAAGTTCTCAAGTTCTCACGTGAATCAAAACCGCAATTCGGGATCAGGGTCGGGGTCGAAAAAAACAATTCGTGTCATTCGCGTTTATTGGCTCATAGAGCCAACTCTACAGCGCTTCGCACGTTTTGGCCGAAAACTGTAGGGTTGCTTCTATGAAACAAGGAAGTCGTTCGCTACATGTCACGCCGTATTGAAGAAGGCGGAAGCCTTGGCGACGGTGGATGCGGGCGACTAAACGAAATACAGCAATTACAACCTTTTATGGTCAGCCGCATCCCTCTTCATTCTACGAACTACGCCGGACGCAGTAGCGACTGCCCTCCTCTATAGACAGCCCATTTTAATGAAAAATGGGCTGAACACTGTAAACTGCCGACTGTAAACTACCTCTTACTGACCAGGAACCCACTCTTCGCTGAACCGTGAGCCCTTTGAGACTGCTTTTGGAGCAGCGGCAGGCCTACTACTCTTACGAGCAGAAGAGTTACCACTACGTTCCGGTGCAGGTGCACGCCTTCCAGAAGCCGTATTGGCTGTACGCGGAGCGCCCCGGCCTCTAGGTGTTCTATCAGCTGCAGGAGTTTCCTCTTTGCACTCTGTTTTATCTTCCGCTACATTCTTGCTATCCTGAACAGGAGCACTCTCTTTTTTTGTCTCCTCCGCAGGGGCATGCGCCTGCTTTTTAGCTGGAGATCTCGGCCGTCCTCTGCCTGGACGTGGAATATCAGCCATTAACGGGTCATCGCCCATCAGCATTGTGCACTTCAACGGTTGTTTGATAAAAGCTTCAATATCAGGAATAATGAAAGATTCATCCTCATCAGCAAAGGAGATTGCTGTTCCCTGATGACCGGCCCGACCAGTGCGGCCAATGCGATGTACATAGTCCCCGGCTTCATAAGGGAAGTCATAGTTAACCACAAAACCGATATCATCCACATGAATTCCGCGTCCGGCAACATCGGTGGCAATCACAACACGCACTTTGCCCTCCCGGAAATCCTCCAAAACTCGCAGACGCCGGTTCTGATTCACATCACCACTCAGCATGTCACAGGAAACATTTAGTCTCTGCAATTTCCGGACAATTTTCTCAGTAGTCACCTTGCGGTTGCAGAATACGAGAATTCGGGTATCGGGATACTGCTGCAGCAGGTTATAGAGGACGGTAAATTTCTCACTTGCAGTAATAACATAAACAACCTGATCAACTGTATCGGTAGTCATGCTCTCAGATTCAATCTCAATATGAACCGGGGCGTCCATCCACTGAGAGGCCAAACGCATCACATCCTCGGAGAGGGTTGCACTGTAAAGCATCGTGCCGCGTTTATCCTTGCGAGGCAGACGATTCATAATCACGCGGACATCAGGGATAAATCCCATATCGAGCATGCGGTCGGCCTCATCAATAACAAGAGTATCCACATGAGAAAGATCAATCACGCGCTGACGGGTGTAATCTAACAAACGTCCGGGAGTTGCCACCAACAGATCAATCGGTTCAGCCAGCACCTCTCTTTTCTGGCGATCATAGTCCATCCCGCCATAAACGGCCAATGTGCGCAGACCACAATATTTCCCAATAGCAGCGGCATCTTTACAAATCTGAATAACCAGCTCACGAGTTGGAGCAATCACCAAGGCACGTGGCACTCCGGACTTTTCATTCTTTTTCTCGGGAGAGCGTAGATAGCGGGTTAAGATGGCAACAAGAAAGGCCGCGGTTTTACCGGTACCAGTCTGAGCCTTGCCGGCAACATTTTTGCCTGCAAGAGCGTGTTCAAGGCTCAAAGCCTGAATAGGAGTACAGTATTCAAAGCCCATGTCGGCCACAGCATGCATTATCTCTGAAGGAAGATCAAAGTCATGAAAACGCTTTTTATCTTCAGCAGGTTCAACCTTATAGCTATCCAGTGACCACTCTGCATGAGCAGCCAGCAGCTTATCACGTTCCTCCGCTGTTATAGCACCACCCGGGCGAACACCACCGGAGTTATGGCCGCGGGGAGGACGTCCATCACGTGATTTAGGCCGAGCGACTCCGCTTGTACGCGCATTTACCCGATCTCTAGGGTGTTCAGAACTTGAAGACCTTCTTTTGTCGTTATTCCTGCGTCTCTGCGGCTGACCAGAAGAGCTACCCTCCTCCGGCTTACGCCGACGGGATTGAGATTGACCACCTTCCTGAGACCTTTTCTGATTACCACCGGCATTACGGCCTTTACGGGGATTATCTGACGAAGATACATCCCCGCTGGCGGGACTATTTCTGCGTCTAGAATTGGAATTACTATTACTATTATTGCTACTTTTCGCATTCCTGCTTTTCGCAGGGCTGCGTTTTGCAGGGCTACTTTTTGCAGGGCTGCTTTTCGCAGGTTTTTTTTTCGCAATCGTCTTTTTACCGGAGGACTTTGAGCCCAGCAGCTTACTGACTAATTTTTTAATTATTTTCATGGATAATGCCTATCTTCTTAAATCCTATCATGTTTGCGAAGGATTTATCTCTACACACAAATAAGGGCGCCCTTGAAAAGAGGCGCCCGCTTGCATATAATTGTATGCGCAGAACAACAATTTTTTTAACGTTTTGAGAACTGGAAACGTTTACGAGCACCGGGCTGACCAGGCTTCTTACGTTCTTTCATACGTGCATCACGTGTCAGGCAACCAGCCTTTTTCAAAACTTCACGCAAAGTTGCGTCCGCTTCGACCAAAGCTCTTGAAAGACCATGACGAATAGCTCCGGTCTGGCCACTAATGCCGCCGCCCTTTGCTGAAATCTTTACATCATACTTGCCTTCTAAACCAGTAAGTGTTAAAGGTTGACGAAGATACTGACGAAGAGCTTCACTAGGGATATATTGCTCAATATCAACATTATTAACAAGCCACTTTCCACTACCGGGGAATAAGCGTACACGTGCTACTGCTGTCTTGCGACGGCCTGTGCCCGCTGAAAGTTCTTTTACCATTCTTATTTTCCTTATCTTTAAAAAAGTATTGAAGCAGATTAAAACGCTGCTACGTCAGGTTTCTGTGCCTCATGCGGATGCTCGGAACCACGATAAACCTTAACGCGGGTCATCATTTTACGGGCAATCTTGTTTTTAGGCAACATGCCCCATACAGCCTGCTTAATAACGCGGTCTGGATGGTTTTCCATCAATGTTTTGGCTGTGAACACCTTACGACCACCGCGCCATCCAGAGTAATAATCATACTCCTTCTGCTCTAGCTTACGGCCTGTCAAGCGAACTTTGTCAGCATTAATAACAATAACGAAATCGCCCTGATCCACACTGGGATCAAATGTCGGGCGGTCTTTACCACGCACTGAATTGGCAATATTTACCGCTAAACGGCCAAGCGGCCGATCTTTGGCATCAACGATGTGCCAGTTGCGGGTTTCATCTGAACTCTTTGGTCTAAATGACTTCATAATCTATCTGTCTTTCCTCTTCAAAAATTTGGTTTGTAAATATAGCCTATTCGGACGGAAATGTCAACCGTACTGTTTGTGATTTTTTTACAGAAACTTCACTCTCATCAGAATAATTTCCACCAGGAACGCTTTTCTTTCTTTATTTCGGGCCTCTGAGGCTCTATATTTTCATCCTCTTGAGTAACATTCTGAGGAACATTTGAACTCTCAACGGTCATCAAACCTACATTTGATTCCATATTTGTCGGCATCAGCTTATTATCTTGAATACCCAGAGTATTCTCCCGCTCCTCCTTTATCTCACTGTCTAACATATTCTGTTCACGGAGCGAATCTCCATACTTACGCCACTGTTCCTTCTTCTTCTTGTTTCGAGTCAACCTCAACTCCATCTCTTTATCACTTACAGGATCAGCTAAATCGGAGTTGGACCACCCCTTTGTCCATATATCATTGGCATCTATATACTCCTTACGGCGACGCGTCTCCTCGCGCATCTGCTCTGGATCGTCTATCACATAGGGAGTCAGGAAAACCAGCATCTCCGAGCGCTGTTCACTATCACTAACTGACCCGAAAAGGTACTTCCCTATATATGGAATATCCTTCAAGTAAGGCACACCTGACTCTGAGTGCTTCTTCGTTGTCTGTACCAACCCCCCTAAGATAACTGTCTCACCATTACCCACTGAGACATCGGCACTAAGCTTACGTGTCGTAACTGTAGGCCATTTTTCACCCTGAATTTCCTGGTCAGTACCTATATTCTCAAAGGTCTCTTCAATAGTTAAGATAACATTCCCGTTGGGATTAATCCTTGGTGTCACTTTGACAGTTAAACCTACATCTCTCTGCTCCACATCAGGTTCATATGTTCCTCCACCACTACCATAACTACTTCCCATGTAACGCATACCCTTATACATATAACGTAACTCGGTAGCCTCTATTGAGGCCTCTTTATTATCAACAGTCAGTAAAACAGGAGAACTTAATATACGCGCATTAGCATCACTCTGTGACGCTTTCACTACGGCATCTAAATTTAGATTCTTAAGTGTCATAAAGTATTCAATTCCAGAGATAGGGTTACTCATACTAGCCAAAGCACCGCCAATAACATTTGCGGTGCTATTAGTACTACTGCCATACAAGTCCTCGGTTACGGCACCATCTATACTTCCACCACCAACTGTAGAGCGATAGTTACTATTTCCATTTATACGACGGACCCAATTAATCCCTGTCGAAATGGAGTCAGTCAAACCAACCTCAAGCACAACAGTTTCAATCAATACCTGAGAAAGCATGATATCCATACTTTTGATAATCTCGGTAATGGCCGCCAGATCCCCCATGCTTCCCATCATCACAATCGCGTTGGTCCGCTTGTCGGCCAAAATCTTGATGCTGTCTTTGCTCAACTGCCCCAGCTTGCTTTTGCCCCCTACGGCAGCAGGTGCATTAGAGGAACCGCTTACACGGGCCGCAGCAGCTTCAGCCAGAGATTTACTGCGCGAAGCAGATCCACTGACAGGCTTACCGGTTGGTTTATTGCTATCATCTTTCTTGGATGTGGCATTCCCGATCAGTTCATTCAGCATGGTGGAGACCTCTTCCGCATCCGCATATTCAAGCCGCAGCACCTGGACCTTGACATCCGGTGTGGTCTCAACATCAAGCACAGCAATAATGCGCTCAAAAAACTCCATATTTTCTTTACTCGTAATAAAAATCAGCTTATTGGTTCTTTCATCCGCAATAATCTGCACCTTGCCCCGAATCATTCCCCGATCGGCATCACTGATAAAAGTATCAATCGCGGCATTGGGTGTTACCGCCGGAGCAGCAGGTGCTCTGGCAGAACGCAAACGCGACAGACGCGATGAGATAGATGATGCCGTTGATGATTTCTTGGTAACCCCGGGAGATCCAGATTTCTTTGACCTGATCTCATCCTTGGCAGTGGCCTTCTGCGACTCAGCCACCAGCTCATCAATGCGCTTCTTGATATCCTCTGCCTTCGCAAAATTGATTGGCACCACATGAACATCCTCATTAATATCAATCGGCTGATCAATAAACGTGATGATCTCCAACATACGATTGACATTCTCCTGGATATCGGTCACCAGCAGACTGTTGGTTCTCTCGAATGTCTGAATCATGCCATCCGGCTTTTTAAAGCCCTCAATAGCCTTCTTGGCCTCTTCAAGAGCAATGAATTTCGGTTTAATCATCTGGCTGACAACCTTACTCTTCTCGGGGTGTCCCCCCTCCGGTTTTTCCATTATAATCTTGATGCCTTCGGTTCTGACTGTCTTGCGTGCCAGAACCTTTATGAATTTATCACCAAACGGCTCCAGGACAATACCGTTCATGCTCAGAACAACCTCAATAGCCTCAACATACTCTTCGCGACTCAGAACAATACCAGGCTGGCTGTTCAAAGTTATGTTAGCTTTGGGAGCATCAGGTGCCATCAGTAAGGTCTTACCGGTTTCCTGCGCATATGCCTGTAAAACAATATCAACAGGTGCTGCATTAAACTTCAAACCGGGTGGTGCCTTAGAGCCGCCGTCCGCACCATCTCCATTATCCACAGGCTCAACAATACTGGCAGCGGCCTGAACAGCCAGATCGCTGGATGTAGGATTGAGCATACGGCTTGGAGCACTCTCAGGAGATTTTATGCCACGTGAACGAGCCGCCTGTATTGCACGCAAACGGCTGGTTGCACTACTCTTTCTCATAGAAGCAGCTCCCGGCCGGACAGGAACAGGTTTGCGAGCAGCGGGAACTGGAGCTATCTGGGCCGGAGCCACCGGAGCCTGTGCCACCGGGGCCTGTGCCACCGGGGCCTGTGCCACCGGGGCCTGTGCCACCGGAGCCTGTGCCACCGGAGCCTGTGCATCAGCCAGGAAAACGCTGAGAACTACCACCAGGCAGATACCTGTTGTCATCAGATGATCGCGAATTTTTTTCATACTTACTTATTCCTTAAAACAATCGTTCGGTTTACGTCCGTCATAGCTTTTCAGCCGTTTGCAACATATTGAACATCCAACATTGAACATTCAACATCGAACATTCAACATCGAACATCGAATGAATTACTTTCTGTTATCGTTTTTTCTGCTGTTTTTATGCTTGTCACGAATATTCTTACCAACTCTTTTAGCGAAATTCGCAACTTATGCATTATTTTTTCCATTCAATGTTGGATGTTCGATGTTGAATGTTGAATGTTCGCTTTTTTCCTTTTCATACTTTTTCATAAACCACTGAACAAAACCGTACTTATCCGGACATACGCACTCAGGGAGAGTCCCCTGACAAAGTTTTCAAAGCCGCCTTAACAGCCTCTTCTTCGTCCACCTCCGGCTGGACAGGATTGAGATTTTTCTCGTTTTCTGCCTCAGCAGACTCATCTCTCTCAACCACAGTTGGAACATCAAGCTCTTCAATCGTCTCAACCTCTTCAACCACTTCAACCACTTCAACCACTTCCACATCACCACGCATATAGGCGCAGTGCAGGCTGAACGTACCTTTTAAATATCCGGGATTTGCTGCAGGACGAACATACAACTGACGAACATCCACCATGGCACCCTCTTGACGCAAGCCATACAGGAAGGTTACCAGCGACTCCAGAGTCCCCTCCCAGTTTTTACACTCAATCGGAAGCTCATAAACATCGCCGA
This sequence comes from Kiritimatiellia bacterium, assembly GCA_027858965.1. GTDB lineage: Bacteria > Verrucomicrobiota > Kiritimatiellia > RFP12 > UBA1067 > M55B167. The sequence continues at coordinate 19,453 of JAQIBS010000088.1, forward strand.
CCTCCTCCTCCTTGCCGGTCTGACGTCTCGATATACCCAGAGATTTTTCCGAAGCCACTGTATCCATAATATTCAACCAGTGGGTATCAACATCTTTGTCATAAGGGAAAATAGGCATCAGAGAACACATCTTCCGGTATTTTTCATCCCACTCAGTTTTAGCGGCAATGAGATCGCACTCATTCTGGAATTTTTTCTGAGCATTCTTATAAATACGCTCCTGCTTAGCCCAATTGGTTTTCTGCCCCCTGTAAAAGAGTGCCGCAGCCCCGTAAAGAACGAGCACCAGCGTAACCATCAGCATATTTTTCTCTTTGGGGGTAATTGTACTCATTCTTCTACCCCCTTAAAAACCGCGTTAATCTCAAATTTATGCTTACCTCGGCTAGCCGATGGTCCCGTTAAAGAAACCTCCTGAAACAAAGAATCTTCCGTAACCGCGTTTTTAAATTGATAAACCAGAGTGGGCTGATCAGCATCACCGGAAATTTTAACACCCTCCTGCTTTTTGAAGTTGAATCCTGTCAGGGTGATGCCCTGCGGCAGATACCCGGAAACAACCCGCAGCATCTCAAGAGGAGAGTGCTCCCGATTGGTATACGACAAAATTAAGTTTACACGTTTACGTGTATCAGAAACCGCCTTATGCTCACGGTAATGAAACTTGGCTTTTGCCTTGACCATCTTAGTCATCTGCTTATAGACCAAGGGACCGGAGAAAAGCACTGCCATAAAGACAGCCCAGACTGCAGTTGCCACGGCAACCCCCACCGTCACCCGTTTGCGAATAGCACCCTCTTTCAGGGAATCATGCCAATAGGCAGGGGTTAAATCAATGACCGACTCTTCAACACTGCGCAGAGCCACACCCTCAACACCGCCATCCAGCGAAGGAAATTCTTTGTAATCAGGTTCAATTCCCAGCAGAGCATGCAGCTTGCTGAAGAGTTCATTCTCCGGACGCTCCTCTGCCACAACGATCAATTCAACTACCGAGAGCGGTCCTGCCTCAATTTCAACATTAAGTAATGAGAGTGTTAATTCCCTGACAAGCGCATCATACCCGCTGATATCCTTGAAAGAGCGGGCCAGAACCAGGGTGCCGTGATTCATAACCATCAGCATCCAGATATTTTTAAAACGGGCCAGGACCACCCGGCGTCCGGGACTAGCCAAATTAAAGGGACCACATAGAGTACGCAACCAGCCCAGCAAAGCAATATCAGTGCGAACAACCTTCCAACCAACCTGCTGCAACGGCTCATTAACCGCATCAAACGTGGCCGAAGGGATTGCCGCGGCAAGTACCCAGAGAGAATCCTCATCCTCGCTAAGCACCTCAAAACCGGTTGTATAACCTCCCTCATCAAAGGGGGATATTTTATCCATCTGCAGATCAACTGCACCAGCCAGATCATCACGAATCTCAACCGGCATTTTCAGAATACGCACCAGCAGTTGAGAGAGAGGAAATGCCAGCACAACCTCCCGTCCACCCAACTCTTTCCTGGCAACCTTCAAAGCTCGAAGAAGAGGAGTGTCTTCATCGGCATCCTCATCAACCACGACCGCTTGATCATCATCAACAGGCGAGGAATCCTCTTCAAGTAACCAGACACCTCCACCCGTACGTGTCATCCCGGAACTTCCCCGAGGTGAGTAACGCACTCCATAGAGAGCCTCATCATTCACTGCCAGTGCTATAACATCAGATTTCGCCATAAATTATTCTCAAGGATCTTCGCGCCACTGGAGATACCTAACCGTCTTACCATCAAATTCCGCTATGGCCTGTATCTTATGCGAGATACCAGCCGCCCGCCCCTCAATCACAAGTCTGAACGTCTTTGCCTGCGTATCAACAAACTGCGACACGCCCGTATCCAAACCAGGAATACGCGACATGAAATCCCCCGTGGATTTAAATGAATAGTCTTCATCTTCATCCATAGAGGAAACATTGCCTGTTGAATCATTGGAGGAGCCTGAAGAGCTTCTCGACATTGATCGACCCAGTGTCGTCATGCCTGCATTAACTCCTTCACGCTCCTCTATAATGGCGCCAGCTGTTATTTCATCAATCCCGGGAACTGTCATCAAAACTCCCATTGGGGCTGAATTAACGTTTATCTTACCATCACCGTAGGTCGTAAACAATTCCTTTATTCCCTTAACTTGGATTTGCAACTCCTTGTTCTCCTCTTCAGGGTTAAGAATTCCCCCGTTCAAGATCGCATTTCCAAAGTTTTTAATCAGGAGCAGCTCGTCAACGGTGTCGATCTGCCGATTCCGAGCCGTATAAGGCTTTTCCAATGACTTATAATAATCATCCTCAGCACCATCCGAAGAAGACGTGCTGTCCGCATCAATCCAGTCGTTCCAACAATCAATCAGCTCGGAAAAATACTCCTGTGGGATTCCGGCATTGGTGAACATCCGCTCCCAGACCTCATCATAATTCGATCCCACCAGCAGATTGATATTCCAGCGTGCCTCCTCAGGGATGATCTCAACATGCACCACCCCATCCTCAATCTCTTCATCAATAACCGCATTCTGGCCGCGTTTCAAACGCAATGCCGGTTTTTTCCAGCGGTCTTCGTCATCATCCGCATATGAGCCACTGCTGACATTGTCTTTTTTTTCCAGCAGCATCTCGGCAATCGCAACCCCGGACTGAGTCAGATAATCCACCCGCCGACGCTGCCGCACGTAGGTACTGATACGCCCCTCAATCATGGCATCTAAAGCAAAGGACATCACAAGGATACTCAACAAACTGATGGTCCATAGCGCAATAATCAACGCCGAACCGCCCGAAGAGGAACGCAATTCAGTAATTCGGTTATATCTGTTTATATCCATAAGTTTTAGTGTGTAGCTCGTAGCCTGTAGCTTGTAGCTTATAGCTTGTAGCACGTAGCCTGTAGCTGGTAGCTCGTAGCTTGACCTCTGACCTCTAACCTCTGACCTCTGACCTCTGACTTCTGCGAGAAAAATTTCCATGGCGATTTAATTGCTAACACTCGGCGGTCTCAGTTCCCGCTGCTGATTGACACCACCAGGTTGCTGATTGACACCGCCACCCACTTTGCGGGTACTCTGTGCATTACCCTTTTTCCGGGGATTTTGTGAGATATCCCAGAGAGGTATCTTGACAATGCGCTTGACCGCAATGGGATCCTGATCCTCTGCATTCGCTGGTGGTTCCATATAAAGAGAGATCTCCACCGCCTTGGGAATGCAGTTTGAAGAGGACCATTCATCCTGCCAGTTCGGCTCATCATCCTTCTCGGGCTGATCCTTATCCAGCACGCGACAGTTAAAAGCAATCACCCGTGGTGAAAGGCCAATGGGAAGAACATCCTCCTCCGGATCAAATTCATCCAGATGCAGATCAACCCTCCAGGCTTTGGCCAGGAGCCCGCCATCATCCTCATCATCACTGATCGAAATACTCATGCGGTGAGGCGACTCTGCAAAACCGCAATCCTCACCGACCAGGGCACTGCCGAGTTTCACCCAGCTAATCGAATCCATGGCATCCTCATCTTCGCCATTATCGTTCAACTGAAAACCGTAATCATCTACCGACGTTCCCGCATCCGGATAGTAGGCGGAACGCAACCCTGAAACTAGCTGTTCCATCACATAATCGGCCTGCCCCATGGCATCCGAAACCTCAATTCCCGCTGTCCAGCTCTGTACCACCGCATCAAAACAGAAAAATGACATCAACATCATGATGGAAAGTATCATGGTCGCCATCACCAGCTCAATCAGCGTAAAGCCCTTATCTATTGCTTTTTTAATCATTTAAATTCTTTTTGAAGCACATAACGTACCAGCTCTTCAAACTGGTCCTCGCCGGTACCCCATGAAACGCGGGTCCTGACCGTATACAACTTGTCATCAACCACACCGGTCTCCTCCTCTTTCTCATCCACGGTGCGTTCAAAGGTATAACCCTCTACCAGCTCATCGTCAGGATCAACAGGGAGATCCTCCTCAACATCATCACTGTCATCAATGGGATATTTCAACTCACCGAGAGAGAAAACATACTGAGCCTTCTGATACTCAGCGGAAAGAGTCATCATTAATGCACAGTTACTGACACCCGACATCAGGGAGATCAAACCAAATGAAAGAATCATAGTGGCAAACAAAATTTCAATCAGAGTAAAGCCATCACGTCTCAAAACTCATCCTCCTCTTCGACCTTTGCCGCTCCCAGCATATTAACCGAGATAAGTTTAAACGTACTTTCATCTCCCCCGGCAATCACCCGCACCCGATAAGGACGACAGGTTCCATTGCTCTTGTAATGCACGCGGAATGAAGTAGGAGCCTCAGGATCATCGTCATCCTCATTATGAAACGATCCAAAAGACGAAATATTGCCTGCTTCATTACCTCCTTCAATCGTATCCGTATACCCCTCAAAGCGATAGGTGATCTGTTTGTACTCCTTCTCAATATTCAGTTCAGCCATCACGTATGTGGATCCACCACCGGAAAAGGACTCAGATTCCCCCTCCTTAACAGGAGGAGTTTCAATATCCTCTGCTTCGCCATCGGCATCATCCACTATACTGCTTCGCGCAAAAGAGTCCGAAGAAACCAGAGAATCCCCGCTGCTGCCCGCAGACTCAACGCTCAATTTGCCATCCGAGGAATAAACAAGATCTACAGGAGTCTGGTGTAGCAGCGCCATTGTTTTGGAGTAGCGGGAGAGCTGTACCACCCCCCTTGAGGCGGATTTCAGACGCGCATAGTCGGAACCGGTCGAAAACGATGGCCCCACCAGAACGGCCATAACGCCCATTATGACAATAACAATCAAAAGTTCAACTAAGGTAAAAGCTCTGCGCGATACTTGCATATATATTCAATTTTTTTATGAACGTTTATTAACTACGAAAAACACTAAAAGCACGAAAGAAAAAAGTTTTCTTTATTGATAAAAATAATCGGCAAAACAATTTTCGTGTTTTTCGCGCCTTTCGTAATTAACTTATTTGAGTGCCCGCCTGTCCTGAGCTTGTCGAAAAGGCAGCTTTAGTTCGTAATATCATCCTCAGTACCCATCTCAACATCAGGACCGGCAGATGTAATCTTAAACTTTTTGCCCTGTTTGCTATAACCGAACGGTTCGCCCCAGGAGTCATTTAAAGAGCCCTCTTTTAAAAGCCCCGGACGATCATCCGTTCCAACAGTAAGCTCATCAAGGGTATCCGGCAGTTTGCCATTATGACGCATTGCAAACACCTGAACCGACTGTTCAATAGCAGCAATGCTGGTGCGTGTCGCCTGAATACGCGCCTCTTCATCATGGCCGATCACACTCGGAATAACGACAGCAGCCAAAATGCCCAGAATCGTTACCACAAGCAAAAGCTCAACCAGCGTAAAACCACTGCGACGCTCGCCTTTTATCTGTTTTCTATCCTTTTTGTTTCTTTTCATCTTTATAACTCCTTTTTTTTTGCAATCTTCTATCTTCTTTGCGACCACTCAGTGATCGCAAACATGAGTGTAAAAAATTCCCGACCTCTAACGTCCAACTCTAACCTCTAACCTCTCACCTCTAACACGCTGCAACAGCTCGTTCTCTGCGCCTCTGCGAGGAATAAACAACAAAGCGCACCCATCTTCGCTCTTCACTCTTCACTCTTCGCTCTTCTCCCTACCCCGCACCCAGCGAGGAAGTCACCTTGAAGACCGCCATCAGAATACTGATTGCCACAAATCCAACAACAATACCGATCGCTACAATCAGAATCGGTTCCAATGCGTTGGTAAACATCGTAATATTGCGATCCATCTCACTTTCATAGCGCTTGCCAATATGCCCCAGAGATCCCGGCATATTGCCCGACTGCTCGCCAACCGCCAGCATATCGGTCATCATTTTCGGAAAAACTTTACTTCCCGCCAGCGGCCCGGAGATCGTTGTTCCATCGGTCACCCGCTCGCGGGCATTTCTCAGAGCCCTCGCAATCACCTCATTACCGCAGGTCTCCTCGGCAATCCTAAGAGCATGCAGAACATTCACTCCATTGGAGAGCAATGTGCGCATCGTATAGGCCAGACTTGAATAGGTGCCGCAAGCGACAATTCCTTTGATCAGCGGCGCCTTCAATTTAAGTCCATCCCACCAGAACCGGCCCTCTTGGGTTTTGATGTGTCTGCGAAACAAAACTATACCAAAAACCAAGGCTCCCAGCACAAACACTCCATATTTCACCATGAAATCACTCGAACTGACCAATATCTGAGTCGGTAGCGGCAGGGAATCTCCCAGCCCTTCAAAAACCTTTGTGAACTGCGGTATCACCTTTGTCATCGCAAAAATAACCGTCACAATCCCGAAAAACAGAACAATGACAGGATAGGTCATCGCGGATTTGATGCGGGAGTTCATATTCTCAGTGCGCTCGTAATGCTCTACCAGCCGGCGCAGAATTTCAATCATCGCACCGGATGCCTCACCTGCACTAATCATATTTCCATAGAGATTAGGGAATGTGTCAGGATGCGCACTTACTGCGTCAGAAAGTTGCTCTCCCCGCATAATACGATCACGCAGGTCTGCTGCAATCCGACTCTGCGCTGAGTCATCTTCGCCCTGATTTGCCAGACAATTCAAAGCCGCCCCAAGTGTCATCCCTGCCTCCAACAGATCACTCAACTCCGAGGTGAACAATAAGACCTCGATAGTCTTCATCTTGAGCCTGGGCCCGCCAATCTGCAGTTTCCAGAAAGAAGAAGAGCCCTGGGAGCCCTTTTTCTTAACGCTCTCCGTAACAGATACCGGCATCAGACCCAGCTTCTCTATCTCAGCCAAAGCAGAGCGACGGTCAGATGCATTAACAGTTCCATCTTTCTTTTTGCCATCTTTAGCTCTGGCTTTATAATCAAATTGCGCCATATATCTCCTGAAAAACGAAGCTTTTTTTAATATGCAGGAATCATTCCAAGCTCCTGCAAACTCTAACCTAACGAGGGCGTAGCCCGCAACCCAAAATCTTACCACGAAGAACTTAGCGAGTCAAAGCCGCAACCAACACGAACGTTCAACATCCAACATCGAATTAGTGGTAGCGTTCCGCGCTGTCAGTCAAAACCTGAAAGTGAAAACGTGCAAAAATAAAAAGAATTTGGTTTTACAGCAACTAACGTAGCTCTATTGCTCTACCGTCAATCCTCTGTAACACGCATGACCTCCTGAATTGAGGTCACCCCGTTAAATATCTTAACCCAGCCGTCCTCACGCAGCTTCTTCATTCCCTGCAAGGCGGCCTGAGCTCGAATCTCAGCCGAAGATTTGCGGGCAATAATCTGTGATTCAATCTCTTCCGAGACGACCAACAACTCAAAGAGACCACGGCGTCCGCGATATCCAGTTCCCGTGCAGGCCTCACAACCTTTAGTAGTCCAGACCTTATCCGACTGCGGCGGATACTCCAGATCATACCACTTCATATCAAGAGGAATCTCCTGTTTACACTCAGGACAGAGGCGACGTACCAAACGCTGGGCCATAACACCTGCCACAGCCGAAGCCACCAGGAACGGTTCCGCTCCCATATCAATCAAACGAGCAAAAGCTCCCGCAGCATCATTTGTATGCAATGTACTGAAAACAAGATGTCCTGTCAGCGAAGCGTTAATCGCAATCTCAGCAGTCTCACCGTCTCGAATCTCACCCACCATGATAATATCAGGGTCCTGACGCAGGAAGGCCCGCAATGCCCGAGCAAATGTCAACCCGATATCCGGACGTACCAATACCTGATTAATGCCGGCCATCTCATATTCTATGGGGTCCTCGGCTGTCAGAATACGCACCTGCATCTTATTAATTTCATGTAGAAACGCATAAAGAGAGGTTGATTTACCTGAACCGGTAGGCCCTGTCACAAGAAAAATTCCATTCGGACGGTTAACCAGCTTGATCACATTATCATAGTCAAAGCTGTTAAAACCCAGATCCTTAAGTTTCACAAAATTACCGGCTTTCTGTAGCAGACGCAACGAAATAGACTCGCCAAAAGCCGTCGGCATAGTCGAAACACGGATATCAATATCATCATTGGCGAGCCGGATACCAATACGGCCATCCATAGGAAGACGCTTCTCAGCAATATCCAGATTAGCCATAACCTTTATTCGGGATATAATAGCAGCCTTCAGCCTGTTCAACTGCGGCGGAACATCAACCTTATGCAACATGCCGTCAATACGGTAACGGATACGCAGCTCTGCATCCATCGGTTCAACATGAATATCCGTAGCCCCCTGCCGATCCGCCTCCGAGATAATCTGGTTAACAAACTTAACAATGGAGGCTTCTGCACCAATCTCATTAACATCAATCTTGGAGATGGAGTCAAGATCCGAATCAACCGAATAACGGTCATCCGAGATCATTTTCTCAATTGCATCAGCACCCACACCATAATATTTCCGGATCGCTTTATCGATTTCATCATGCGTGCTCAGCGACACCTCAACCGGACATTTGGCCGCCAGACGCAAGCCATCGACCATGCTGGTATTAAATGGATTTCCAGCCACAACATTCAAAATACCAGCCTCAACACTGATCGGCAATACATGATATTGATAAACGGCACGAGCCGGCAAACTGGTAATAGCCTCATCCGTTGGTCGTATATCCGAGATCTCGGTATATTTAAAACCGAGCACCTCTCCCACCTTCTTCAGGAATTCATCTTCGCGAACCATTGCCAATCTAATAATGACACCTACTATACCGGTTCCATCAGTATCCTCGGCTGCTAAAATCTGAGAAATCTGGAAATCGGTAAAAAGCCCGGTCTTCTTTAATATTAATGTTACAAATGCATTCGCATGGTCGGACATAAACTACCCATCTTTGACTTTTTAAAAAAATACTCTTAAATAATAACCAATAGCCCACGCGAATGCCACACATAAGTTATGAAGATTTTCGTGGATCATGACTTAACAATAGCTGAATTCATGCCATATCAATGAATATCGAATATGGAAGGGGTTGAATGTGCGGAAAACCTCTAAACTTAAACGCATTCCATAAAATTCGATGAAAAGCTTTTTTTTTGCAATAAACCCGTGACAACTCCGTTTATATAGCTGTACTATTTTCATATGGAGTAACAAACACTAAAAGTAAGGAACAAACTGATGAACATTAAACAGACAACAGTGCTGATCACAATCGCAACCCTGGCCGCAGTTACACTGGCGGCAGAAAAAAAAGAATTCGCAGGAAGAGAACGCGGCAACAAAGACATGCGGCAGAAAATGATGATAAGACGCTTTGACAAAGATGGCGATGGCAAACTCAACGAAGCCGAAAAAGCAGAAGCAGACAAGACAAAAAATGAGATGATAAAGAAGTACGATAAAGACGACGACGGCAAACTCAACAAAGAAGAGCGTAAAGCCTTTATGACCGAACGCCGCAAGAAAATGAAAAAAGAAGGCAAAGGCAAGAGAATAGCGAAAGGCGAGAAAAAAGGCAAAAATGCCAAGGGACGCATAAATCCTGAACAACGCAAAGAAATGATGAAAAAATATGATACAGACGGCGATGGAAAACTCAGCAAAGAAGAGCGCAAAGCTATCGCAGCAGAACGTAAAATGACCTTCGAAAAATTCGATGCCGATGGCGACGGAAAACTCAGCCCCGATGAGCGCAAAAAGCTGATGGAAAATATGAAAGCCAAGAAAGCTGAATAATAACTAAACCAGCGGAGCCGGAACCAAACTGAGCCTATGTGTTATGCGAAATCTTTTCTCTCTTATTGAACAGTTGTATGATATGCACCGCTGGTTTAGTCAACAACGCTTCGCGTTGCATAGAATACAAAAAGAAAATAGTTTGATCACGAAACCATTAAACTCTGCGATCTCTGCGCCTCTGCGAGGGTTATTTCAATTTGCGCTCAACAGATACGTTTGATATAATGAAGTTTAATTTTTCTCAATGTGTGTGAAATTCTAATATGATAAGGAAAAATCATGAAAAATATCTATACTTCTTTTCTCCTCAGCGTAATTATTGCGGGAGCAGCCGTTCAAATGAAGGCGGATACATATGTCTGGAGAGGCACGGTTGACTCTAATTTTGCCAACAGCTCCAACTGGGATACAACACCTGGTCCAAGCCCATATAATGTCACTAACTTAGAGAGTCGGCTCACTGTAGCCAACGGCTCTGGCAGCCCTATCTACTACACCACGGCAGAGGGACACACGATCTATCAAAACAGCAATAATCGTCCTCTCTTTATCGGCAGCGGTTCCGATGGTGCCATGTATATTACAGGTGGCATATTCGAGGGACAGGCTTCAGCGGCTGGGGGTCTTTCATACAATGCAGACGGCAAACTCGTGATTGACGGCGGAACGTACATCCAGACAACCGGAACTACAGTTTTCACCGTGAAATATGGAGATACTGGAACAGGCATGTTGACTGTGAGTAACGGATTGTTTGATGTTGGGGTTCTTATGTATGGAGGACATTCAACCTATAACACCAGCGGAAAAGGTGTGGTCAACCTGGACGGAGGCACTACCAGGGTTAGTAAAATCTACATGAAATCGAGTACACCTAATGGTGATTCTGTTATCAATTTTAACGGTGGCATACTCGAAGCTAATAACTCTGAATCACTCTTTCTTGAGGGGTTGAAAGAGGCAAATGTGCTGGCAGGCGGTGTGCTTATCGACACGGCAGGCTACAGCATTGGCATCAACCAGGATCTACTGAATGGGGGCGGCGACGGCGGTGTGACCAAGCGCGGTAACGGAATTCTGACACTAGGCGGAACTAACACATTTACAGGAAATATTATCGTTGAAGGAGGCACCCTGAGAGCAGCGAACAACTCAGCTCTGGGAACCACAGACGGATCTACAACAGTAAGTAACGGCGCCTCTTTCGAACTGAGTGGAAATATCACAATTACAAACCGATCAATTACAATAGCCGGCCGAACAAGCTCCAATTATGGTGCATTGGCTAGCGCTTCCGGGGATTGCACGTGGGCTGGCGATGTGCTGATCGATCAAAATAACACACGTATTACGGCCGGCGACAACACAACTCTGCGCATCAGCGGCGTAATAGATGATGGCCCCTCAAACCACAATGTTGAATTCCGCGGATACGGCACGGGAATAATGGTTCTAAGCGGAGAAAACACATACGGGGGCAACACGTACGTGGTTTTAGCCACCTTACGCCTGGATGGGGGCAACAATCGTCTACCGACTGGGACCAAACTATTCATCGGCAATGGTGCCAATTTAGAATACGCTACATTTGACCTTAACGGGTATGATCAGGAGGTTGCTCTGCTCGATGATGTTGGAATCATGGACAACAGCGTGATTGACAGCGCAGGCGGCGGCACCCTGACCATAAATGACGGTGAGAATCGAACCTTCGCGGGAGACTTCGTAGGGCCCCTGACATTAGCAAAAACAAACAGCAATGTTCTGACGCTTACCGCTGACATGCAGGCAACAAGCTTAGCGGTTAACCAGGGTACATTGCAGGGCAGCGCTACATGGCACTGCCTATTCAACGACAGCGACACCCCGAACGGGATGACTGTAACCGGCGGCACGCTCGATATCAGCGCTATGACATTCGACTTTGACGAAAGCACACCGGTCAAATCAGGTACATATGTGATCGTGGATTACTCTGCAGGCGGTTCCCTACTGGCCAACGCAGCTGCCCCCTTCTTTGCGGCAACTGTGGATATGCCGGATCGTAGCTCTCTCAGACATGACACAGTGGCGAAACAGATCCTGTTCTCCTACTGGCTGGAAGGCACGCTCATACTCGTGAACTAGAGCGACGGAGATAGTGCGCGAGTTCTAAAATGCGAAAGTGCGCGAGTTTTACAGGTGCAATTCTTTGGTGACAGAAATCGGACAATGGGAAGTCTAGACTCCGTTCGAAATTAAGTCAACCTAAGCGGATATGCAGATAGCCATCTGTAGAGTTGGCACGGGAGCCAATTCTACATTAAAAAAAAATCGTAACCACATCACTCCGCTACTTTGCTACAATTGAAGCAAATTAAGCGTAACTCTCTATTGAAGGTCAACATACATGCATTTTTTCAGTAATCACTGCATCTTATTAGCCGTAACACTTAGTGTATTCTCTTTAACAGGATGGGGAAAACCCACCCATATCATCGAATCAGAACGCAAAATTCCTCTGTGCAGGGAGGTCGATGTTGTGGTCATCGGTGGTTCAAGCGGCGCTGTAGCCGCAGCGCAGAAAGCCGCCCAATCCGGAGCATCGGTTTTTCTGGCGGCCCCCCGTACCTATCTGGGTGACGACATTGCCGGCACACTACGGCTATGGCTGAACAAGGATGAAAAGCCCGAATCTCCACTTGCCCGCAACATCTATACTAAAACAAACCCGGCATGCTTATTCTCATATGAGAGTTCAATCAAATCCGGTGGCAGGCATATCGACAAAGGAAATATGCTCAATGACGGACAGCATTTTAATGTTCAGCAGGAGACAGTTGAGTTTGCAGACTCTGTTACCTTTACCCTGAAACTGGATTCCGTAAAAAAGATCACCGGTATTAACCTGATCGCTTTTCAAAGCAAAAATGACTATAAAACCGACAGCGCCAATGTTTCCTTCAGTTCAGACGGCAAGCAGTGGAGTAAGCCGCTTACAATGACAACCTCCCCCACCCCAACCGATAAGAACCGCATCTCTTTCACATCGTCCCAACAGCACAGTGCCAAATTTATAAAAATGGAGGTCCTCAAAAAAGAAAAAGCAAAACGCATGCTGCTGGCTGAGATCATTGTACGTCAGAAGATGCCGAAAGAAGGGTGGCTGGTCACACCGACTCCACTACATGTCAAGCAGGCTCTGGACAACGCACTCCTGGATGCAGGGGTCTCCTATCTGACAGGAACTTATGTAACCGACATTCTGCACGACTCCCAGGGCAACCCGGCAGGAATCGTAATGGCAAACCGCAGTGGACGCCAGGCAATTGCAGCAAAGATCATTATTGATGCATCCGAACGCGCTACCGCAGCCCGTATAGCTGGCGCACAATTCAGCCCCTATCCTTCCGGCCCGCAGACATTCAAACGCATAATAATTGCAGGAGCACCCCCTGACTCCAAAAAGATGAGCATCAGACAGCTACCCGGTGATTATGATTCAGCAATTACAATTGGCAAGCGCAAAATGAATGGCAAACGCATTGCAGGCAAGGCATTTGAATGCACAATGCAGATTAATATGAAAGACGGCTCTTATAAGTCATTTGCTGAAGCTGAGCAGATAGCCCGCGACCGGACATTTGTGACATCGCTGCTGGAGGGAGCCGATAGCCTGTTCCATCTTCCACCAGACAAAATAAAGAGCAATGCATCTCTTAAAGGAAAGTGGCCTGAAAACGGAAGCATCGACACAGGCTGCTTTCAACCTCAAAACATCGCCCGAATGTATGTTCTGGGTGGATGCGCAAATATATCAAGAGAGGCAGCGGAGAAACTGCTGCGCCCGGTAACGCTTATGTCAATCGGTGAAAAGATTGGTGCTGCGGCGGCTGCTGAAGCCAAAAAAATAAAGGAGCCAGCGAAAGTTATTTGCGCCGCAAAAAAATCAACTGAAAAAAATCAAGCTGAGATACGTGAATATCTTGCAGGAGTGCGACCATTTCAGAGACCGGATAAGGTTGTTGAATCCCCCCGTCGCGCTCTACCGATTTTAGGCAGATACGATGTGGTTGTTGTGGGCGGCGGCACCTGCGGTGCACCGGCAGGCATTGCCGCCAGCCGTACAGGAGCCCGAACACTGGTCATTGAGCAATTGTACGGCATGGGAGGCATCAGTACTCTCGGAATGATCGGCCAATACTGCTATGGAAACCGCTGCGGCTTCACAACGGAACATGACAAAGCCGTCAAGAAGCTCGGAGCGGAGGTCCATATAAAAGGCAAACGGGAGTGTTGGCGCAGAGAAAACCGCCTTAATGGAGCCGAATTGTGGTTCGGCGCTATCGGATGCGGCGCGGTAACTGAGGGGAACCGTGTCATCGGAGTTGTAGTTGCAACGCCTGATGGACGCGGTGTAGTGCTTGCAGAAAATGTTGTGGATGCCACCGGTAATTCGGACATTGCAGCGGTTGCCGGTGCCGAGTGTATATTTGTCGGCGATGATGAAATTGCCCTCCAGGGGGTGGGGCTATCTCCCCGCGAGCTGGGCGCAAGCTATATCAACTCCGACTTCGGATATGTAAGCGACAGTGATGTAGCTGACCTATGGCTTTTCGGTGTTCACGGACGGCACAGACTGGCCAACTCCTGGGATGCCTCCCAGCTGGTTCAGAGCCGCGAAAGAAAGCGTATTATCGGCGAGGTGTTTTACACCACACTTGACCTAGTCAACAAACGAACCTTTCCAGACACTGTTGTACAGGCACGCAGCAACTATGACAGCCATGGTTATACAATTGCCGACATATGCTTTCTCTGCGGACCGGACACGCCTCAGGTTTTCAAACCAAATATCCCCTACCGCGCAATGCTACCCAGAAAAATTGACAACATCATCGTTACCGGACTGGGAATTAGCGCCCATCGTGATTCCATGCCTATTATCCGCATGCAGCCGGATATCCAGAACATGGGTTATGTTGCCGGCCGGGCTGCCGCAATCGCGGCACAGCAACAAAAAAGCGTAAAAGACATTGATGTTAAGGAACTGCAGCGTCATCTGGTTGAAATCAAGATCATCCCGAAAGAGGTGCTTAACTGGAAGGACTCTCGCCCTGTCTCAAAAGAACGCTTGACTCAAGCCGTAGTAAACGTCGGCAACAAATGCAAAGATGTCAGCATTGTACTGGAACATTTCACCGAAGCCCGCCCCCTGCTTCAAGAGGCTTACAAATCAGCGAAGACAGGCGAAGCCAGACTCTGTTATGCCAAAGTGCTTGGAATGGAAGGAGATGCTACCGGGATTAAATCACTTATTTATGCGGTAAACAAAGATCTCGGCGCTGTTCGTGAAAAGCGGCATTGGTCTGAATTCCTGGGGCGCAGACTGAGCGATCACCAAATATACATAATTGCTCTGGGAAGGACAGGTGACAAACGTGCACTAAAACCTCTTATTGCCAAAGCGAAAGAGATTAATGAGTCTGCTCCTCTCTCCAGTTTCCGCGCAATCACCATTGCCTTGGAAAATTTACATGATCCATCCGCAGCCGCTGCATTAGCCCGATTACTTCAATTGCCTAAAATCAGGGGGAATGCACTCACCTCTATAGAGGACGCAAAAATATGGAGAAGCATGGTGGAACGCCATAAAGCCCTGCGTGAACTCTCCGTGGCACGTGCACTTTACCGCTGCGGCGACTACAAAGGACTAGCAGAAAAAACTCTTAAAGAGTATGCCCTTGATCTACGCGGAGTCTATGCTCTGCATGCCACAGAGTTACTCAAAAAGGGCAAGAAGTAGTGCGTAAAAAATGAGCCTTGCACTCTACACAGACAGCCAATGCAACGGCACCCTTCTTTGCAGCGACAGAAGATTTAGCACACAGGAACTGAATATCCAATATCCAACAAAAGATCCGAGCTTGCGAGAAAGGCAGCAGCTCTTTTGGAGGTGGCGCCAGTGGAAGCGGGTAAAGAAAGGAACGAATAACAATGCATAAGATTTCAAAATTTTTATTAAGAGGAGCACTCATCATGCTGAGCGCTGTGGCAGTGATTGGCGAAGATAATACCGGCAAAATGCTGACTGTCTACAACAAAGGCATTGGAGGACAAAACAGCCGTCAGGGACGAAACCGCTTTGAACGGAATGTCCTGAACCTGAAACCGGATTTTGTTTTCATCTATTTCGGTCTTAACGACACTCTGAATGAACCGCAATTTATTTCAGAAAAGGCGTATGTGGAGAATCTGGAATGGATGGTGGATCAGGCGCGAAGCGCAGGAATTAAACCGGTAGTCTCTACCATCCATCCCATCGGAGAGGAAGCACTGCTGAAACGCCATAAGAAAGAGTCCTACGGAACAGAGGGACCAAATGGAAAAATCGACCGTTATAACAAAGCGCTCAGAAAACTGATTGCAGACAAGCAGGTTAAGGTCGCCGACTTCCAGGCTGTGGTTGCCAAAAAAAAGGAGCTGGTCTGCCCGGATGGTGTGCATCTCACTTCTTCCGGCTACAAAGCCCTGGCAGAGTGTTTCTATAAAACGGTTGCTGATGAAATCAAACCGGACTCCACCATTGTCTGCCTGGGCGACAGCGTCACATGGGGTGCCCGCGTAAAAGGCTCAGGAACAACAACCGGTGAAACATATCCTTCCTGGTTGAATAAGAAGTGAAAATTATGCAGGCAGTATAGGTTTGATCCCTGGATACTTTGAGCCCATTCTGCTTAATGTAATTCAAAATCGTAAAAATTTTCGCGTCAAATTATTTCGCTATTTTACCCCCTAAATGCGCAATATTACCATATCATTTATGGTTCTTTTCGGATAATCTTAAGATTGTTATAACTGCTGTGCTCCGGTTCGCGAAGGATGACGTTAGTAATGGCAACCACCTTTGTCTGAGCGATCCAAGTGCCAGCTTTACCGGACTAGGATTAAACCAATGCAACACAGTATAATTCGTACAACATAGAACGTAAAAAAAATGAATGTTATCCGGCATCGGTATCGTGAAAAGCAATATGCGTTTTTTTGCATTGTAAACGAACACATTAATAGCTAATGTTTTACGCTTTAAAATGACTGAGTAAATTATCACTGAAAATCAGGAGAGAACATGAGAAGTACACGTAGAGACTTTATGCGTATGGCTGCAGTGACAACCGTGGGGGCGGCCGCTGCACCATCGATTATCCCAGCTTCCGCTTTCGGAGCTGATGGCAAAACTGCTCCAGGCAATCGTATCTCGATCGGCCTTATCGGTATGGGCAAGATGATGTGGGGACACCTGCGAGGCTGCCTCGGTCGCGAGGATATCCAGGTGGTCGCCATCTGCGATGTAGAAACCGACCGCCTGAAAAAATGCTCAGATCTGATTAAAGAGACTTATTCCAAACGCTATGGCAAGGATTACAAAGGCATTGCTGTCCTTCACGATTTCCGCGAGCTGATTGCACGTCCTGATATTGATGCAGTCATGATTGCCACCCCTACCAACTGGCATGCAATTATGGCGATCGAAGCTATGAAAGCCGGCAAGGATGTCTACTGTGAAAAGCCGCTGGCCCTGACTATCCGCGAAGCTGAAGCAATTGCTGAGGCAGCCCGACGTTATAACCGCATCTTTCAGACAGGCAGTCAGCAGCGCTCCGACTATAAATTCCGCTTCGGGTGTGAGCTGGTACGCAATGGCACCATCGGCAAAGTGAAGATGGTGCATGTGAATGTCGGCGGTCCCGCAACAGATTGCTATCTTCCAGCAGAACCTACTCCGAAAACACTAGACTGGGATATGTGGCTGGGGCCAGCCCCGATGCGGCCCTACAATGCCATACTTGCTCCGCAGGATAACTACAAGGTATTTCCTGCCTGGCGTCGCTATCGCGATTACTGCAACGGGAGCCTTTATGACTTCGGTGCTCATCACTTTGATATTGCCCAGTGGGGGCTGGGAATGGATTGCAGCGGACCTGTGGAGATCATCCCCCCACAGTTCAGTGAACACAAACTGCTGACCTTTGTGTATGCCGACGGCACCCCGATGACCCATGGCGGCGCCAGCGGAAAGGCAGCCATTGAATTTATCGGTGAAAACGGAACGGTCAAGGTCAACCGGGGATATCTGGAAACCGACCCCGCTGATCTTATCCGACACAAATGGGGTGCTGGCGATATACGCGTCTATGAATCCAACAGCCACATGACCAACTGGCTCGACGGTATCCGCACACGGCGGCCATGCATCTGCACAGCAGATGTCGGCTGCAGCACCCTCACCGTCTGTTCGCTGGCTTCAATTGCCTACCGGTTGAACGAACCGCTGAAATGGAATCCAGAGAAGAGGAACTTTGTAGATAACCCGACTGCCGGAAGATTCCTAGCACGCGGAATGCGCGCACCTTGGAAGATTTCTGTTTAACCATCCCTCCTATAGAGTTGCTCTTAGAGCCAATTGTTTTTGCTACTAAGAAGCAACACTACAGTTTAAATGGCCGATTCATTAGAATCGTAATTATGAACGAAAGAATTTGCTTCTGAGAAGCAACACTACAGTTTAAATATTTCCTACTTTTCATAACAGATAACGAGCAACAATCATGATTAAACATCTTTTAACTTTATTTATTATTTCTCAACTATTTATGACCGCTCTGGCAGCACCTAAAGAGCTCAAGCCACCTTCAGCTGAAGAGGTGACGCTCATGGAGAATGCAGCGCCAGCCAAGGCAACTGCGACTCCGAAAAAAGCACGCAAGGTGTTGATTGTCAACCAGTGCGAGGGCTTTCCTCATTCATCCGTTCCGTACGGAGCTAAAGCGTTTGAAATCCTGGGCCGTAAAACCGGGGCCTTCTCAACTGTCGTTGTGAATGATTTCTCCATTTTGGAAAAACCGGAGTTCGACAGCTTTGATGCAATCGTCATGAACAACACCACCATCAGGCTGCCGTTGCTCGTAGATGCTGATGAAGTCCGAGAGGCCACGGCACAGAAACGTTTTCTCGACTTTATCCGCAACGGCAAAGGACTCATTGGAGTTCACGCGGCAACCGACTGCCTTTACAACTGGAAGGAATATGGCGAAATCATCGGCGGCTATTTCGATGGACACCCCTGGAATGAAGATGTCCGCGTCCATCTGGAAGACCCTGGACACCCGCTGTCAGCCGCATTCAAAGGGCTGGACTTCACCGTAGCAGATGAGATCTACACCTTCAGGAACTACTCCCGCAGTTCACTCCGCGTTCTGATGAGTCTGGATGTCACAAAGACCAATATGAAGAAGGATAAGATCAAACGCACAGACAACGACTTTGCAGTTGCGTGGATACGTGAATACGGGCAGGGACATGTTTTTTACTTTTCGCTGGGTCATCGCCATGAAATCTTCTGGAATCCAGCAGTTCTGCAGTGCTATCTGGATGGCATCCAGTATGCGCTAGGAGATCTGGAAGCAGATGCCACCCCCAGTTCTGAGTTGTCAGAGCGCTACCTGAAAAAATCCCGTGCAGCGGGCTTCAAAAAGGGAGTCCAGAGCATACTCACAGAACTGGCCGCATACAAACTCAGTGATAACATTGATATAGCAAAGCAGGTTGACACCTTTGTTGACGAACATCTCATGGATAATGAGGATAACCTTGAACTTCTCTCCGAAGGGCTGGCCGCACTGGCGGCCAATCCCCAAGCCACACTGGAAGGCCGCGCCATGGCCTGTCGCAAGCTGAGTATGGTTGGATGCGACAATGCCATACCGACTCTGGCAAAGCTCATTGATGATGCAGAGATGGGCAACTGGGCCCGCTATGCCCTGACACGTATGCCCGGCAAACGGGTGGATAAGGCTCTTGTTAAAGCCCTGAAACGAACCAAGGGCAATGACCAGCTGGCAATTGCCGCCATGATTGGAAATCGAAAAATAAGTTCTGCCGTATCCACTCTGGCCGATATCGCAGAAGAAAATGGTATTGCAGCCGCCACCGCTGCCGAGGCAATAGGCCACATCGGCGGCAGATCCGCTGTAAAGGAACTCGCAAAACTTCAACCCCGCGTTAGTATCAGACAGGCGGTTGACCGGGCACTGCTCAACTGCGCAGACTATGAACGAATTGACGGCAGCAGATCTGCTGCATCAAAAGCTTATGCGCTGCTGCTCTCAGCCGAGACCGCTCCGCATATCCGCGCAGCCGCATTTTACGGCATAAACATCTCAGCCGGAGAAAAAGGTGCAGCAGCCGCATTGACTGCCCTCAAAAGCACGAACACCGAGATGGCCCGTGCCGGTGCTCTGCTAATCAGAGATCTACCGGCAACCGACATAGCAGCAGACGCTGCCGCAGCACTGAAGAGTATGCCGAGAGACAACCGGATTATTGCCATCAGTGCGTTGGCAGCCCGTGGCGACCGTTCCGCCCAGAGTGGAGTGCTGGCGCTGGTAGAATCAGATGACCTTGATATACGTATTGCCGCCCTTCAGGCACTGGAGAGCCTGGGAGATAAACAGGCGGTCAAGTGTGTGATGAAAATTGCCACTGACAAGGAAAGCGACAGAGATTTACGCAAGGCAGCCAGCAAGACACTCGGCATAATGAATGGTCCCGGTGTTGACCAGAAGCTTATCGCATTAATGCGTTCAGCCGATGTTAAGGCAAAAGCGGAATATGCTAAGGTACTTGGCACCCGCAAGGCCCGCAGCGCGATGGCTGACCTGCTGACAGCTGCCCGTGATGCAGACTCCGCTCTTGCCGGTGAAGCCCGTAAAGCAATCAGCCTGATGGCACGTATTAAAGATCTTCCGGTTATCGTGGCTCTGCTTGTCGACACCACCGACGTCAGGGGAGAGCGATATCTGGAAAACGTTATTGTGAAAGTATCTAAAAGCACCGACGATGAGACGCTCAAGACAGATGCTGTATTGAAGGGCTTAACCCAGGAGATACCCGTTAATGCCAGATGCTCATTACTCTCTACGCTTGGTAAGATGGAGGTATCATCCACTCTGCCCATCTTGATTGCTGCATCTAAAGACAAGGATTCGATAATACGCAGGGCGGCTCTCAAGGTGATTGCTGAGGACTGGCAGGATGCGCAGCCTCTGCAGGCACTGCGTGATGCCAGCCGCAAAGATAGTGATGAGCAGTGCCGTGTGCTGGCTG
Source organism: Kiritimatiellia bacterium (assembly GCA_027858965.1). GTDB lineage: Bacteria > Verrucomicrobiota > Kiritimatiellia > RFP12 > UBA1067 > M55B167. The sequence goes on from JAQIBS010000088.1 coordinate 40,354, forward strand.
TAAGCGGCTATGCACGTATGCTGACCATGCCGAGCAACCGTCCTATGAAAGAGACACTCAAACTCTATCGCGAAGCCCTTGATCTTGTCAAAGGCACCAAGGAAAAACGCGCGCTGCTCACAGGGCTGGGATCTTTAGTTCACAGAGATGCCCTGGCATTTGTTACCCCCTATCTGAAAGATAAGAGTGTATCGGCCGAGGCATTCCAGGCAGCCCTGAGTATCACACAGGGAATGAATGGCGATGCCATCGTACTCACAAGCTGCGTACAGGGGGATGAAAAAAATGCACTCGATAATAACCCGAAGACACGCTGGACAACCGGCAGATCTATGAAAAAGGGCGACTGGTTTATGGTGGACCTCGGCTACGAGGATACCATTAAAACGATTTTCCTCGATTCCGGGCCTGTGGGAACTGATCAGCCGAGGGGTTATGAGGTTTATGTTTCTCTCGATGGTACAAGCTGGGGCAAACCGGTTGTCAAAGGAGATGACCCCAAGAAAAAAGCATTCACCATTAATTGCAATAATGCATATGGCCGTTACATTAAGATTGTTCAAATGGGGACAAGTGGGGGCTTCTGGTCCATCAATGAGATCCGGATTAACGGCATACCAAAAGACGACATAACTTACCCTGCGCTGGACCGTGCTGGCTGGAAAGCATCTGCTTCCAACTCGGGAGGCAGCGAAAAACCGGCCAATGCCATCGATGGAGACCTGACCAGGCGTTGGGGTTCCGGAGGCGCCATGAAACCTGAGGACTGGTTTGCCGTTGATATGGGTGCCGAACACACCGTTCACGCGGTTGTGATGAACGCAGCCAAGTCCGGCAATGATTTTCCACGCGAGTATCAGATCTTCACATCCATGGATGGGAAAGATTGGTATGGACCTGTAGGCATGGGTGAGGGCAAGGGCGCAGTTACAACCGCCTCCATCCTGCCGACAAAAACCCGCCATGTCAAAATTGTGCAGACAGGCACCACCGAATACAACTGGTGGTCAATCTACGATCTACAGATCATGGGCGAATAAATCTACTGTGGCGAAGCCGCCTGTCTTTGTGCTATGCACAGGCAGGCAACCAAAATAAGGAATATGCGATATGCGATATGCGATATGCGATATGCGATATGCGATATGCGATATGCGATATGCGATATGCGATTGATTATGGCACCATGTGGTGGTGCTATTGAAAACATAAATTACTAATGGTCAGTTAGCTGTACTCAAACATAAATACAGAGTTGTTTTCTGGCTAAAACGAAAAGGACGGGACGTGTGATGAACAGACAGCTACTAGGATTAGTATCGTTACTCGCGACTGCGAGTGCCTTTGGGACCAACTGGACCGGAGGAGGGAGCGACACCCTCTTCAGCAACGGTGACAACTGGGACGGCGCCGTGCCGCTCCAAGGAGAATCGAGCACATTCTCCATAGCGGGGCCCTATGCGGTGACCTTCCCTGCCGAAGGGTATACAGACAAGAGTGTGACCGAGGTTTCGATCTCATCTGGGATCGTCTCATTTGACACGCTCGGAACCTGGTGGCTGAAACCGGCCGTTTCGACCTGGGGCAATCCGACCTTCCGGCTAAATGGAGGCGGTCACACCTTTAACATTGAGAGTGTGAATAATGCAAAACCCCAGATGCTGATGTCCAATGCGCTTTTTACGGCAGCTACCTACGGAGGGGTTGTGACCAACACACTGCATTCCGGACTTCTTAACTTTTATGATCCTGACGGAACACCCAGTGATAATAAAGTCGTTATCGGCCATAACGACTCGCTTGATCAGACCCTGATATTGAAAGAGGGCAGCTCGAGTCGCTGGAATGTTCTTGAGTTCAGGGCCAAGGGTCCGCGAAACCTAATTCGTATTGAAGGCGGCACCCACGAGGTGTTCAACGTGCTTGATATCGCCAACCAGAATAAGGCGGGCCGCACCGGCACCGTGTACATCGCCGGCGGTGAGCTGATCACGCACTACTACAGCCATATAGGCGCCAATAAGAGCCAGCTCGGCCAGGTCATCATCGCGACGAACGGGCTTTGGACGGCGAACCAGACACCGGAGATTGGCGGTACCGGCGTGGGTGAGGTTAATCTGGTCGGAGGGACACTCGCCATGGGCCCCGACAACATCGACCTCTCCGTCGGACACAACAACGGCGGCACCGGCACCGTCAACGTTATCAGCGGGAACCTGAATGCAAACAACTACCAGACACTGGTCGGCAACGGTTCCACGGCGGTCGGTCACTTTAACGTCTCCGGCGGTAACGTGGCCACCAAGTACTGCCACGTCGCCAAAAACTCCGGCAGCACCGGCACTGTCACGATGACCGGAGGATCCTGGATCAACTCAGGAAATGGTCAGATGGGTAGCAGCGGCGTAGCGACGATGACCGTCTCAGGCGGCTCGCTGACATGGAACGACTGGCTGATGGTTGGTGCCGGGGCGAGTTCCGTCGGGCATCTGACGCTGGCAGGCGGCACCACCCAGTTCAGCGACATCATGCCGGGATTCTACGGCGGCGACGGCACCGTTGACGTAACCGGAGGCAATCATCGCTATAACCGCATCCGCCTGGGAGGGGCAACATCCTGCGTGCGCAGTCTGTTTCGAATCAGCGGTGGAACAAACAGTTTTTACGGCGGTGATGGCATCACTGTCGGTGCGCAGAGTCAGGGCGAACTGATCATCAGCGGGGGCGAGAATGATTCAACCTCGATTCGCCTTGGACAATCCGCCAGTACAGATGCCAAACTTTCATCTTTGACCGTCAGTGGCGGTGTTACCCGTCTGGGTACCATCAACGTGGCTGATAACCTTAACAACTCAGGTCTGCTGATTTTAAATGGCGGAGTATTTGCTGCCAATCAGATCCGTGGCTGGGCAGGTGCAGCAGTCAAAGGCGGTAATGGGCAAGCTCTGCTGGAAGCTGATGGCGGCACGGCCAGAGCGCGGCAGGCGAATACCGCTTTTATAACAGATTTGGATTCCGCCACACTGGGGGTCAACGGTCTTACAATTGATACCGCCGGATTTGATGTGACCATTCCTCAGATTTTCTCCAACCAGACCGCTGTTTCCGGTCTGCTGATCAAGACCGGTGAGGGCACGCTGACGCTTTCGGGCGCGAACAAGCATGACACCACGGTAGCTGCGGGCGGCACGCTGACACTCTCCGCCAATGATCGCCTGGACGGTTCCCTCGTGGTAACCAACAACGGCACTTTCTCCACTGTCGGCACGGTCGACACCGTCACGCTGCAAACGCTGACCGTCGGCGATGCTGAAAAAACCGGCTGGCTGGCTGTTGACAATGCGGATACGATCATCATTACGGACGCGTCCGGACTCTCGATGCCCTTTGCCAAACTGATCGTTTCCTCACCCGCTACCGATGGCGCCTATACGCTCTTCACCTGCGCAGGCAACGTGCCGGCCAGCGTCCTGCAGAACACCGAGGTCGGCAATCCGGTCGTTGGAAAGGTCTATACGCTCTCGGCTGTCTACACTGCGGGACCGGACACCACGGATCTGATTCTCACCATCCAGGACAAATCCTCCTTTGTAATCACCGAGCGTGCCTGGGACGGTGATAGCGGCAGCGCGTGGAACACAGCCGGCAACTGGACCGGCGACATTGTGCCGCAGGCCGGCGAGGCGGCGGTCTTACCGCAAGCCCCGGTCAATAAGAGCATCACCACCACGGCAGGAGCGACCGCCGGAGTGTTGCAGTTCAATGCGATGTCCAGCTATACACTGGGCGGCACAGACGCACTGACACTCGACAACGATGGCCGTTTCGGCGAAATCAATGCGACAGCTGGTGTCCATGAGGTAAGCGCACCGCTGGCGCTTCCGCGCACCCTGCTGGCCGTGTCCGATGATGGCGCATCCGTCACCCTTTCAGGAGCTGTCACTGGCAACGGAGGCATCACAAAATCCGGTTCCGGTCAACTCACGCTCTCTGCGCCCAATACATTCAGAGGTATCACAACCGTCAATGGCGGCAGACTGACCCTTGCTGACAGCGACTCTTTTGGTGATGCCACATCTGACCGTGAAAACCTCGTGTTGCAATCCGGCACTCTGCAATACAGCGGCAGCACCGCTTCCCAAGTTCGCGGCTTCACCCTCGCTGCCGACACCCCCACCAACGCGGTTATCCTTGATGTTCAGGATAACCTGATCCTCTCCGGCCAGCCCTGGGCCAATGCCGGTGCGCTGATCAAACGTGGACCGGGAGTGTTTGAACTTTCCGTCTCCGGCACTGCCAACAAACTTTCGGTCGGCAACGGCATGGCGTTCAACAACACGGTTCAAAATACGGATCTCATCTTCCCTGACAACGGTGATTCTCCAACGGATGGTTACACCGGTTTCACGGTGGCAGAGGGAATCTTCCGAGTGACCGGCACAGCGGATTCCGTCACACGCATCGAAAATGTCGCAACAATCGGCGCCCGCACCACCCAGGGCACGGTAAGCCCTGCGCTTGAGATTGACGGCGGCACAGTCTATCTGGGCGGTGGCAGCATGCACTCCTACATCGGTGCGTACACCGCTGCCGGTTCAGTAATGACCAACCCGGCCCTGCGCGTCACCGGTGGAGCCACGCTCCATGCAAATTCACTGCACTTCGGCTACGGGGCATCGACACCGGTTTCACCTGAATTTCTAGTTGACGATGCCAATGCTGATATCTACTGGACAGTCGAGCTAGCTAATCAGAGCAGCGGCACAAGTTTCACCACCATCAGGAATGGCGGAGTGCTCTCTACCACAGCCAATGATATCATTGCTCATAACCGCTTCAACCTGCTGATCGAGGGCGGCACCGTAACGGTCCTGAACCCGAGCAGCCGGTTCAGCTTCTACGGCAACGCGGGCGGCACGATCGAGTTGACCAACAATGGCAGACTTGCCGTACCGAAAATCAACATGGAGAGCAGTCAAGGTGTGACACTGGCCTTCGACAACGGCACCTACCAGCCCACAATCGACGGCATGCTGATCTTCCGCAATGATGATAAGCACACCGTCGACATCCGCAGCGGAGGCGCCGTGTTCGAAGTCAACGCCGGAGTAACCTATACCGTAGCACGTCCGTTAACCGGTATCGGCGGAGTAACCAAAACCGGCACAGGTACATTAATCTACAGTGAGACACTGCAGGATAATGGAGCTACCTCTAACAAGACCGATCTGATCGCCGGCAACTACGAAGGTCCAACTCTCGTCTCTGCCGGAACACTGATTGTCAGCAACAGCACCATCCGCACAGATGCTCAGGTGACAGTTTCAGCAGGAGCCACGCTCGACCTGAGCGACAGCAACGTTATGTTGGACACACTTGCAGGTAATGGAACTGTTAACAGCGGAACGCTCTCGGCCAACACCATCTCACCGGGGATGAGCGCTGATGACATCGGCGCACTGACAGTTGATTCACTGGCCTTTAACAGCGACTCTTTCATCTGTGATTTAACTCAGGAGGAGGATGGCAACGTTACAACCAACGACACCATCACTGTGACCGGTACACTCACCGGTGCAGGCTTGGTTGACTTCGGGCGCACATCCATTGATGCAATGACCCTCCCCTGCACCGTTGATATTATGTACTACAATCCTGTCAACGGCACCCCTGTTGTTTCAGGATGGAAGGTCCACAACACAGGAGTAAACGCCAGCTCCGGCGAATTCACGGCCGTCGATGGTATTATCAGCGTCACCGTAGGTTATGGCGGAACTGTCCTCATGATCCAATAACAGACACAGATTCACACAACTTTAAGGGGCGCAGTCTCATTGAGACGCGCCCCTTTTTCTTCATCAGATATCGAATACACTGTACTCTGATCAAGCTCTTTAATTAACCGGATAAGCGAGGGAACATTACGCCTTTTGTCAACAATAAGTAGCAGTTCAAACAGTTTGTCTCAGTCCAAGAAGGAAATTCTTCACACAGTCTCCTAAAACATCAATATTGTAGCCACCTTCCTGGCATACTAATGTGGGTATTGCCAGCGACTGAAACAGTTGACCCATTACAAAGTAATCTTCCGTGCGAAGCTTGAAGCCACCAATAGGGTCCGCCTCATGCGTATCGAAACCTGCGGCAATAATAAGATATGCAGGATTAAACTCACGGATTTTATTAAGTATGTGATCTAAAGCCTGGCTGTATTGTTCTAATTGCGTACCCTTGGGCAAAGGTTCATTATGATTTGTACCAATCGCCTGACCTTTACCTTTTTCGTCGGCATAGCCCCAGAAGTAGGGGTATTCATCTTCAGGATCACCATGAATAGATGCCGTCAATACAGACTTCATATCATCAAAAAACTCCTGTGTTCCATTTCCATGATGATAATCTATATCGACTATCGCTACTCGACCTTCAGGTAATAAATACTCGGCCGCAGTCGCGACATTATTAAAGTAGCAATAACCGCCAAACACACGGGGCCCTGCATGATGTCCGGAGGGTCGGCACAGGGCATAGACTGTTTTTTCATGGCCATCGCGGATTAATTCAGCGCCGGTTAATGCCGTTTCAGCAGAGGCACGTGCAACTTCATAGGTCTTTCTTTTAATGGGCGTAACGGCATCGGTACACCATATCCCTCCCCAGAGTGGCGAATCAGATCTTTTTCTGCGATGGGCACCCTCGCCAGGGAAAAGATCAGGATAAAACTCCTCCTCATCGTTTGGCAAACTTAATGATGTATTCCTGATATAATCGTGATAGGGGTGGAGTCGGGTGATTAGTCTTTCAGGAAAGGGCTTTGCTGTAAGAAATTCAAATCGTTCATCGGCGTGAAGGGATTTCTTAATAGCTTCAACGCGTTGGGGCGTATCTTTTACTTCGTACGTGTCCGGTCCAAGTTGATACTTCCAATATGGATTGTGCTGACTGTCGTTATATTTCTCAATTACTTTCATGGATTGTTCTTCCATTTTTCAATAGTTCGATAATGCGTTGGTGTGGAACTGGCGGACACCAGCGTTGCTCACGTCCATTCATTCCATTAGAACAGCAAATTGCATTCAAAACGGCCTCTTCGGTTGCTTCGATCACAGCTTCATAAACCAGGTTTATATGAGAATCGGAAATACATTTTAAAGTTAAAAGCTTACTGCTGGTGGTGGGTTGCCGAGGCTTACGGTTACCAGTACTGAAAGCAATTATGATTTCACCACTGGTTGAGGCAGCATAAGAACCTGTTCGGCCAAGACCAAGCGCAGCCCGTTTGGCCACACGATTAAGTTGGCTGGTAATGAGTGGGAGATCAGTGGCAACCACAACGATGATTGATCCCTCTGACACCCCCCGACGTCCTGTCGGATCGGATTCCTCGTTCAGTTGTCTGCCAACAACGGCTCCATCTACAGTAAGATTATGCATCTTCCCGAAGTTTGAAAGCACAAGCACTCCAACGGTAAATGCATCGTTTTCTGAAAGGTCTAATATTCGGGAAGAAGTACCTATTCCACCGGCAAAGTCAAAAGTTGTCATTCCTGTACCAGCCCCAACTGAGCCTTGCATTACCGGTCCGGATACCGCCGCCTTGATAGCCTTGATGGTGTCTTGTGCTGAACAGGTTCCAACTCTTATATCATTTAGAAAAGAGTCGTCGGCTTCGCCAACTACAGGTAGAACCACATCGGTTTCGGTTCCAAGAAGAGGGTACTTTTTAATCATCTGGTTGACAACGCCATCATGTACCCGGCCAATTGAATGGGAATTTGTGAGAAGAATTGGAGTTTCCAGCCAACCTGTTTCCATAACCTGGGTAAGTCCAGCCATCTCTCCAACACCGTTGAGGATAAAGCCACCGGCGACAATCCGATTGGCATAAGCCTGTCCAGCGGGCATAATGGCTGTAACACCAGTACGTATGCAACTGACCCCACTCCCTCCAGGAAGGGGAACACCATCTTCTATCCTAGAAAAGTGGCCCACACGAACGCCCTTAATATCTGTAATCGCATTATAAATTCCCGGGCGCATCCGTCCAATCTGGATCCCCAGTTCTCTGGCAGTAGGTCGTGAGACACCTGATGTAATTTCACCGTTGTTGGGCTTCTTCACCGATCTGGTCGCCAAGCCGTATCGGCGAGCGGCAGAGCGAATGATCAACCGCATAATATCCCGGGGTTCGAGTCCACGCGATTTGGCCGCCATGATAAGAGATGCATTTGGATGAAGACTTGGCAACGGATTAAGTTCAATAAAATAAGGTTTCCCGTTTGTATGTAATCGGATATCCACCCGGCCAAAATCAGGGCAGGACATGATATCGAAAACCGCACGGGCCATTTTAACAACGGCTGTTTTCTCCTGGGAGTTAAGACTGGCAGGACAAACAACATTAACTGATTTTGCAGCTTCTCCTCCCTGTTTCATGTCGTAATCATATACATTGTATTTGCCATCAATCTTGTCCATGTCAAAAGTGTGTTCAACGATATCAAGTAATTTACCAGGAAAGCTTTCAAGGAAGGGAACACTAAGTTCTCGGCCGCCTATAAATTCCTCAACAACAAGACCTGAGGGATAATGCCTTAATAATTTGTTTATTCTTGCCTGGGCCTGATCATGTGATTCAACAACTGAATCCTGTGTAATGCCTTTGCTTGACCCCTCAGAATTCGGCTTGATTATGAGGGGATATTGTAAATTACCGGGAAGCTTTTTTTCCTTCTCTGTAATCAAAACACCTTTAGGGATGTTGATTCCGTGCGATGCCAAGACAGTTTTAGCAAGATGCTTATCAAGATTGAGATGAAGCAGTGATGCGTTTCCGCCAATGAAAGGAATGCCCATCTGCTCGTACAACCCGGGATAGAATGCCTCACGGGAACTGCCGATCGTACCCTCTGCCAGATTGAATATGAGATCAGGTTCACTTTCGATAAGGCGATCAATCACATCATTTGGTTTACCCGAAACCTCAACTTCCGTAACTTTATGGTGAAGACTGTTAATAGCACCGGATATCCGGCTGATGTCCGCCTTTGTGAGGAGTTCCGCAGTAGCTTCCGTATCATCCCTTCGAAGATTATATGCAATTGTAATTCTCATTGCTCAACATCCTTTTTATTAATACTGATTCACAGACTTAAAGTATAACACGCTGGATAATGATTTTGATATTAGTAAATATGCCGGCGGCTCCGCTTTTTATCCCTTCAATCCATATTCTCACTACCCAGATCTGCGAGGATCGCTTTTGCATTCGCAAACTGCGCATCATCAAGCACCCAGATTTCAGGCAACGCAAAGTTCATCGGCCCGAATAACCCTGCAGCAGCCCCCCGGCGGATAACTCATTTTGAATGTAGCATTTGATGCCTTCACCCTCAAGTCTGACCTTCAGGTAATCGCAGCGCATCTGGTTTGGTTCTGTGATCCGTTTCTGCATAATCCTCCGTGCTCAATACCCACATTCAGACTTTTTTCAAACCGCAGGTTTGGCAAACACACTGCGGTGTTTGGTTAGGCTGTCTATTTCTGTGTGGGTGCCGCCGGTTTCGTTTTCATCATTTCTTCCATCATGGCTTGAATCTTCGGCATGACCTTAACCATCATTTTCTGACTCATCTCCATAGACCGTTTCATCAGCTCAGGTTGTTTGGCTGTGAACGCCTGCCCCGCTGGGGTTTTATAGAAGGCGATAATGCCTTTCATCTCGTCCAAGGTAAAGGTCTCGGCGTAGAGGGCGATGTACTCCTCCTTCATGTTGTCCCAACTGAGTTCCTCAAATATCATATCCATCATTTTTTCTGACTTGCTCGACACATTGGATGGCATATTTGTTTGCCCCATCGCCTGATTCATCTTCTCTTTCTGCGCCGGGATCATCTGTTTGATCATCTCAAATGATTTTCCTATAGACTCCGGCATGTTCATCACATTCAGAAGTTCCTCTGCCATAGCACGCCGCGACACCTCCTGTGCATTGGCCCCCACCACACTTAACATTAAAGCGACCGCAATCAACGTCATCATCTTTTTCATAACTGGTTCCTTTTTTTTGTTTGTTTAACTTATGCATTTAATCCTGATGTGAGATTGCCTGCACAGGGCATCCCTCTTCCGCAGACAGAGCGGCTGACTGAAACTAAGATAGCCCCTGTCCTATTCCGAGAAGCAAAGACTCATCTCTGTGCCACCGCTGTGCCTCGGCATAGTGCCGTGACTGCGGTACGAAGCCGGGTGCCTCTGTGTTAAAATCATTTCTTTCTGTTTTTAACGTTGCGAATCAGCGGCGCGGTTTACCGCGTATGCTGGATTTGTCTTGTTCGATTCTTCGTGTTTCATGCAGAACGATGGGCAGGTGCTTGGCGAAGAGGGAAAAGTCTTTGTCGGTCGTATAGATTGCAAGCTGCCTTCTCACAGCAACAGCGCAGATGAGAAAGTCTGTACTGGAACCCTGGATGCCCTTAGTGCGGCAAACATTGAAGAACTTGGCTGCCGTGACGTAGTCATCTACCATGAGCAGGATGTCTGGAAAAGCGGCAATGTGTTTCTCCAGTCTCTCGAATTGGACGGTTTCACGGAGACCGGACAGTAGTTCCTGCCTAATAGGGCCGATAATATCTACGCGATGTTCTGCAATCAGACAACGAAATTCACGCACAATGGCCGACTCAACCCTGTTCGCGCGACGGAGCGCTTCAGACCAGACACTTGTGTCAACTAGAATCCTCATGCCCTGGCCCGTTGCTTCTTGTAGTCGTACGTAGGGTCGAATTCCATCGAACCGAATAGCGAAAGGATATTATCCTGTTCAAGATGGTGAATGTAAGCAGTTAAAGCCTTCGTCACTGCCGCCTTTTTCGTGCGGTGATGCCCGAGTTTCACGGCACGTGTGATCAGTTTGTCATCTATCTGTAAGTTTGTTGCCATTTCTATTTCCTCCACACATATATTCACACAGATTTATGTGTGGTGTCAATCGGATATTTTGAGACTCGAACGCTTAGATGAGGGTTCAAAGCATCAGCTTTAATAACCTCCATCTGTTTGTTGAGGTAAAAGATTGTTGGTAAAATATAAGATATTATTTTCTGTACCTACCACACTACCACCTTCTTGGCGTCTTTGCGCCTTGGCGGGAAAAAACCTACCACGCTACCTTCCTTCGTGCTCTCTTGACGGCCATCTTGTCCGGCATAGCTCGTCTGCGTCCGCCAAAGCCTGAAAGGCGACGGAGGAAGAGCGACGACGGAAGTGCCGCTTTGCGGTACGACGGCTGTTTGTGGTTTAAAAAAGCACAAAAACAACAAGGGCTAGAGCCGCTTTTTCAATTTTTTTCATAATCCTTCCTGAGAACGCCTGCAACGGCCTTGTTCACATCATTTATATACATCCTTGCGATGTCCGATTTTAACACCCCATACTGTTAATTCTTCGTCTTGAATAGAGTATATTATTCGGTATTTTCCTTGGCGCACTCGATAACGCTCCAGCCCCGAAAGTTTCTCGCTCCCAGGTGGTCGGGGATCCTGTGCTAACGCAGAGATTCGTTGTATAATTCGTTGCAGATCACGCTTGGGGATCTTCTTAAAATCAAATTTAACTGATTTTCGGAAAAAGATGCTATATTTTTCCATTAGCTTTCAGTCCCTTAAGCATATCTGAATAGCTGATCAAAGGCTCGCTTGCACGTTCGTCGAAAGCCGCCAGATCTTCAGCATCTTCGCTAAGAAGTTGCCTGACTGCGTCATTTACTAGATCAGAGACAGACCGGGATATTTCAGCGGACTTAATCCGCAGTGCCTGATGCAATGCAGGATCAAAATATATTGTTGATCGTTTTGTCATAATTGCCATCTTATCACCTCATTTCTGCAATCACTATGATATCATAACGTTAAAACGTCAATCGTCATTTATGAACGCCTGCTCAGAGGGGCGCAACTCAGTTTATGTTAAACATTCCCTATTGTGTTTGCCCTGAAAGGGCTTGTCAAACTAGCCCAGGGCAACGCCCTGGGTATATACAGAACAACGTATGTGCTCTGAAGGAGCACTTCAATGTTTTTGAGGACCCCTTACAGGGCTCATTTTTGATAATCAGTTACCCCGGACTCTGCCCGGGGCTAAGGTGAGCAGCCCTTTCAGGGCAAATATGCGTAGATGAAAATTTTGCGATTAGCAAACACTCTCCATCTTGATGTTCTCAGTTTGTTTTATTTTTAACTTCTGTATAAATTCGAAGAGTGAAAAACAGAATTGCAGCAAAAGAGCCATAGACAATTCCAAGGAGAGCCCAGACCCATGGGGTTTCATCACCTCTCTTAGCTGTCAAGTACTGCTTTATTACAGAACGTGCATTTTCTTCTTCATCGATAGACGAGAAGCTATTTTCTGGTAAGTTATATACTCTCTCAAACGTACGCGGATGGTAGTAGTTTTCGAGGCAGCTTCTCTTCAAGACATAAGCATGACCATCTCTTTTGGTTTCGCGAAAGTTTGCCGCCCGTTCCTCTTGCTTCTCGCTCTTGTTTTGATGCTTGTCGCTGTCGATTACTAACATAGGAAAAATATTCAACCATCTATATAAATTCATCATTCCAAAGTTGACAGAGGAAATCAGTACTAGCGGGGTGGAATTCACTATTACTCCATTAATTTGACGATGGACATGTCACATATCCAGGAAATATGACGACGTTGCCGTCAATATCTGGAATTATTACAGAAAGAAAAGCTTCTTATATCATCCGAAAAACGGACGTCGAGGACGACGCCCCTCCCGCAATATGTCAAATTCCCAGTGGCAGGCGCAATGCCTTAAACCAGCACTCTGCAATCTTATCCAGCCCGACCTTATTGGGATGCACTCCATCTTTCATCAGATCATCGGCTGTCAGGGCCGCATACATATCCACAAATGTGATGTGATGCCCCTGCGCCTTGAGTGACTCAATCAACGAGGGAAGTGATGCGTTGTAAACCGGAACATGCTTCCAGGCCTTACGCGGCTCGCTCTGCGGCGTGATGTTCGCCACCAGCAGCTCGCCCTTGAAATTTGCACAGATCGTCCTGATCAAAATATCACGATCTTTTGCACCAAATCCATTCGCACCGGACATCAGCAGCACCACATCGGGGCTGTTACGTTTCAATGACTCCACAATTCCCGGCACACTGATCTCCTTCACCCCCTTAGCCGCCAGCACATCTTTCATCGTGGGCACAACACCCCCTGTCAATATGCGCTTGTTGCTGAAGCCAGCCAGTCCATGATGCCGGGGAGAAAAGGAGGGATCAACAACCCCGTCTTTGCCATAAGCCCAGTAGTCCAGCTCTCCGACAAATTCAAAGGCCACACCGGCCGCCCGCAATTGATCCTGCAAAGGTTTACGCCACCCGCCACCCAAAGGATTGGCCAGACCCGTTGATACCAGATAGGTACCCCGCGTAATCGAATCGCCAACCGGCATGATACGGATGGTCTTTTTATTCTCCCCCAACAAAACCACCGGCACTGCCATCAACATAAAAAGAGCCACCGTACAAAATGCCAGCATAGAACGTTTTCTATTTTTCATATTTCCCATCTCCCCCATCTTTAAACCAATCCCAATTATTTTTCACCCACATTTTTTACCCTTAATATTTTAACCACGAAGTTCACGAAGGCAGTTAGCGTGGTAGTTTTTTTCCCGCCAAGGCGCAAAGACGCCAAGAAGGTAGTAGTGTGGTAGGTGCAGAAAATAATATCTTATCTTTTACCAACAATTTTTACCTTAAAACAACGCTGCAACAGCTATTTTTCACCTCCAAAATTTTTCACCTCAACAACCTACCACGCTGCAACAGATCTCCTATTTCTGAACAAACTGCAATGCATAGAGTTTGGTATTATGCATAAGGATTTTAACGCGCACTGTACGACCGGCGAGACTGGATACATCAGCGCCGTTTTTCCAGGTCACCACATAATTAACATCATCCGTATTGATACGGCGACACTCCCTTGCAGTAAAGCCCGGTATTTTTTTTCCTTTCTCATCAAGAATAGCTACTATGGCTGAACCGGAGCCGTGTGTATCAATGTTCAACTGCAATCGATTCCCTTTAAAACGGAACGGCTTGGTGGTGAGAACACCCCCTGTATAAGCGCTGTCCATTGAGACAAAGCCATCGAGTCTCTGTTTAGCACAGTAGATGCCGCCCTTATCCTTTTTAGTCCATTCAACAGCATTCTCAGGTTTCTTATTCCATACATCCGGACGTCCGTGTGTATGGGTCCAGCCGACAAAGTACTGATATATCCAGCGTCCACGCCGTACCATGCCGTGTGTCATACTGATCAACCGCAGGTTCAGACCATCGTGGTAACCAGCTGCCACATAGGGCTGCCGCCAGCGTTTCCAGGATATGCCGTCCGCACTTGTGGCGAGCTGCGGCTCAAAGTTGCCATCATTTCCACTCAAAGCCGTCTCTTTCCATTCGGCCCCTTTGAACTTAAAGTATGTAGCCGGAAAAGCAAGGTACACATTGGGCGCAAAAGGATAGATCTGGGCGGTGCTGGTGTAAATATCCAGATTCTCAGGATCATCCGCATCACGGGTGATAACCGCAGGAAGCTCCGTACTGAGAGTCGGCGTTTTCTCCTTACCCCAGATATGCAGGGGTGAGTCCGACTTTTTATACGGCCAGGGTTTTTCGATATCATCAATCTCTATCCGACAAACCTGCCGGGACCTGACTGGTTTTACTGCCCAGGAACGCAGATAGGCAACATATTTTTTCAGACGCGGATCATAGAAGGCGGCATGCTGACTATCGGGAAGAAAAGGCAGAACCCGTCCCGGAGCACGTTTCCAGTGGATGCCGTCGGGAGAAAACTCCGTGCAGAGACCACCAGTGGCTGGCTTATCCATTCCGGCTGAGGCCAGCAGACGATAGCGTTTTTCCGGTGGTGCTGTTGGATCAATAAACACAGCGCCGTCAAAGGCACCGGTGGATATCTTGTTGTTATTTTTGTTTCCTTCAAACGATTTAACCCCCAGGTCAGGACGCACAAAACTCATGCCGTCTTTACTGGTTGCCAGACAGAAATGACGGATCATCTTTTTCTGTTTCGTATCGTAGCTATAGCTACCATAAAAAAGTTGCATCACATCGCCGGCATCAATCACACTTGAGTAGAAAATGAATCCCAGAGTCTCCCATGGTTGATCCGGTTTCAGCACGCAACGGATATCCTGCGGCGGATTCACAGTACGGGTAAGACCTCTACTCGCTGAAGATGCAATCAGAGTATCATCAATAAAAAGCTGCCGATCACTGCCAATCGCAACCACATTATTGGCCAGCCCCGTTTTCTCTTCAGCCCAGCCACATAAAGCCACACAGATAACTAAAACAGCTGAAACGCTCCTCTCAACTAACCCGCATTTATTTACAAAAAAAACTCTTTTCAATTCCATAATGGATTCTTCTTTCATATATCCCGTCTTAGAAGGGTAAGATACCGCAAGGTGATATCGTTGGCAATAAACATTATACGCGCCCTCCCGCATTCGCGGGAGAGGCACGTCCTACAAGGAAAACCATGTGTCCTTTGTGGTTTCCCAAAACGCCGCACACCCATTTATCTACCAACAAAACCTAACACGCTGCAACAGATATTTTACCTGAACATATTTTACCTTTAGAAACTCAGTGCAAAAACCTGCGCCTTTTCAACTGTCAAACGGACCTTAAACTCTTTTTCAGGTAAACCGCCGAAGATCGGCGCATCCACTTTGTCACCCCTGAAGACCCTGCTGTAACCTTTTATAATCTTATTATTATTGTCCAGCAGTTCCACTTTAACATATCCATCCGCTCCTGTCCGGGCATTCAACTGCAATCCGCTGCCTGCACGTACAGCTCTGGTCACCAGAATCCCGGGTATATCCTTAGCGGTCAAGGCAATCGCCCCATCCGGACGGGAGGTGAAAACACCCAGTGCCCGATGACTCCACGCTTTGCGCATATCAGCACATAACGCCTCATAGCTGCCGAACTTATCAAAAAAGGGCCACTCTTCAACTTTGCGATGGCCAAAACGGCGTTTAAAACTTTCAGGATCATTATCCTTTTTCTCATAGAAATGAGGCGATGAGAAAACGGAATTCATACTATGATACTGAATATTTCCCATACGATAAAGAGCTTCCGTGATGCCCATTACGCGTCCGAACAGCCAGTCGCCCGGTATTTCGCTGTTGGCAAGAAACGGTTTATCACCGGGGCGCGTCCAGTTAAGCAAGTCACGGCTGTAGATCACATCAATGCCGATCTGCTGTTGAACACAGTGGTAACTCAGCAGATATCCCCAGTAGATATCCGAATCAGGATCTTTGAAAATGCGTACACCATACTGCTGCAGAGCCACGGGATCGTTCTCGCTCTGTGGCAGAATAAACTTCTTCTTCCAGTTAAAGCCATCATGGGTGTAAAAAGCGGTCAGCATCCGGGAGGCATAGGGCAGATTGTCATACGGTACATTCAGCGGCGGAAACCGTCGCACCACACGCCCGACAATATATACGAGGGTCTTTCCATCTTCACTCAAGTGCTGGCCACCAAAGTTGTCATTAGTATCGATCTCTCCCTCAAAGCCATCTGATTTCCGCAGAGATCTATCCTGACAGAGAGGCTCACGGGAAAGAAACAGAATCTCGCCAGGTGTTTTCTCCCAGACCGCATAGGTACTCCGATAGGGAATCGGCGATCCGCTGAAATCTTTCTTCTCAACCCCTGTGAATTTGACATGGATCTCATTCAGCGGCGGAATACCATCGCGCTCGGCATCATAAAAACGAAAAACTGCCTTTTCATCCGGCACTTTCTGGGACCACTTCGGGGTGGCCTGCGGCGTCCGCTTTCTTTTAAGCTGCGGCAGATATTTGAAGGACGGAATGCCATCATGGATGCTCCAGTTATTTAATCCGGCCAAATCATCCGTGATTGCATAACGCCATTTGAATGCATCTCCCTCTGCATCCTGGTAGCGGATCACCGCCTTCCGCTCTTCTGTCAATAACAGCGTCCGCACCTGCGGCAGCCAATGGCTCAAACCGGGAACCAGATCCAGCCATGTGGCAAAATGAGCTTTGCCTGGATTGACTTCAACGCTTACTCCGACGCGCATCTCGACATGATAGTCGTCCATCAGAAACAACTTTTTGCCGGATACATCCGCGCCCGGTCTCAATGGAGAGGCCGAAAACCCATTGTCGATCCGAAGCAGCCGTTTCAACTCTCCCGGCACCCTGGCATCCTGCGCTTTGATGCTGACAGGGTAACGCCCGGACGCAAGAGTTGCGATATGAAGAGCGCATCGGTTTTCTCCGCTTTGCAGATTAAGTTCAACCCTCTGAAGCACCTTCTCTCCCGCAGGATCATAAAGCGTTACATAAACCGGAAGCGGCTCCCCGGCCTCTTCATCCAGATAAAGCATTAAATCCGCCTGCCGGCAATGACCGTAGTAAGGAATACGGAAATCACCATGAACAACCGAGAGGATATTATCAGGTGCCGCTGACAGATTTGTCAGAGAACACAAAGTAAAGAATAGAGCTGAAATTAATCGCATTTTTTCCTTAAAACGCAGTTACGAAAAAATAAAGCAACCGTAACCCAATTGCGTTTTGCGTGCCCTCTACTAAAAGTACACCCAATAAGAAGTGAATCAAACATTGTAGGACGTGCCTCTCGAAGAGGGCGCGTATCAGCAACAGACTGCTAACTGCCAGCTCTTCGTATCTTTCTCAAATTCTCCAAAACGCGCAGCGGTTTTTCCTAATACGGTGGTGTCTGTCGTACAACCTGTTCAATGAGTGAGAAAAGATTCACATAACACAGAGTTTCAGTCTGGTTGCGGCTCCGATGCATCAGTAAACTACAATCACCGTTCCACCCGGAGGGGCAAGTCGCACAGCCGCACCAACAAGTATCAAGTAATCGTATGCAGCGGTGTCTTTGTTGAGAACGAACTCGACAGTGAGGTCATCGCCAGCAGTGCGGGGAGTGGCCGTCAAGGTATATACCGCAGAGTCCTTGTCGAAGGAGGGCACGGCACCATCCAGGAATTCGGTGTTGACATATTGCGGCGCACCGGGCAGATAGGCAGTGAACTTGCCCTCTCCATTGTATCCCGCCACAAAAACCGAAACGATATAGGTGTCGTCGGTCGGCAGATTGATAGTCAACCCCACCCCTTCACCCACAAGGTTGGGTTCGGTATTGTACACCCCCGAAGGTTTACTCACAGTTCCGCTGGCCGGCGATGCACCCTCAGTATAGGTGAAGTCCAGAGTCGTATTATATAAACTTGTACTTGGCCTGCTCATACCCGTTCCAGTCCCGACGATGAAAGCATCGCTGATCAGGGACCCACCCAATTTGTCGTTACTCGGTGTTCCACCGCTGCTGCCGGTATGCCAGTATACCCAGTCCTCCGACCCAAGGGCTGTCAGGCTATAGATGCCGGTGGCACTCGCATTGCCACTGAAGTTTCCTTCGAGATAGGCAGGAGGCGCTAAGGACACGGCAACACCATTAATTATCACAATCTCATAATTACTGTTGGTGGAAACCTGGATAAACTCGATGGCAAGATCATCGCCCGCCGCATCAGCAGTGACAAACAGGGTGTAGAATGCGGAGTCATTGTTGCCACCAGCAACGTCCTGAAAGTCAGTGTTGTCATAATCAGCCGCTCCGCTCAGAGAGGCAGTGAATCTACCAGCGACTCCACCGTATCCGGCGACAAAGATGGTGACCTGATAGGTATTGGTCGTCGGAAGATCGATGACTAAACCCACTCCATTCGATTCGACATTCGAAGTCGTATTAAACATACCAACCGAATTCGTCACGATGCCGCTTAAAGTTGCTGTGCCATCAGTAAAGCGGAAACTCATAGTTGGAAAAACGGCCCTGGAGCTCGGCCCCCGTACAGAACTGGATGTACCAACTCCATACATATCACTGATCAGCGAACCGCCCGACTTCTCATTGGTTGGATCGCCAGGCAGAGAGGTAGCGCCGGTTTCATCCCAATAAACCCAATCAACCGCACCAAGCGTTGTGAGATCATACGTGTTGGTAGCGGCAGCATTACCGCTGAAGATTCCGTCAATCGTGGCTGCTGATGTAATTCCCGCCAGCAGAGTGCCCGCTATTATTACTGTTGTTATTACTCTTTTCATAACTTCCTCCATTTACTCTTCAATAGTAATACTTATGAGCGCAAATACACAAGATACAATCATCGCAGAATCGGCGCATTCATAGCACTTTTGTAACAGAATGCAAAATCAGTTTGAATTTAAACTCGCGCATCAGTCTTCGCCAAGGCTACGCCCTGACATGGAGGCGCAGGGGCGCTGAGAAAGACCGGTAAAACTAAAGCTGCTTTCAGCCGCAACAAAGCTTGAAGCATGTAGCGTGTAGTTTGTAGGTTGCTCCGCCTTTTTGCTACCAGATACAGACTACAAGCTACAAGCCTACCAGCTACCAACTACCGAAAGCTCTTAGAAGAACGATGCCTGCCAGGAGGATAGCCATGAGTCCGGCGATAGAGACGAATAAAATAATTGGGCGAGCTGAAGCCACAGAGATAAGCGACATCGTTGATATTTAACGCAACATCAGCCAGCAGCAGCTCAGCTCGGTTCATGCGTGCCTGTGCAATGTACTGACTGAACGAAAGGTTATCAAAGCTTTTGAAAAGGCGTGAAAGGTGGTTGGGATGCAGCCGTAAAGCAGAGGCAATCCTCTGTCGGTCAAGCGGTTCCTGCAGGTGTTCATCCACATAGTGCCGAGCCGCCTGCCAGTGCTGCCACGCTTTACCTCCCGCCTGAATAATATCATCCGTCTGCACCAACCGCAGACATTCAGTCAGAAGAAGGTTGGCCGCGGCCCGCTCACGCAATGATGAAACAGAGTCATGCTCCGGTTTATTCAGCAATTCGAACAAACTTCCAGAGAGTTGTCCAGTCAACGCCGTACGTTCGTCCGCAGCAAGCATAGTTGTATGCCAATCATCCTGTTCGCAGATTGACTCCATGATGTAAAGTCGAGTCAGATCGGGATGGAAGATAAAGCCCAGCGTTTTATATGGACGTGAAGGAACAGCCTTCACCCAATAGGTAGCGGGAACATAAAGACCTTTTCCCGGTTTGAGGGTGACTGTACGAATGCCATCACTGCCGGACAACTGAAATGTCGCCGACCCACACAGAGTCGTCAACAGGCGTGGCGCATTGATGATAGAGACATTATCTGGAATCCCGGAACGGGAAGCGCGGGCATACTGCAGATGCGTCAACCCACCCTGGTTAACGACATCCTGCACAGCCTTTATCGGCAAAGAGCGAATCATGACACTTCCCTGTGTTAACATCCCTGAAACTCTTATATAAAAGATATCGATATTATAGCAGAAACTCTAGGTTCTGTCATACTTCCGGCCCAGTACACAAACCAGAAAACTGGCACCGCCGCCCACTACCATCCACCAAGGCCAGGCCAATTTAAAGGGGACTCCGAAAAGGAGGTTACTCCAATGAGGCAGACACCATGGCTGCACCATAAGCACGACCAGAGCTCCTGTCCACAGAGCACGGACTGCTGAACGTTCGTTTCCTTGTCGAGTTAGAACTGCAGTCATGAAAACTCCGAACAAACCCGCATAGGAGAAGGTCAAAACACTTAACGCAAAATCAATCAGCCTTTGACCGCCCGCCTCCTGGAGAAAAACCGCCATTACCGCAAAAAATGTAAGAGCAGCGCCCATCAATAAAACATAGCTTCGGGAGTTGCCGAGCTCCTTTTTTTTACGCTCACTCTCAGAGAGTTCGGTCGGCAGATCCTTTTTCCGTAGATTTCCGTGAATGATACTGGCCAGGGCATTTACCGCTGAATCAAAACTGCTCATGGAGGCAGCCAGCATACCGCAGAGAGCCAGTCCCAATGCACCAGCAGGAAGTTGTTTTAAAATATAAAAGGGGAAGATCTCACGGGTACCCTCCGGGACCACGGCGGGAGCTGCCGCCCCCATCACCTCAGGACATTGATAAAAGATATAAAGCAACGCCCCTATAGCAAGAAACAGCAGAACGATAGGAACTTGAATGAGACGTGAAACCACAAGCGAAAGAGTGGCGCCCCACGCAGATTTGCAGGTCATCATTCGTTGTACGCTATCCTGACAGCATCCGTATTGCGCCACATTCAGCAAGGCATAAGCACCTACAGCCGCCCATACTGTGTATGGCATATCAAAACGAAACTCAGGATTCCAGAAACGGAGTTTATTCCCAGTCGGTGCCTCACGCAGGGCATCTAAAATCCCGGAGAGGTCCAACGGAATTTGCGTAAACAACAGATATACGCAAAAAACAGCCGCACCGGCCAGAATCAACACCTGCAGCACATCTGTCCAGATAACCGCCCTGATACCACCGCATACGGTATACAAAGTGGCTACTGCTCCGAGAATTACAATCGAAAGAATCAGGGGCCATGTGTCGATTGATCCAAAAACCATGAGAGAGACCACAATTGAAGCAATAAAATGTCGGGTCCCCGCAGCCAGCAGTGTTCCGATCATAAAGAACCAGGAAGCCGCTATTTCAGCGCGAGGTCCGAATCGATTACGAAGATAGCCATAGATTGTCAGAGTCCCGGAGCGGTAGAGCACCGGTATAATCAGAAATGCGGCAATCAACCCGCCTAAGGTACTGCCGATCAGCAGCATCATCCAGGTCAGGTCGCCGGTATATGAAACCTGCGGTACACCGACAAAGGTGCCTGCACTGAGAGCTGTAGCTGCCACGGAAGCCGAAGCTGCCCACCATGGCATATCACGATGAGAGAGAAAGAAACCATCGGCATCATCCGCTTTGCCGGAAAGCCACATTCCTATCACAATCAGCACTGTGAAAAATGCCGCAATAATCGTCCAATCAATCCATCCCATAATGCTCTCCGGTATTACCAGTTGCCATCTGCCGGCTATCTACACTGCCGTCACACTCGCCCGTACGCGGGTGGAGCCAGGCTGCTGTAGTACTGGAGACCTCATCGTAATCACCGGTAGTGGAGGGCTCTTCCAGCGGCAGCTGCCCCACTTTTTCAATCATCTGCACATTAGGAGATTCAAGAGTCCGTCCGATCTCAGCACCCTGTTTCTGTAAAACATCCTGGAGCTTAATCACCGAAACATCTCTTACATCACATCGTGATCGCACGGCCAACGCGGCTGCTGTTCCTACGGCCTGTCCCTGCCCCATGCAAATAGGAATAACGCGCGTCGAAGCAACCGCTTCATGCGTGGCAGACAAACATTTTCCAGCCATCATCAACCCATCAAGGCCGCGAGCGATAAGAGAACGGAATGGGATTGTGTACGGCAATACATTATGCGAATCCACCCAGGTCCCGGAGGGTCGATGAATATCAATGTGATAGGCCCCCATTGAAACAGCATCACAAAAAACCCGCCCGCTGATCAGATCATCAGCGCTCAAAACATAATCACCGAGAATGCGCCGACTCTCCCGCACTCCGAGCATTGGAGCAATCTCCCGCAGATCAGCGGAGGCAAAACCAGGCACATACTTCTTAAAGAATCGAACCAGAGGTGGAATCTGACTATAAACGCAGCTGTAAGCATCATTCAGGCTTTCGGCATCTGTCGGATCCAGCCCAAGCACCCGGGTCATCACTACAAGAAACTCATCCGGTCGATGCAGCTTAACCCCCACGATGCGGGTTTGCGGCACATCAAGGTCTCCTGCCAATCTTGCTTTTTCCACCAGACTGGCAAAGCCACCGCAGACAACCACCTTCATGCTGTCCAGTCTGGCAGAGTTTTTCTTCAACAAATCAGGGTAGGCACTCAACCACTCCCGATAATTCAGTTCAGGATCTTTGCATCCAGCAATAAAACCCTCACGATCAACGCCACCCAGCTTGAAAACGAGTGTGGGAGCCTGTACCAATCCATCTTCCGTACGGCCCTTTGTCCACTCAGCTCCACCCATTACAGCAACATCTCCATCGCCACTGCAATCTATCACCACGGAACCAAGAATTTTTCTTTCACCGCTTTTATCGTTTATCACAACCCCGGTTATACGATCACCTTCGCGCAGAGTATCCACCACCTTGGCATGCATCATAACACGCACACCCGCCTCGGCACACATCTGCATGGCAATACATTTCCACCAGTGTCCATCAAAACTGAAGGCAGAGCTGCATTTTATATCGTATTCAAAAGGCGCGGCAGCTCCGATACTCTGTAAGCGCTGCACAAACTCATACGGCAGCCCCTTCACAACCTGACGGTAATCGCGATCATGAAAACCCAGCCATGGCAAAGTAGTGGAGAGTCCTCCGAGAAAACCACTGGCTTCAATCAGGATGGTCTGGGCTCCATTACGCGCCGCTGACAGAGCTGCTGTCAATCCTGCGGCACCGGCGCCGACAACAATAACCTCACTCTTAAGGTCTGTTTTATTTGGAAAAAGTTTCATAAGATCATATTATCAAGCTTAGAGAACCCTCTTCAAACCCCAATCATTGCATAATCGTCATATTAATAGCATGATTGTAACAAAACCATCAATCCTCTTTCCAGATCCGCCCCTCTTTTACATCAAACCATAATACGCCGTCATCTGTCTTTGTCGAATAACGTCCATCCAGAGGGTCAGCGTTTTCAATGGGCAAGATCCTTGCAATAGTTTCATGATCATCCGCCATGCCTTGCAGAAAAAAGGTCTGTCCTTTTCCCACCGAACGCTTGAGCGGACGAAGTTTCTCTGGAACAACCACAACCCCAATCTTAGCACTCTGAGCGGGAACATTCTCTGCTCCCTCACGGATAAGTTCCACCTGTCGAACCGACACCCCGAGACTACGTTCATCATGGCTCCCCTTGTTGCGTTCAGAGGGTTTCCATGGCGTAACAGCCAGCTCCAGAGCAGCCACAGAATTCGAGCCGACAACTGAGACTGGAATTGTAAATTCACATCTTTGTCGTCCTTCTTTTTTAATCTGACCGATCTTCTGTCCATTAACTGTAACAGCGATGCCTGATGGACCCAACGCATATCCAGGCACAGAGAGACTCAACCACAATTTATGCTCAGCACCCGGTGCAAGCGGCAGCCATATTTTTGGCCTCGCTCCGCTCCAGCGCATAGTCGACCCCTCAATCTCCGGCCAGTAGCCTCCCTTTTCCGGATTATTCCAATCGCCGCTCAACCAGCATTGATCCTCACTGCTTCCGATGTTCAAAACCCAGTGTAAAGGAGCTTTGCCCAACAGAACAGTTTTCAGCAGATCCCCGGAGGAAACCGCCCTTGAGAAAAGCCGCTCGCGCCAGAGACTGTTATCGTAGAGTCGCGCACCTAAAGGTTCTCCCTTACGGGTAACAGCTACCAGCGTTCCGCCTTTACGGACCCAATGTTCAATCTTCCGGGCGCTCTCTGGTTCCAATACAGACGACTCGCAGAGCACCAGCAGCTTATAACCACGCAAAAATCCATCTGCCACTGATTTACGGGTCAGAAAATCCAGATCAACAGCATCACGCAGCACACGTACCAGCGCATGAGTCCGGGCAACGGCCTCAGGATCAAGTTCCCAGCTTTCACGTGAAATATATACCGCTGCATCAACCTGCGGCTTGCGTGGCACCAGCCAACCGGCATTTGCCCGGAAATTATTGAAAGCATCGGTGCTGCTTCCGAGGGTATTAGCGCTGTAATCATGCAACTGTCTACAGCCGGATGCCGAGCTGTTGTATATACGGGCCACCACTCCCTTTGCATCCACACGGGAAGCAGGTTCAAAACCGCAGAAGCTGTTGTAGTATTTTGTTGCAGAGGCCACCTCGCGGGTTAATGACCAGTTCAAGGCATAATCACTGCCCTCATTGGTAATACGCACACCGGCCCCCTCTGCGGCAATGGCTGCAACCTGCTCCGTGAAATCCGCACCGAGCACAGGGGTACCGGAACCACCGGTGCAGAGATAGATCGGGGTATCAGGAAAAACTTTACGGGCACTCCTGACCCAGAAGAGCGACCACTCCGTCATAGACTGCTGATACCAACCCACCAGATCTGCACAGGCACGGTCATTGGGCGCACGCTGTGGCAGAAAGGTAACCACATCATCAAAAGCCGCAAAAGAGGATTGCCATGCTGTGTTCAATTGCTTGATGCTGCTGTATTTTCGCTGCATTGCAGCACGGAATGATGCAACAGCATAAGGGTCACCTGCCCACCAGCCGATGTGATTGTGATACGATCCTGTCAGCCGGGCCGTCCAGCCCCCCTCACCGCCAGCGGGATAAATGCTCTCACCGTAGATACCGGTCACACCAAGCAGCACACTCTCGATCACACCGGTATCGCGATAGCGTTCAGCAAAGGCATGCAAAAAACGTTCGACCTGCGGACGCAGTGCCGGATTAAAAAGACTCTGCACCAGGCTGTCCTTGTCATGTTCAAGACATCGGTATGTGTGAGAATCCGGAGATTTCTGAAACCAGAGAGGAGTGGCATAAGCAGGACCGGCAATCAGAAAGGGCACCCACTTAAGATCAGCCTGTTGCAGAATCTGAACCTGCTTATCCCATTTACTCCAATCCCATTGATCCTTCTCTGGTTCAACTCCAGCCCAATCCACATAACTCTCAACACTGCTGACCGAGAGAGCCTTATAGAGCGATGCATCTGCGGCACCGACATCATTACCATAGGTCAATTCCATCCCGGACGGACGCCTGACCGCCAGTTCTTTCAGCAGAGCAGGATCAAGCCCGGCATCCGGATCAAAACCTTCGGGACGCTGCTGGGTTACCTGAATCTGACGGAATGCAACACCCGGAGCTGAAATGCGAAAATCCGCCCCGTTATTCTGACCATGTCCTAATCTCATCTGCGGCAGATAAAAAATCACCCGATTCCATCCCCCTGAACCGGTCAACAGCCCCTTCGAATCAGAGCTTGTATAACGACTCTTTAAATCAGGGGCAGTGGCTTGCTTATCGTACTGCACAATCATGCGTCGGAAAACATCATCGAATACCTCTGCAATAACATAGAGATCCACCGGTCCTTTCACATAAAGCGGATGATCAATCTTCACATATAGATAAGAGCCCTTCTCATCGACAACCCGTCTGACAGATTCCCCGTTCAGGGTTACCACTTCATTTATACCGTCGCCGGCAGAGGGAACAACCAATCCTGAACCAACATTCTTCTGACCAAGAGTAATTGCCAGATCTGGCAATGGCTGTTGTGCAACGACAACCGTTACAAAACAAAGAAATGCACTGCATAAAAAAAGAAAATCTCTGTAATTTTTATTCATTCCTCACCTATTAAGCTTTGAGCCTTTGCTTCTCTCATTCACTTTTCAACTAATGCAGCAAAGGAAAAATTTGTCATTCTTGAACATTTGTTATATTTTAGCACAGTCATTAGATGCATTCTATGCACGAATTCAGCTGAAGCAATAAGTGGGCGCATTCCAGTTCTGTTGAGCATTCCGCGGAATTAATGCAAATTAATGTAAATTAATGTAATGCAAGCATCCCTGCTTGCCAAGTTCAGGCAAATTCCAAGCTGGAAGCTTGGTTTACTTTACTTATACCAGAAAAATACTTGCGTAACTCAAGAGTTCAACGGGACTAAGATGCGCCGTAATAAGTTCGATTAAATTAAAAAGGGACTGAATGAAAACAGAATTGAAGCGATTAATTGCCGGCGTCAGTTGCCTTATCGCACTTCCATGCGTTGCAGCTGCAAGCACAACCAAATCCGAAACGAAATCTCAAGAGCTGGTTGATGCGACTAAATGGAAGCTGAGTTGGCAGGATGAATTCAGCGAGCAGAAACTTGACGACACAAAGTGGAAGCTCTGTAAACGGGGCAACGCTGACTGGATGAACACAGTCTCTGATGATCCACGCCTGATAAAGGTGGAGAACGGAATTCTGCAGCTACGGGGCATCGAAAATGATAACAAAGAGAAAGATCCTGTTCCCTATCTCACCGGAGCCATTACCAGCAAAGGCAAGTACAGCTTTAAGTACGGCAAGGTTCAGGTCCGTGCCCGTTTCAAATGTGCCGACGGTTCCTGGCCGGCTCTATGGATGCTGGGGGCTGAAAAAGGTTGGCCTGCCAATGGAGAGATCGACCTGATGGAGCACCTGAATTTTGATGACAAGATCTATCAGACGATGCACTCTGTGTACACACTCAAAATCGACAAAACCAACACCCCTAAACATGGAAGCACAACACCGATTTTGCGTGATGGCTGGAACACCTACGGCTGCGAATGGGATTTCGACAGAGTTATGTTTACCGTAAACGGCATCCCAACCCTGACCTACCCGCGACTGCTGGAGAAAGGTGAAAAGCAATGGCCGTTCATGCAGCCGTTCTATTTTATCCTTTCCATGCAGATCGGAGGAGGCTGGGTTAACGGCAAAGTTCCAACCAATCCAGAACACTATCCCGCCTATATGGAGGTCGACTGGGTCCGCGTTTACAAGCCAGTGAGCAAATAACGAGCATAATTTAATTCATCTTTATCGGATGCTTTTAAACCCGATCTTCTTAAATGCCGGTGAATAATCGCTACTCGATATCGGGATCGCTATCGCTATCGGACACAGCAACCATCGGATTAAATTCAATACCGATGCCGATGCCAATTGCGATACCGACAACAAAGACCAATATTCACGTATAAACTACAGTTTTAGTGACTATCACAGCCGTTCAAAGCCACTTCAGCAATCAAGGCCCTTGAATTGAAAAAAGGTTCCCCACACAAAAGCCGAAATAACCAGAATTATGCGATATAGCCGCCTATCTGCGGTTATCATCCTTAGTTTTTTCTATCTTTTTGAAAACAATCCCGTCTTTCTTCATACTCTCAATATTATGCAGCTTCCAAGGTTCTGCACTGACATCCCCAGCCTTAACATTTTTCAATGCAACATTCTTCACAGGCAGATCAGTACAGCCATTTATTTTTGCTATAAACTTAAGATTTCCAACCGATATATCCTCAATAAATATACTCTGTATAGGTGTAAGGCGCACCTCATAGGTCGGCACCAGATTCTTCCATTGATACAGGACATCCGTCTCAATACCCAATACCCCCTGACTGATGTTACCAGCCGATATATTCCGCATGAAGATATTCTTAACATATCCACCACGCCTCTCATTGGTTTTTATGAAAAGCAGGTGCCTTACACTTGATATGTGCTGGTCCAGGTGACAGTTTTCAATCAGAATATTCTCAATACCGCCAGAGAGTTCACTGCCGACTGCCAGAAGTTGATGTCCCTCCTTAACAAAGCAGTTGCGGATTACAATATTTTTTGTAGGTGTATTCAAACGCCAGGCATCCTGGTTCCTGCCCGACTTGACTGCTATTGCATCATCGCCCTGATCAAAAACACAGTTCTCTATCAGCACATTCTGACTCATCTCCGGGTCAACGCCATCGTTGTTATGGCCATGAGCTTTTACTTTTACATCCCGGATAATAACATTTTTCGATAGAAATGGATGAATCACCCAGAAAGGACTGTTCTCAATAGAAACCCCTTCCAGCAGAACATTTTCACAGCGATTGAACTGGATAAACTGGGGACGCATATGCGCCTGATCTCCAACCATCTGCCGATTTTCGAGCGGCACATCTTTAGCAGCCATGTTATACAATCGCTTCAGGGCCTCCATATGCGAATCTGGCCGGGCATACCACTCCTTCCAGACATCCAGTTTTGCATAGAGCATCCCTTTGCCTGTAATAGCCACATTACGACACTCATACGCATAGATCAAGGGAGAATAGTTATAGCACTCCATGCCCTCCCATGTGGATTTAACAGCAGGAAGATAATCTTCAGGGTTCTCAGAGAAACGCAGAACAGCTCCTTCATCCAGATGCAGATTAACATTGCTCTTGAGATGGATCTGAGCACAGGTCCACTCACCGGCTGGTATCACGACAACACCGCCTCCGGCTTCATGCGCTTTACCAACAGCTTCATTGATGGCCCTGGAGGTACTCTCCTTATTATCGAATTTTGCTCCAAGCTCCTTGATCGAGAATCTGGGACAACCGGAGAAATCAGGAATTGAGATAGCCGGCATTTCAAAGGGAGCTTCAACCGTAACGCTTTCTATTTTAAGCGAACCCGCCAGGAGAGTAGTGGCACAAAACAGCAACATTGTCACCAGTATCAGACAAACAGGAAGCTGTTTCATAAAGCTACTGGCAGAGATATAATACCTGCAATTGATCTTGCCCATTCTACTTCTCATTATATTTTCCTTTTCTTCATTCATAAATTAACAGGTTTCAAGTTAACATAATAAGCACTGCTGTTTAAACTCCAATTTATCCATTTACGACAACGAATTGCATATCTATCACCGCAGAGTTTATTTATGGGGTTCTTCCTATTCATAGGTGAATCAGCGCTACTAGGTATCGGGATCGCTATCGGTATCGCTATCGGCATCGGCATAGGCCGGTCTGGGGTCTGCTGACCCCAGCTACAAGCCACAAGCTACTCGCTAGATTACACGGTGGATGAAAGCAGCATATTTGCCGTAATAATGTAATCCAAGCTTCCAGCTTGGCTTATTATATGGAAGCAAGCTGGAAGCTTGCCTTACTTTTCCTATTTCAGCTTACGCACGAAAATGGTCAGCCGCTGTGAAAAGCGACCCAAATTAGCGCATTTCACTCTTTATATAGTCACTTTGTTTTGTTAAATTTAGTATTATACAAATTTGAATAGCAGTGAGAAAATATATCATGCTGTCATATCTGAGGCGGGACAGCGGAAGGCGGAAACTATTTCAACCTTTTTAACAATTTTAACCATTTTAACTATCGCGAATTTTTTGTTTCTTATTGCAGAAATTAAGCGACAAGCTACTAATGAAGGACTATCATGAAAAGTATTTGTTTTGTATCTGTCACAGGAATTCTTTTATCAGGGCTGGCTTTTGCCCAGAATGCCCCCGTCCAGCCATTTGCCACATGTAAAGCAGACAATGTTAAGATCAAAGGCTACCTTGGTCAACGCATGGATGAATGCATTCATCATAATGTCAAAACAACCGACGGCCTGTACCTGACAGCCCCTTTCAAATCCAAAGCCGAAACCCGCACCTGGCAGACAGAATTCTGGGGCAAGTGGATGCATTCCGCAGTCCCTCTCTATGTCTACACTCAGGATGCAGCGCTCAAACAGAATATCGACAGCTCGGTTGTTGATCTGCTAAAAACACAACGAGCCGATGGCTATATCGGTAACTACACCGAGGAAGCACAGCTCAACGGACCATGGGATATCTGGGGCCGAAAATACACCATTCTGGGATTGCTGCATTATTATGACCTGACCGGAGATAAGGCTGTCCTGAAGGCAGCCTGTCGTGTGGCCGACCACCTGATGACTCAGGTCGGTGAAGGCAAAAAAGATATCTATAAGGTCGGCAACTACCATGGCATGGCCAGCTGTTCGGTTCTGGAACCTATCCTGTGGCTTTATAAACGCACAGGAAACGAAACGTACATGAAATTTGCGGATTATATTGCAGCCGAACTTGAAACCCCAGCCGACAGTGCCAAGCTGATTTCAAAAGCACTCAACAATGTGGATGTTGGCAGCCGTTTCCCCCATCCTAAAAAGTGGTGGTCATGGCAGAACGGTCATAAAGCCTATGAGATGATGTCCTGTTATCAGGGATTGCTGGAATATTATCAGGCAACCGGCAAAAAGGAGTATCTGGATGCCGCTGTGGCAACCGCTGATAACATTATCGCAACAGAACTGAATGCCGCCGGATCAGCCGCCGCCTTTGAGTGCTGGTATCATGGAAAAGAGCAACAGACAACTCCAGCCTATCATATGATGGAGACCTGCGTCACCACAACATGGCTTCGCTTCTGCGAAACCCTGCTCAAACTGACCGGCAACCCAATCTATGCTGACTGCATCGAACAAACCCTGTACAACGCATTCCTGGCAGCGCTCTCACAGAACGGCGAGACCTTCTCTAAATACTGCCCGCTGGAGGGCATGCGCGGCAAAGGCGAAGACCAGTGTCGTATGAAAACCAACTGCTGCATTGCCAACGGACCACGCGGGTTTGTAGCCCTGATGGAATCAATCCTGATGGCCGGCAACGACATGGTTATGGTAAATCTATATAATGCTTCTACTGCTAAGATCACAATTCCAAACACAGACAATGCGGTCACTATCAAACAGACAACAGAGTACCCGGAAAAAGATCTGATCACTCTGAAAGTCATACCTGCCCTATCGGCTGAGTTCACATTGAAACTGCGTATCCCCGCCTGGAGCAAAAAAAACTCTGTGTCTGTTAATGGCGAGCCTGTCAAAACGGTCACCCCCGGCACCTATGTTTCCATCAAAAGAGTATGGAAATCCGGAGACGAAATCAAACTGCAGTTGGATATCAGCTGCCGCAGGGAGAGCTTAAATAACCACTTTGTTCTGAAGCGCGGTCCTATTACGCTGGCACGCGACACCCGCTTTAATGATGGCAACATCCATGAAGTGGTGGCACTCCCGCATCCTGATAAACCGATCAAGCTGACCCCTGCTGAATCTACCGACAAATCCATCTGGATGACCTTCACCACCAAGCTGCAGGAAGGAATAAATCTTGAGAACAAGAAATCCAGAGTTGCCAAATCTATGCACTTCTGTGATTTCGCATCTGCCGGCAACACATGGGATAGCGAATCGCTTTACAGAGTATGGCAACGCAGCGCAATCAATGTGATGCATCAGCCCTATGTGCCGTATAAATGAAGGTTGAAGAGTGAAGAGAGAGGTTTGAGGTTTGAGGTTAAAGGAGTGACCTACAGCCGAACAGCCGAACAGCCTAACAGCCTAACAGCCGAACAGCCGAACAGCCGAACAGCCGAACAGCCGAACAGCCGAACAGCCTAACAGCCTAACAGCCTAACAGCCTAACAGCCTAACAGCCTAACAGCCTAACAGCCTAACAGCCGAACAGCCTAACAGCCTAACAGCCTAACAGCCTAACAGCCGAACAGCCTAACAGCCTAACAGCCTAACAGCCTAACAG
>JAQIBS010000089.1 GCA_027858965.1 Kiritimatiellia bacterium
ATAAATAATTATCCGCGCCGGATCTTGGACTACACATCCGCGAAGGATGTATTCGAGGGAGAGTTGAGCGGCTGTCAAGCATAATGAATTTTGTCGCATTTAGAGTTGCAATCCGGCGAGCTATTTCGCTAGAATAGTAGCCACACAAAGAAAGGTACCGTTTTATGGACGCACTGCTTGAATTATTAAATAAAAATGCCAGGGAATCAACCGATAATCTGGCCAAACAGCTGGGAACATCTGCGGAAGATGTTGAGAACCGCATTAACGACTTTCAAAACGAAGGTATTATTCGTGCTTTCAAAGCTATTATTAACGAAGATAAGCTTAACACAAATGATGTACACGCTGTGATTGAACTTAGAATCCAACCCCAGCACGATGGTGGATTTGATGGAATCGCCAAGCGTATCAGCACTTTTGAAGAGGTTGAATCGCTCTTCCTTATGTCAGGCGGATATGATCTGCTTCTCTTTATCAAAGGCAAGACCCTGCAGGAAGTAGCCGGGTTTGTCAGCGCACGCCTAGCCAACATTGAAGGTGTCCTTTCAACCGCAACCTATTTTATGCTTAAGACGTATAAGGACCAGGGAGTTCTTATGGAAAGTGATAACAATGACGAACGACTCCAAGTCTGCCCGTAATTTCATAGCTGAGCATGTAGATAATCTTCCTAAATCAGGCATCCGTGATTTCTTTGATATTGTGGCAGGCCGAAAAGATGTTATATCTCTGGGAATCGGCGAACCTGATTTCACTACCCCCTGGCACATCCGTGCCAAAACAGTGGAGTGCATTGAAAAAGGGTTCACCCGCTACACATCAAACCTAGGCATGCCGGAGTTGCGCAAGGAAATCTCAACCTACATGAAGAAATCCTTCAATGGCGACTATAATTGGGAGGACGAAATTCTAGTTACTGTGGGTGTGAGCGAAGCTCTGGACATTGCCCTGCGAGCAATCTTACGTCCCGGTGATGAAGTACTCTATCACGAGCCCGCTTTTGTGGCATACGGCCCTCTGATAAGTATGGCGCATGGCGTACCAGTTGCAATCGAAACATTTGAGAAAGATGAGTTTCGAGTCACCATTGAGGAACTTGAAAAGAAAGTTACAAAAAAAACACGAGCTCTGCTGCTTAACTTTCCAAACAATCCGACAGGAGCAACCCTGCGTCCGCAGGATGTTGAAGATCTGGCAGATTTTGCAATTCGCCATGATATCATCCTGATCGCAGATGAGGTATACATGGAACTGACCTATGATGGAGAACGGAAATCTTTTGCGTCCGTAGAACGCATTAAAGATCGTCTGATTCTGCTTAATGGATTTTCGAAGGCATGGTCAATGACCGGCTTCCGATTGGGCTTTGTCTGCGCACCGGAAGCATTGACTGACGCCATGATGAAGATTCACCAGTTCTGTATGATGTGTGCATCCTCAATCAGCCAGGTAGCTGGACTGGAAGCTCTCAAAAATGGAGATGAAGAGGTCATTAAAATGCGTGATTCATACAAACTCAGGCGCAACTTCATCGTGGCCTCCCTGAATGAACTAGGGCTGGACTGCTTTCTTCCGCGTGGGGCCTTCTATGTTTTTCCATCGATAAAATCAACTGGGCTCTCTTCACATGATTTTGCAATGAATCTACTGGAAAAACATAATGTTGCTTGCGTTCCTGGAACCGCATTTGGTGCATGCGGCGAGGGCTACCTGCGCTGTGCCTACGCCACAGGAATGGAACAGCTGAAAGAGGCAATTCTGCGGATAGAGAAGTTTATTAGCTAATTAGTGCGTTAGTTGCTATAAACTCAATTTCTTTGTTTTTATGCATGTTTTTTAACTACGAAAATCACTAAAAATAATATTTCGTGACTTTTGTGTTTTTCGTAGTTCATTAACTGGGTTGCAGACAGAGCCCGCGTTAGTGCATTAGTTCGTTAGTGCTTCGCAGAACAAGCACAACATAGAGTCCCAAGATTCAACTACATTTGGCTCATTTGGCTCATTTGGCTCAATTTCATCCAAAACTGAGGAATTTATTATGAAACTAGCAAAAACTGCATTTTTAATAACGTTTATCTCAATCCTGACATGCTGTGCCGCTGCACAATCCAAACCTAATATTTTACTGATCATGGCTGATGACCTGGGCTACTCTGACCTGGGCTGCTATGGCGGTGAAATCCAAACTCCCAACCTCGATCGGCTGGCATCCAATGGACTGCGCTATACTCAAAGTTATAATACATCCCGCTGCTGGCCAACACGCTCAGCTCTGATGACCGGATACTATCCGCAGCAGATCAATATTGATCCGAGACGCAAACCCGGAATTCCCGATTGGGCGCTCTGTCTGCCTCAACGGTTAAAACCAGCCGGATACCGCAGTTATCTATCAGGCAAGTGGCATGTAATAGGAGTCAAACCCAAGGCAGGCGGCGGTTTTGATGAAACCTACGTAATGCACGACCATGACCGTAACTTTTATCCGCAACGCTTTGAGGTAAACGACGAACATCAGCATCCTGTCAAAAAAGGAACCGGATACTACTCAACGACCGCCTATGCCGATCACGCCATCCAATGTCTGAAAGATCACGCAAAGAACCACAACAACCAACCATTTTTCTCCTACCTGGCCTTTACTGTTCCCCACTTCCCCCTGCATGCCCCTGCCGAGGATATAAAGCGCTATCAGAAACGTTACTCAGCAGGATGGGGTAAACTCAGAGAGGAGCGCATTGAAAAAATGCATCAACTCAAGTTGCTCTCCTGCGGACTTTCAAAGGTGGAACCAAAGGTGGGGCCTCCCTATAAATTTCCAGGCACCTTCGAAATACTGGGACCAAACGAGGTCAACCGTCCGCTGCCCTGGGATACACTGACCGAGGGACAAAAGAAATTCCAGGCCGACAAGATGGCAGTGCATGCCGCAATGGTAGACCGTATGGATCAGGAGATTGGTCGCGTCTTAGAACAGGTCCGCTCCATGAAGGCACTCGATAACACACTGATCATATTTCTCTCCGACAATGGATGCAGTGCCGAGATCATGGTACGTGGCGATGGGCACAATCCCGATGCCGCACCCGGCTCAGCAGAGTCCTACCTGTGCGTAGGCCCCGGCTGGTCGAACGCCTGCAATACCCCCTTCAGAAAACACAAAACCTGGGTTCACGAGGGAGGTTGCTGCACCCCCTTTATTGTTCACTGGCCAAGCCAAATCAAGGCGTCAAATGAATTACGTAACGACATCTGCCATGTAGTTGATATTGTCCCTACCCTTCTTGATATAGCCGGAGTCAAAACCGAATCCAAAAATAATATTCCAGCCCTGCCCGGAAAAAGCATAGTACCGACCTTTAATAATCCGGGTGCACTGAAAGACCGCGGCCCGATCTTCTTCTCACACGAAGGTAACCGCGCCCTGCGCATCGGTGACTACAAACTGGTCTCTGCCAAAACCCATGGTAATGATCAGTGGGAGCTATACAACCTGGCTAAAGATCGCAGTGAGTGCAACAACCTTGCCGCAACACAACCGGAACGGGTGAAAGAGATGGCTGAGCATTGGCAGAAGCTGACTGACCTGTATGATAGCCAGGGACAGTGAGAAGAGTGAGGATAGAGGTGTGAGGTGTGAACTTATGTTAAAGTGTGAAGCGTTAAAAATCGAACGTCCAACATTCAACGTTCAACATCCAACATCGAACGAGGTGCGAGGACAAGTCGTAGTTTTCTTAGGTAAAAGATTTTTGAGGTGAAAAATTGGTGCGCTTCGTAGTTTTGAGGTAGAAAAATGGTGGGTAGAAAAATGGGTGCGCTTCCGCCTACGCCAAGGCTTCGACGGACAAGTCGTAGTATTATGAGGTGAAAGATCGTGTTTTTACTTAATAAAGCCGCCGCAGGTGGCGAAAGATTGCTAGCCACGGGTGGAACCCGTGGTAATGGATGTGCAAAAGAATAATTAGCGCCCGCAGGGTGCGAAAGAAACATTGTA
Source organism: Kiritimatiellia bacterium (assembly GCA_027858965.1). Classification (GTDB taxonomy): domain Bacteria; phylum Verrucomicrobiota; class Kiritimatiellia; order RFP12; family UBA1067; genus M55B167. The sequence goes on from JAQIBS010000089.1 coordinate 4,004, forward strand.
TCGCCCACCTGGCGGGGGCTTAATATTTGTTTATTTACTTAAATCCACGGGTTTTACACGTGGCTACATTGTAACACCCGCTGCGCGGGTTGAAGATGTATAGCCCTTAGGTTGACGCGTATATTAACTGACACCTGACGCCTGACGCCTACCGCCTGACACCTGACGCCTGATGCCTGGCACCTGACGCCTGATTTCATCCTACTGGATGCATGTAACAATGTTGAGTCGGGCATTGCAGGGGCCATCACTTTTAAAGATTATTTGGTTAGTTCCGGCATGCAGTATAGGGACTTTGCTTTTCAGAGTTCCCTTTGAGAGAGTTACCCTGGCATTGTTGATTACATGCCAATTTTGCTGGTCACGGCAGATCAAACGTTCCCCCTTCTTTATGGTGACATCGAATGTCACAAGGGCTCCATTAATGGATAGAACCGGATTCATAACAGGTCCGTGCAGCTCTATCTCTGCAACGGCTTTATGGCCAGGACGTAGAGAGATATCCCAATGACTCTCTTCAGTCCCGCTATGTTTCAGCATACGCGGCATTTCATAGAGACGCTGAAGATATTTTTCTTTAATCTCGGAAGGTCGGTTCATGCCACCAAAGGCAGTGCCATAGACAATGGATGTCACCTCTGCCCGGGGAACTCTCTTAACAGAGGCATCCTGCAACAACTCAACACGATTATTTCCTGCTTTAAAACGTAGTTTTTTTGCAAGCTTAACACACTCAAGCGGATTACCGCCCTTGTCAAAACGGGTGCACATTCCTGTAGAATCAACCTCTGCAAAATCTCCTGAGTTCAGGGTCAAGGGAAGAGTCAGCGACTCACCATTAACCTTAACAACGGGATTAACAATCTGCTCATCCACAACAGGAAGCGCCTTAACCGGAGATATAAACACATTCACATCTTTACCCGCCGGGATATTATTAAGATAGATATTCATACGCGAGAGATACTTTGTATTGAGTGCATTGCGGTAAAGGGCATGCAAATAACTATAAGGCCAGACATAATCGACATATAGCCGCGTATCACGCTCACGATAATGCATTTCAAAATATCGCCATCCTTTGAAATCCAATGTAACATAGTGTTCTGAATATGCCTGCATATGCTCACGTGGTGATTCCAGTTGAACATTCAGCAGTGCCCCACTGCCATCACCTTTGACCCAGACCCCGACAGCACCGGAGGGAGAGATGTCCAGATATTCAGGGGCAAAACTTCGGGAAGCCCGCACCCATGCACCCACAGCTGAGCTGCCATTATTTACAGCGTGCAGCTTCAAAGACCCTTTAAAACGTTCTCCATCCGCAACAGCTGCTATGAGTTGCAATGATAAAGAGGCGGTTTTCGTTTCCAACTCTCCATAATCATCTGAGCTGAGCAACTGCACAGCAGAGCGATCTTCATAAGGAAGTGCTCTCTGTAGTGCTGCAATCCGCATTGTAAACGGCTGATCTTTAAATGAATTAACAACCTGCCATGATCTGCTCTCACTGCAACTTGTTCGGTGCATCTGATATTGCACCGGTCTAAACTGCCAGCCACCGCTCTTATTCTGGCGCAATTCAAACTCTTCCCCCGGAGCAGCAATCCTTGCAATTGTTGCCTCATCAAAATACCCTGCCCGACGCACTCTTTCATACCAGCCTAAAACTGTCATCTGTTCCTCAATATAGTATGGCAAGGGTGCATGAGAGACATTTACGCCCTGAATAGATGAAGCGGTATCCATGGCCAGATTCTTGCATGCAAAATACTCCATCTCCTCTAAGTAGTGTCCACGTGCAGTGGCATTGGCTCTGCGCGGAGCCCACCAGCCCAACTGTGTTGCCATTAAATCGCTACTCCGATATTGACTGGCAATGGCGATGTGTTTATCATGAAAGCTTTTCATCCCCCAGACCGGATGATCCCAGGCCCCCAGCCGTGAATGGAACCACCAGTTATGCGCCCCGTGACAGCTGGCTTCCAATAATGCATTCTTACTCAGCTTTTTCATAATTGAGTGACGCATACTATCAATGCCGTAACGTGAACGCATTCCCTCGGAGCCATCGAAATATAAGTTATCGATCTTACAACTGTTAAAGATATGCGCCAGCCGTTCAGACAACAACTCCGCCAATGCAGAGGCCGGTTTCGGATAAAAGGCATAGTAGCGCTGCTGCAGATAATCAACGGTCTGTCCAATCGCATGATTGGCAGGTGTTGTACCGAAAGCACCTCGCTTACATCCCGTAAAACTATATGGTTTTTCGCGGTTGATGCCGGTGTATTGAATAATCTCATCGCCTATGCGCAAGGCATTCCCATTACCACTATAAGTAAAAACAATATCATGACCGCCCGCAGGAAGTTCCGCCACAGTAACAACATCATCATCCAGCACCAGATCCTTTGTCAGAGAATAGCTGTTTGCAGCCAACAGATCGGGATGAGGTTTGGGTGTAACCCAGGAATCCTGCGGATGAATACAGGCGGTCAAAGTGTGCATACCAGCGGTTAATCCAGCAGCATGAATTTTACGTACAGCCTCTTTTAAATCGGATTCGCCCTTGGGATAAAGAGATTTATTTATAGGATAATGCCCTAATCTCTGCCACCAGCCATGCAGATGAATGGTTTCGTACCCGCAGCGACGTGCAAGCTCAATCCAGTCGTCAACTGAGGCTAGAGAGAGATTAGCAAAGAGGTAAGATCCCTTGTTAGCCTCAGATTCCAGCGACCACGCACCGCCATTTACTGAGTAAGGCACACCTGCATGCAGAGTCATGCTCTTAAGTATCCCGGGCAGGTCTTCGCGGGGACCAGCCGCCAGACCTCCACGCCACCCAGCCAGACCAAGCTCCTTTGTACTCTGAAGCCTTAACTTACTAGCTCCGACATGCATTTCAACAGGCAGATCATAACCACGCAGACAAACTCCCACATCATCATCCGATAACATATTGGCCATAGAACCCCGGTATTTATTAACCGCTGAGTTAATCTCAAAGAAAGTTAAGCCAGCGACACCCGCGACTGTACACTCGGGGACCTCAATATCAAAAAAATCATCCAGACTGATAATTTTCAAGTCAACATGTCCTTTAATCCCAGCAAAGGTGAAACGCACCCGGTTCTTATCAATGGCAACAGCATGATCACACTTTATCACTGTGTTGTTAGTCATGGTGGCAGATATGAGCACAGATGATGCGGAGATAAGTGACTGACCTGAGTTCTTGCAATGCAATTGCGAGAGACGACCACGTTTATCGATGCTCATGGAAACATGTCGATTAGAAAAATCAGCCACAGAGGGAAATGGTTTAGAGGGATGTACTGTATACATACTTGAAGAACGTTTTGAATCTGTGGCCAAAGCATCAATCTCTGCCGCTGATAAAACCCGGTTGTATAAGCGCAGATCATCCATAAGACCCCTGTGACAGACCTGATTACCCCAACCACCCAGACGTATGGCATCACACTGCACAGGATAGTCCCACTTAGCTGAAGCGACTTTTTTCCCGTTAACATAAGTCGTAATCAAAGGGCGTTCAAAGGTGACCGAAAGATGAGTCCACTTATCTTTGGGAAGCGTGTTCAGTAAAGGAACGCCGACCTCCTGCCAGCCGGCACCTTTTGTGTCCGGTTTTCCCATCCGGAAACTGCATGCATCCTGATTAACAAAGATCATCAATCCGCCCGGTGACCAGGTCCGGCTTGTCAGTATATTCGGATATTTACGATCTGAGCCCCCCTGCCACATGACCCATATCGACAGGGTAAATGCATTTGCCCCTTGAAGGGCAGGCAAAGCATCAACTTCAACTAAGGCATTGGTGCCACAAAAATAGAGCGCCTCTCCAAAATCACCTTCAGCCCACATGACATTATTGAGCTCCGCCGTAACATGTGGGTTAACACGACAATCCTCAACCATATCTAACTGTTCGTCAAATGGAAGCCAAAGTAGTTCAGGAGAGACCGCGTAGGCAGACACCCCGATGGAAATAAAAAAAACAGCGACAAATAAATTAGACAGACCCCTCATATTATCCCCCTGATAAACTGTGATCAAAACATTAACCTAAAAACGGCAGGTAAAATCGTTCAAGACGTTGAAATCGGTGCCAAGAATGAGCATGTTAGATATTGTTTAGTCAACTGCGAAGCAGTTGAACTTTCTGATATAGGCATAAATATTAACAGGGAATATGCAGGAGATGCAATAGCAATGTTTGGACGCAATTAAGCATTATAAAGGTAGTCCAAGCATCCTGCTTGGCTTATTATTGAGGCAAGCAGGATGCTTGCACTACTTTCCTGTGCCATAATTCATTTTCAGGGTTGCTCAACAATAATGCGACGGTCCTCCATCTCATCCCCCTGTTCGAGATAGATGTGTATGGCATCGGCTGGAATAAGGTCCTCAGCACGCTCCGGCCACTCAACTGCGACAACCGCGCCATTTTCAATATGCTCTGCGTAACCGATGGCAAGCAGATCATCAGGAGATGTCAGGCGGTAAAGATCCATATGAACCAGCTTGAACTGCGCGGCATTATATTCATTAGAGAGGGTAAAAGTCGGGCTGGTCACCGGACGCTCCAAATGCAATGCAATAGCAATGCCCTGCATAAAAGTTGTCTTTCCGGCACCCAGATCGCCATGCAGCGCCATCACCGTGCCGGGCTTGAGCAGTTTGACCACCTCAGCTGCGACAGCCCAGCTCTCTTCAACCGATTTTACATTATATATGTTTTGCATAGATATTTTACTTTACCATACCTGTGCTAAGTGTTTCCATAAAATCATTAGAATAATTCATGCTCGTAAAAGCGATTTTATGGAAATGACACATTGACACACCCCGGTTTCAAAGCGCGCAGAAACTCTGCGCATGGAAGGCAGAGAATACTGTTGACCACTATTCGTTCCGTACCCCTGTACAATAACACTGCTTTGCATTCAGGATAATCTGAACAAAAAGCCTTCAATCCACGAACGTCTTTACGAGAAACAGTACGACTGTTCTTAACCTCAAATGCAACAAAAACAGATTCGCCATATATCACAAAATCAACCTCGGTGCCACTGGGTGTCCTCCAGAAAAACAGCTGATGCCCACCCGTATAATCACACCAGGCTTTCAGCTGTTGGCATACCAGACCTTCAAGAGCCAATCCATCGATCTCCTCCCTTTTATCCAGCGGTCCCTTAGGTCGAACAGCGCGGAACACACCGGCATCAAAGTAATAAAACTTGGATTGCTTTACCAAAACTCTCTTAGCTCGTCGCGAAAACACTGGTATCCGTTCAGCTAAAAGCATATCCTCCAGAATAGAAACATATCCCTCTACAGTTTTACGACTCACCTGACACTCACGGGAGACCTCGGATATATTAAGGATTGATCCGTGCGAAAAGCTGATCGTTTCCAGAAAGCGACTGAAATTTCCAATATTTCTAACCAATCCTTCGGCCATCACCTCTTCACGCAAGTAAAGCGATATATATCCAGCAAGTGTTACATCCGGTTCTTTCGAAGCATACACAAGGGGAACCAGCCCGTACACCAACGCCTTCTCCAATGAGAAATCATCTCCCAGCTCTGATGCCATAAACGGATTGGCTACCGACATCCCGGCCCGACCAGCTAATAAATCAACACCGCTCCGCTTGAGTTTCCGCGCACTTGACCCTGTTAATATGAACCGAATTTTTTTCTTTTCGATATTTTGATGAACTACGGAAAGCAGCTCGGGTACCCGTTGAATCTCGTCAATAACGACACTCTGTCCCTTCCAATTGGCGATAAGCCAATCATTCAGAAGTTCCGGACGAGCCAGAAAACGCCTATTAATCTCCGGATCAAGCAAATCGAGTGTTAACGCAGTTTTAATGTTTTCAGCTAACCAGGTAGACTTTCCTGTTCCACGTGGTCCGAGTAAAAAAAAGCTGCCAAGCATCTCTTTGATATATCTTTTCTTAACATGCATGTAGCAAAGTTAGCACGTTACAGCACACATTGAAAGGATTTTTGCTACCCATGTCGCCATTTTCGGCCCGAATATGGCTAAATAGGTAGCATATTAGTAGCTATTCGCTCAACTTCTGTCACAAAAAACAAGAAATTTGCGATAGTTAAAGTGGTTAAAAAGGTTGAAATGGTTTCCTCCTCTGATATGACTACATGACATATTAACTCATTACGATGCAATTTTTTATTCTATGCAACGCGTAGCGTTGTTGACTAATGCAGTGATGTATATAACGCAACTGATCAATGAATGAGAAAAGATTTGCATATCACAAGGGTTAAGTTTGGTTGCGGCTCCGCTGCATTAGTTAAAATGTGCCTGATTAAAGATTTTTACCCTTCCCGTAACACAATAGCACACTAAAAATATTAATTAACTGTTCTTTCTAGCCGCATAAGCGGCTAACGCTCTGCGTCCTGAGAGACGCTGCCGAGCCACTCAATAAACTCATCAAGATAACGATCAAGATAACTTTCACAGAAAGCTGACGCATGAGGCATACGTATCAGATTTGGAAGAGTGGGATCTGCTAAAGGAGATGACTCAGGCAACGGTTCTTTCTGAAAAACATCCAGGCAGGCACCCCCGATAATTCCATCTCGCAACGCCGCGGCTAATGCGGCCTCATCAATGCTGTTACCCCGACCAAAATTATAAAGTACGGCATGCTCCGACATCAGCTCAAACTCACGTGTTCCCATAAAATTATCGGTTTCGGTATCAGAAGGCAATAGCATAATCACATGATCTGCGGATGGCAGGATGCTATGTAGATCTGCAAGCGGTTTAACAACATCACTCGCCTCAAACCACACAGGCCGCTCAGCCGAGGGATTACGACGAACTCCGGTCACCCGCACATTAAAACCATTGAGCAGGCGGCCAACAGCTTGACCGATCTTTCCAAAGCCGATAATGACAGCATGGGTACCGAATATCAGGCGGGAGCCAAAAACGGCCTGAGCCGGCCAGAGTTCACCCTGCAACTGATGCTTATACGCCCTCAGAATTCCACGATTAACGGCTAATATCATTCCAAGTACTGTCTCAGCCATCACCGGCCCGTGAAAAGTTCCATTTCTAATCTCAATATGATCAGGAACCGATGTTACTTTAAAGAAATCACGTCCTGCCGCAGGTGTACCAATTTTACGCAGATGCGGAGCCAACTCAAACCACTCCTGCATAAAGCACCATGACAGAACCACAGTGGCCTGCGGAAGCGCTTCCACATACTGCTCCTTAGTGCGACACCAGATCAATTCCGCATCAGGCAAACTCACCAGCAAGCGCACAATGTGACTTTGCTTAAAAGTGAAGCAGGGGATTTTACTTTCCAAATATATAACTATGATATTAGTTGCTATAGTTTCAACTCCTTGTTTATTATGCACGTTTTTTTATCTCTCACAGAGGCACAGAGATCACTGAGTAATAGTCCTTATTTATTATATTACTCTCTGTGAGCTCCGTGCCTCTGTGAGAAACACTTTTGATGTAATAACAACCATCTTTACCCAATCATTTTGGTTGCGGCTCTGCTGCGTTAAAACTCTACCGGATTTTTGCGTTTCTTAGAGCTTCCCATATTATAGGTCTGGGGTGGTTGTCTGTCACCAAGGCCAACCCCGTTTTTCATAAGTTTTTTGAGTTCAGACAGATGCTCTTTATAGATAGCACGCGGATTACAATTATTCTTGATGCAAAGAGCAGAGGCCATTCCTACCACCTCACCCATCATTCCTGTGGTACGCATCACGCGAATAGTACCCAGGGCAACGTGCGTCACACTGATATTGCGTCCCGCCATAAACAAATTGTCTATATTCTTTGAGTAGAAACAGCGATACGGAATGGGGTAGGGACAGATTGAAGTATGCTTAGCGATAGATTTAAACTCAGCCCCCGGAAAGTTTTTGGTGTTTTTCGGATCAGGGTAGTGCAGATCAACGGTCCAGGTGGAACAGGCAGTGCCATCCGGATAAATTTTATCCTGAATCAGATCATTCTCCGTCAAAAGCAGGTCTCCCACGAGGCGATATGACTCCCGTTTACCAGCCACATAGGCCACCCAGTCCAGTTTGCTTCCGGTGTACATCTCTTTGTTTTTGGAGCGGTTCTTCAAGAATGACCAATTAGACATCACAACCATCATGCCATAATCGCGCACCCGTTCAAATTCATTCACCTGATGGCGGTTCATGCCAGTCTCCCAGGTCCACTCGCCCATCTTGACCTTTTCACAATTGCCATCATTAAAATCCAGCCCCCAACCAATATCAGGAAAACTGACCTTAGATTTTTGCTCATTTGAATACCATTGAACCGATGAGCCCATGGTCATGCTATCGGCCTTCTCGGGTGCCGTCGGCTCATTGAATTCACTGCGTCCTTCACGTCCGTGGCGATATTCCGCACCTGCAGCCATACCAATAGATCCATCACCGGTGCAGTCGGCAAACACGGGAGCCGTGAAACAGGTTTCAACACCGCTTTCAATGTGACGACCAATCACAGCTATAATCGTAGAGCCTTTCATTTCGACGCGCACGGCCCGGGTGTTCAGAAACTGGACAATATTCTTCTCGGCATCTACCACTGCGTGTTTACGTGCGTCTTCATACTGCGAAGCCGGCTTCGCATTACCACCCTTGGCTGGACCAATTTCATTAACAACATCACCCAGTTCAGGATAGGGGCCGATATTAACACGCCCCCCCAGATGTACACGCACCTCGGAGCTGTTATTACCACCCCAGACTGGACGATCCTGGATCAATGCCACTTTAAGCCCCAGACGAGCAGCTGATATTGCGGTGCAAACACCGGCAACTCCTCCACCGGAGACAACCAGATCAAACTTCTTTTCACCGACCGGAGCTATCAAGGCACCCATCTTGTAACGGAAGGCCTCAAGCCTTTTGAGTTCGTTCTTCGGTTTAAAAGCCTTATCACTTGTCAGAATAATGGCATCGCAACGTCCATCAAAGCCCGTCAGGTCATGCAGCGCTATGGATGCCGGACCCTTTTTCAAAGCAACGCTTCCAGCCTCCTGCCAATCCCAGGCCGATTGTTTATTTCCGAGCTCTCTTCCGCAGACTTTGCCGTTAACCAGAATCTGGAAACGACCAGCAGCCTCACTCTTATTCCACTCCGCATTCCAGTTACGGGTGCGTACCAGAATACGATAGCTGGCCGATTCAGGTATATGGATGCTCTGCACCGCATCCATAACAGGTTTTCCTAAGCCATGGGCCAGCAGAAAAGAGGAGCCCATCTGATCCATAAACTGCTGATCAACCACCCAGCCGCCCTTTTCATCAAAAGATTCGGTCTCAACCATTAATGTGGCAGCGGAAAGATAACCGGCGCACAGAGCCGTAACAGTTAACATAAATGATCGCTTACAGTACATTGATACCCCTTTTTATTATGAAATTAATTTAAACATATAATATATTTTCAGCGGATTTAAGTCAATCTGATAGAGATCACTGTATTTCGAATTCATCTCTTTGCTTCGTTTTCAGACCTCGCAGAGGCGCAGAGATGAACCCGCAATGAATGATGTAATGAACATTTCTTTTTAATCTGGAGGGACGGTGGCTCACCGTCCGAGGTCCCAGAGCCTGGGACCCTCCATAGGTGCGGTCTATTGCTAATCAAACTCAGCGCCTTCCGTGTCTTCATGTCAGGGCATAATCCCGCTTGCGGAACGAAGACCCTTAAGGGACTTTTTAGCGATCATTGCTTCCACGGGGGATAAACCCCATGGGAAGCCAACTTCGTCAATCATCCCACTTCACTCTTCAATCTTTAATCTTCTCACTTCACTCTTTGTTACCCCGAGCTTTAAGTATGGAAGAACCCTCTCCGCATTTTTATCATAATTGAAAACCGTAAAGCCTTTAAGGCCGGCCTCACGGACTGCCACAATCTGCTCGCAGAGCTTAACGGCATAATTTGACCCATCTTTCCAGCAGGAGAGACCGATTCCGGGATATAACGGCACACCGGCAACATGCTCTTTCTGAATATTTATGACATTACTAAATGCCACGGTTGAATCGATATAATCCATGGGACAGACAAAATCCAACCACCCCTCTTCACACCAATGCTGCCAATCCTGACCAATGGTATTACGATCACTCTCCGCATTCCGGAAAACGGCAGCCGAGATCTCAATACCCTTGCGAATCTTACGGGCTTTCAAAGCAACCTCTCGAACAACCTTGCTAATGTTACCACGCCGGAATTCCAACCATTTCTCGTAATTCGCGCCGCCCTTCTTCACGCTTTCAGGCCAACCCTCAACCTTATGTCTAATATAATCTCCAAAGCGTCTGCAACATCCATCACAGTAACAGTAATGACTCCCGGGATAGCGAATATAATCAAAGTGAATACCATCCACATCATAATCACGAGCCACTTCCAGCATGGCATCAATCTCCATCTGCTGATTCAAAGGATGCGAGGGACAGAGCCAGACCTGTTCATCATCACCCGTATTACTTACCTGAAGGCGTTGTTCCTTGCGCAATTTATCTGCAACATCTTTTGGAACCCTATGACCTGTATTCCAGCAGACCTTCCAGACATGACACTCAACGCCATATTTTTTACAGGCAGCCAAACACTGCGCAATCTGATCGCCCTGCTTTGCCAGATTACCGTACTCAGGCAACACATCTGAGGGATAGTAAGCTGTAGCCCCCCAGGACATATTTGGAAGAATCGCATTAAAACCATGCTCTTTTAAAAAGTGAATTGATTGATCCCAGTTATTCGTTCCCAATCCGAAGGCGCTGTGACACCAAAACGCACGGTGTTCACCTTTGACAGATTTATAACTGCTGCACCAGCATTTAACGGCCAGCTCCTGAGCTTTTTCACTTATGACAAAACAGCCCTCCCAATCCTCGTTATCCAGAGCCTCTTCTGCCAGGCGGTATGCCTCAGAGCTCTCCTTAAAAAACGTGGTCGCCATGCTATTCAAATCCTTACGTTTCACGGTTGCGCAGAATTCTTTAAAATCACGGATTTCCTCGATCCGCCCAATCTTTGCAAAAGCGCGAGTTGCCCGCTTTTTCCAGATAGAGGGCGCCAACTCTCCCAGAAGACTCATTAACAACTGTGAACTTGCAGGATCACTGCTTCTCAACCAGACATGACCAAAAACAGCGCCGGTGGGTGTCACGACAATTGCAGGATGCTCAGTATCTTTACCCGCCCCGTCCTTCCACACAGCCACCACACGTCCCCCCTTCACAGCGGGGTTAGGCTTATACACATGGGCACACCATGATTCCTGAGGCGCAAACTTCGGCTGTCCTTTTAGACCTTTGTTAAAACGGGAAAATCCTGAAAAATGCCCGCTAGCATCTTTTACCCAATTTGCCTTATTGACACCCATAAGATCAAGAAGCTCTCCGCTAAGCGTATAAAAGCAGATGACCTTGCCACCACGTTTGACAAAACTATGCAGTGCTGGCATAACATTTTTCGGTAGTGATGTGTTGTAGGAAACTGCAACAACCTTAATACCTTCAAGCTCTTTCTCATCCAAGGCAATATCATCAACAATAACCGACTCTACCCCCAGCTTCAGCAACGACTGATGGAGGTTATTCGCATAACATGAATACTGCTTTTCATCCTTTTTATCTTTAGCACACGAAACACCACTAAGCAGGAGAACCTCAGGCTCAAAAGGGATCAAACTCATATTTGCCAGAGCGCAGGTTGTATCCACATTATTACCACGCCAGCCGGAGATACGAATACGATCAACATGCTTAAAATTATCCGACCGTGCAGCGCCCGCATCCGGCGAGAACGCACTCTTACTAATTTTAATATGCGTCCACTGTCCATCCTTACCCGGAGAAAACCTTGTCTGCTGCCAATCGCCATCAACATGCAAATACAGAGAGAAAGAAACAAATGCGCTCATCTTAGCGCAGAAGAAATCAAAGGACAGCCCCTTAGACCGGGTCAGGTCAAAATCAACCGGCAGATCCCAATTGGCCCGTTCAAGATCAGTGCCTTTAAAATTAACAGGAAGTTCGACATAGCCATCTTTAAAATCACACACCGGTGCGGTTCCAAATTGCACCTGAATAGCCTTTTTGACCGCTGTTTGACGGGAAGCCAGATTCTGCCACTCATTAATCACGTTATCGCGACTCTGAATTTTCGGGATATCCGCACCATTAACTATGGATACCGCTAAAGCCAGAACAAAAATACCTTTTTTCAACATCATAAAATTTCCTTTGTCTAGGTTCATACGTAAATAAAATACAATTCAGTAGCATCCCATAGGACGCTAAGGTGTTTAGGATTTTAGTACCTCTCTATTCAAATCCGATCATGTTTGCGACGTATTTTTTTTTAGACAGGAAATATTCTCCTGTTACTTACTGCCTATTTGGTTCCGGCTCCGCTGGTTTAGGCTATAGGTTGTTAGGAGCCAATTTTGCTTCAGAGAAGCAACTTTACAGCTTAACGCGCCAACGGCGCTACCTTTATTTCTCGCGCAATAAAAATCACTTATTCGGGCAGACCGAAAAACAGCGTCCACAAGCAACGCATCTGGATCGACTGGCCTGATGCACTTTACGGCCCTGCAACTTAGAAAGAACCAACAGACGCAACCCCAGAATCAAACCGATAAAGACGCCTGAGTACATGCATCCCTCACGAAAACGACCAACAATCTCAGCGGCCTGCATCTTGGCCTGCTCTATGGTACCGCCGGAACGTTTAAAGGCCTCGATTGAAGGAAAGAGATCTTCATCATGCTCCTCAACACTCTGCCACTTCTCTACCAGCATCACCCCCGGATGCAACTGAGCCACACCCGCTCCAGCGAGATGACCGACTCCGGCACCGGCCAGAATAATTATCGGAAGGAACACCAGCAGATAGAGAAACTGCTTAAACTGCCGACCGCGCACTTTGTCACTCAAAGCCGGCCGCGGTGCCTCAATAGCATCTACAGGACACATACCCACGCACAAACGACAGTTAATGCACTCGTTGGAGGTCAGCTCCACCTGTTTCCAGGATATGAGCGAACAGATCTCCAGTAGAACGCCATAGGGACAGAAGTAGCGACAATAGGGACGTGCCACCACAGTTCCCACCAGCAGAACACCCATTCCCGTTAAGAGCATTGGCAGAGCCGCACTCTGTCGGAAAATCCCAACAAAGGGATCAGTACGGCAGATAATAAAACCGGCACCATTCACAGCGCAGACAATTCCCACGCTTAAAACAATCAGCGGAATAATGCGAAGCGTTGCATCCAAAGATTTGGGCATGCGCAAAGGCTTCACAATAAACAGTTCCTGAAGGGCGCCTAACGGACAGATAACCGAGCAGAACACACGCCCGGACAAAAGGGAAAAAATTAACGGCACTGCAAAAAAGAGTCCCATAACCAATGGTAACCGCACCCCGGTAAAGAGAGAGAGAGCTACATTCTGAATGGTCCCGATAGGACAAAAACAGCCATTACGAATAAACCCGAACCACCCAAGACAGATCAACCCAAAGAAGAGAATCCAATTTCGGGAGCGGACCTTACGAACCAGAACAACAGCGATGCAGAGCGCAACCACCAGAATCAGAATATCCATCATAGGCGTAACCGCAAAATCAGGGGCGGGATGGGGCATCTTATGCGCCACATATCCACTATCAAACTCAGGTTGCGGAAAACGGGATGCAGCGGTTAATGTCAGCGGAGCTGCCATTGCAACCGCTGCCAATATCCAATATCCAATATTCAACATACAATTCTCAAGTATATTGCTTCTCATTCAAATTCTTCCGGGCTGTTTGTTCACATTTTCTACCCACCATTTCTTACCCACCATTTTCACCATCCAAAATTGCTTCCGAGAAACAACACTACATTCCGCACCTATGACTGAAATCTTGAAACGGCTCAGGTTTCACGGGGTAATAGTTCTTTGAGCAGGTAAGGATCATTCTCCGGTACCTGAACAAAGGCATCAGAAGGGCAGACCTCGGCGATACGGCAAGCATTGCAGTTAACACAGATGTCATGTCGCACCTGCAGATATAGAGACCCATTACCGAAGTTAGTACAGCCCTTCACACAAAGTCCGCAACCGGTACAGAGATCTTCATCAACCGTATACTCAAAATAGGGAGGTTCAATAAACTTGCGGATCAGCGCACCGGTAGGACAGATCTGATTCTCGGCTGCCTCATCCAGCCGGGGAGCATCCGGCTTAAAATAGCCGAAACAAAGTTTACAGTACCCGCACATCTGAATACCATGAACACACTTGACAGCCGACTGCTGTAAGACACAGGCAGTTTCGCACTTGCCACATTGAATACACTTGCGTGGATCAATCTGCCACACAAGGCGTCCTCCAGATGACCTGCGTGATGTTTTCACAACAATCGCGGCAATCACAGCTCCGATTCCCGCACGCAAAATCCATCCGATAGTCTTGCGGCGTGTTAAATCTTTGTCTTCATTTTTCATAAAATCATCTTCAGCCGGCAGGGTTGCCGGATTGCGCTATGGGCCAAATGGGCCGCATGGGCCCTATGTAATTGCGAAGCGAGTTGATTTCTCCTTCTCTCTTCACTCTTCAGCACTCGCGCACTTTAGAACTCGCGCACTTTAGAACTCGCGCACTTTAGAACTTCTAATGCGCTTCCAACCAGTTAGTGCCAACCCCGACGGACACATCCAGAGGAACCCCTATATCATAAACACCGGACATCACATTTGCAACCAGTTCACGCACCTCATCCACCTCGTTCTTAGGAACATCGAGAAGCAGCTCATCGTGAATCTGCAAGACCATTTTTGTTTTCAGTCCGCGTTCCAAGAGAGCTCTATCCATGTTTACCATTGCCAGCTTAATTAAATCAGCAGAGGTTCCCTGAATAGGAGTGTTAATGGCATTACGCTCCGCGCTCTGACGCGTGGTGCCATTGCGTGAGTTAATATCACGCAGATAACGCCTACGCCCCAGAAGCGTTACCGCATAGCCCTTCTCCTTGGCATCGGCGATCGATTGATCCATATAAGTTTTAACCCCGGGGTACTGAGCAAAATAGTTATTGATTAAAACTGCGGCAGCCTTGCGGGGAATATTCAGGCGCTGCGAAAGGCCAAAGGCTGAGATCCCATAAATAATACCGAAGTTTACCATCTTGGCCGCACTGCGCATCTCATCAGTCACCAGTCCCGGCATCATATCATAAACACGTGCAGCGGTCTCCCGATGAATATCAAGATTGTTTTTAAAGGCCTCAAGCATTCCACGGTCTTTACTAAAGGCCGCCATAATACGAAGCTCAATCTGGGAGTAGTCAGCCGACATCAGAACGTGATTTTCATCGCGCGCCACAAAAGCGGCTCTGATGTGACGACCTCGCTCCGTCCGGACTGGAATATTCTGCAAGTTTGGATTTGAAGAGGAGAGCCGCCCTGTCTCAGTTAGCGATTGGCTGAAGTTGGTATGCACCCGACCGGTTGCCGGATCAATACATTTAGGCAATTTATCAACATAGGTTGATTTAAGTTTACTGCAGGCCCGGAAATCCAGGATCTTAGGAACAATCGGATGGCGGTCCTTGATTTTCACCAGAACCTCCTCGCCGGTTGCAAACTGACCACTGGCGGTACGCTTGGCCTTATCATCCAGCTTAAGCCTTTCGAAAAGAACCTCGCCGAGCTGTTTGGGAGAGGCTGGATTAAAGTTGCTCCCCCCCATATCGCGAATATCAATATCCAGCTGAAGAAGTTCACGGTCAAGCTCACGTCCATAAACATGCAGCGCGGCATCATCAATTCTGACCCCCTCTCGCTCCATATCAACCAGCACCCGGATCAGAGGTTCCTCACACTCAGTTAATGCAAAAAGACATCCAAATTCCTCTGCCTGTGCACGGAGAACTTTATCAAGTTGCAAGGTAACATCAGCATCTTCAGCTGCGTAATCACTGATATTTTCAGGAATAATCTCCCCCATTGTCAGCTGTTCAACCCCACGTTTCTTAGTACCGATCAGAGCTGTAATAGGGATAGGCTCATAATTCAGAACCTGATTGGCGAGATAATCCATACCATGGCGGTCAGCCGCATCAGCAACATAGTGAGCAATCATGCTGTCGCGAATGGGTCCACGCACCTCAACACCGTACTGACTCAGAATGGTTATATCAAACTTTATATTATGCCCAAGTTTGGTTATCTGCTCATCTTCAAAAAGTGGTTCGAAGCGCTTTAAAAATGCGGTGCACTCATCGCGTGAATCAGGCACAGGCACGTACCAGGCCTTTCCAGGCTCGGTTGCAAAAGAGATACCAACCATGCTGTCATGCCGCGCATCAAGTCCGTTTGTCTCTGTATCAAAGGCCCACATCTCTGTATTACCGAGAATTTTAATAAGGTTTACAATCTGTTCTTCACTCGTCACACACTCATAGGTATGCGGCACATCGGCAAGATGCTTTACGCTCGCAACAGAGGCGGCACCGACCGTGAAACCATCACCAAAAAGGCGCTGAGCAATAGTATTGAGTTCAAACTTCTGCAATACCGATTTAAGTTTCTCAATATCCGGTTCCTTACGGTTTAAATCATCCAGCTCAATGCCAAGTGGAACATCTTTTCTGATGGTTGCCAGAACATAGCTGAGCCGAGCTGACTCAGCCCCATCACGCACCTTCTCCGCCATCTTGCCTTTCAGATCAGAGGCATGCGCGATAACCTCCTCAAGCGAACCATACTCTGCCAGTAGCTTCTGGGCTGTTTTTTCTCCAACTCCGGGAATACCGGGAATATTATCAGAGGCATCACCAGCCATACCGAGATAATCAATCATCTGACTGACTGAGCTGATCTTCCAATTCTCGCAGACTGCTGCTTCATCGTAGACCTCGGAAGGCTTACCGCCCTTACCGGGACGATGCAGATAAACTTTTGGGGCAACGAGCTGGGCGATATCCTTATCGGGAGTTGAGAGCCAGGCCTCCCAATTGGCATCCACCGCTTTTTGAGCGAGAGTACCCATAACATCATCCGCCTCAAAACCATCGATCCGGATAACCGGAATACGCATTGCATCCGCCAGCTCAATGGCCATATCAATACCAGCGCTAATATCCTCAGGCATCTTCTCACGCTTGGCTTTATAGGCAGGATACATTTTATGTCGGAAAGTGGGCGTACGAGAATCAAAGGCCAGCGCCACATGTGTTGGTTTATACTCCTCTATCAGCTGAACCAGAGCTGAGGCAAATATATAAAGTGCTGATGTATTTACACCAGTGGTGGTCATGCGAGGATTTCTTAGAAAGACAAAGTGCCCCCTGTATAAAAGAGGCATCACATCAATGACAAATAGTTTTTTTTCGCTGTTCAAAAGTTGCTCCCGGAGAGAAATAGAATATTAATGGATATGTTGAATTATAGCTTTATAGAGAGTGGATTGTCCAACTGATTCGTTGGCCATCTGTGAATCAGTGTATCAGTGCAACTGAAATCAGAGTCTGTCAGAGTATTTCTTTCGTAGGTCCGATTTTCTATCGGACTGTCCAGCAGAAAACCGGACCTACATTGTTGTCATGGTGTATGTTGCGAAAATCCAAAACCAAGGCGGTAACACCGCACTCTGGGGGGACCGTGGCTCACGGTCCGCAATCAGGCGCGGGGATGTGCCTGTTCATAGGCCTTGCGCAGACGTTCAATGGAGATATGCGTGTAGATCTGGGTAGTAGAAAGGCTGGCATGTCCAAGCATCTCCTGCACACTGCGCAGATCTGCTCCTGCATCCAGCAGATGGGTGGCAAAGCTATGTCTGAGCTGATGGGGTGTCAGCTGTAAAGGTAGCTGGGCTTTTTCAAGCCAGACTTTCATCTGTCGTTCAATCGAACGGGGTGAAAGTTTTGCCCCCCGCTGATTCAAGAAGAGCGGAGCATCATCACCGCTGGCATGCGGCCAAAGCAGCTGCGCAATGTCGCGTGCTGCCTGCAGGGCCTGACAGGCAGGCTTTCCAACCACACAGAGCCGCTGCTTACGTCCCTTGCCTTCAACTACAGTCAAACCCCGTTCCATATCAATCTCGACCCAGGTCAACGAGGTAACCTCGCTGATACGGCAGCCAGTACTGTAAAGCAGTTCAAAAACTGCGGCATCCCGTACAAAACCATACTCCTTAACCAAAGCCACACTACCCCTTTTGGTACGCAACTCCTTCAATGCCTCAATGGGAGCTGACAACAGCTCCTCGACTTGGTCAATACTTAGCACATCCGGCAGTCTACGCTGCAACTTCGGACCGCGTAATCCGATAAAGGGATTTACAGAGATCACGTCATTATTTTTCAGATATGTAAAGTATGAGCGAAGCGAGGCCAGCTTGCGCCGGGTGGTGGCAGGTGCATTTCCATTACGATGAAACTTCACCAGAAAACCACGCGCTTCGGCATGCGAGACCTTCTCCCATACAAAAGGAGGCTGCACCTTGGATTCGGGCCATAAGAAAGCAGCGAACTGACTTAAATCCTGAACATAGCTACTGACTGTGTTAGCCGAGTAGTTCCGCTCAGATTTAAGGTACTCCACAAAACGATCAACCAATATATCGCGAAGAACATCCTGACGACCGGGCAGAATCTCAATTTTTGAGTTATCCACTCGGACTTCCAGATCAAATTCATCGAAATATCTATTTTGATCGCTCATGGTTAATAGTTGAAATGGTTGAAAGGTTAAAATGGTTGAAATGGTTGAAGTGTGAAGCAGCGCAAAAAGGTAACTACGACGCAAATTGCAAAATACATTTGCAGCACTTTCATATCAATTTGGTGTTCCCTTTAACCATTTTAACCTCTTCAACTTCTTCAACCTCTTTAACTTTATTTTTTCTTATTCAAACCAAGCTTATCGACATACTCGTCAAAATCTTTAATTTGACCTTTATATCGGAAGATCATACGTTTCAGAGCATAGCGCTGACGAGGCGTCAGAGAGTTCTTTGCAAGAAACTGTTCATGCAGGCTGCCATAAAAGGCCGCATCGTCAAAGGTCATCTTACCCCGTTTAACAGGTTCGTTCCAGGTTTCAACCTGACCCAGCATCTCCATCAGGATAGGGCTCTCATTATCCTGAGGCAACCCGGATTCAGTAACCTTGAGTTCAAGTTTCTCACGCAAATTTTCAAAGTCATCAATTTTCGCAGAGTATTGCACCAACATACGGTCAATAGCAATCACCTGCTTCTCACTCAACTTACGCCCACTGACAACCTGTTGTTTCAATGAAGCAAAGAATTCGCCCTGGGACTCAGTCAATGTCACCTTATCGAGAATATCGAATCGCTGCATTGTCTTTTCATAACTCAAAGCGGCATTATCGCTCTCAACAAATGAGGCAAATCCCAATCTTGTCAGTTCCGGTTCCGCACCAGCGACCTGATCTCTATAACGAACAGTGATTTTCACCAGAGCTTCAAGCTGGCGGTCAGTAACCCCCTTCTCGGCTTTTTTAATCTGATCTGCAATTGATTTCACAAAACGCTGATCGCTATATTTGCGTTTGCCTCGCTGCACCTCAGGGCCCCACGTAATAACCTTTTCCAGCATAGCCATCACAGCATCAACCTTCTCAGGATCAGCTGGAGGTTCCTTGGCCTTCTCCATCCAGTCAGCAAAACGTCCGTAGAAATCAGCCATCATGGCATTCCACTTAAGCTTACCATCTTCGACAGAGTCGAGCTGTTCTTCCATACTGGCGGTAAAACCAACATTAAACAGCTCAGGAAGTTTTAACACCAGCATGTCATTGACCTCAAGGCCCAGCTCAGTGGGCGAGAGCTGACGTTTCTCACGGACAGTGTAATTTCTGTTATTAAGAGTCTCAATAATTGAAGCATAGGTTGACGGACGGCCAACTCCATTTGCCTCTAAAGCACGAATAAGAGAGGCCTCACTGAAACGGGCAGGTGGCTTTGTTTCTTTTCGTTCACTCAGCCATTCAACCAGATCAACCACATCACCGGCAGCCAGAGGTGGCAATGTATCAACTTCATCACCCTCCTCTGTTCCCTCTTTGTTTTCATCCTTCTTCTTGCGTATGTCCATAGACATCACCTTCAGGAAGCCTTCAAATGTGACCTCGGAAGCGGTTGCAGTAAAGAGATAGGTATGCTCCAATCCATCTTTTTCAGGAACAACCATCGCGGTCTTACGGGCAATCTTAGCGGCACTCATCTGGGAGGCAAGGAATCTGCGCCAGATCAGATCGTAAAGTTTAAGTTCCGGTCCATCCAGGAACTTTTTCAAACTCTCGGGGGTGCGCATAACATCAGTAGGCCTGATGGCCTCATGCGCCTCCTGGGCACTGGTCCGACTCTTAAAGAAATTCGGTTTAGCAGGTGCAAAGCTGCTTCCAAAATTCTCTTCAATATAGCCCTTTACCTCATCGCGAGCTTCCTTGGCGATATTGACAGAGTCTGTTCTCATATATGTGATCAAACCGGCCGGAGAACCATCGCCTGTATCAACACCCTCATAGAGCTTCTGAGCCAAACCCATTGTGCGCTGCGGAGAGTAACCGAAGAGACTTGATGCCGACTGCTGCAGAGTTGATGTGATAAAAGGCGGCAGGGAGCGACGAGTCACCTCTTTAGTCTTGATATCTTCGACCTTAAGGATACTGCCCTCTAAATCTGAGAGCAATGCCTTAGCGACATCTTCAGAACCCACATCTGTTTTTTTCCCATCGATTTTTGCAAGGTTCGTTAAGAAAGGATCTATAGGTGCGCTCTGACGACGCATTTTAGCTCCCATTACCCAATACTCATCCACCTTGAAATTCTGAATCTCGCGTTCGCGTTCAGAGACCAGTCTAAGGGCAACCGACTGCACACGTCCGGCACTGAGACCGCGTTTTATTCTGCGCCACAACATGGGCGATACTTTATAACCGACAATACGGTCCAGAATACGGCGGGCCTGCTGTGCATCAACACGGTCCATATTAATCTCACCCGGATTCTCAAATGCGGCTTTCACAGCGGCGGGGGTGATCTGATTATACTGAACACGATAAAACGGTTTGTCTTTTGCAGTGGTCTTCAACAGCTCACGCAGATGCCACGCAATAGCCTCTCCCTCGCGGTCCGGATCAGGTGCGAGATAAATAGCATCACAGCTTTTAGCAGCTTTCTTCAATTCACTGACAACCTTGGTCTTACCCTTAGAAAGGACATACTTTGGTTCAAAGTCCTTTTTAACATCTACACCCAGAGATTTTTCAGGAAGATCTCTGACATGACCAACCGATGATTTTACTACATATGTTGAACCCAGAATCTTGCCAATGGTTTTCGCTTTGGCTGGTGATTCAACAATTACGAGTTTCTTACCCATTTAATTATCCTCTCTTCTACAATAAACGGCATCCTTAAAAGCTGCCTTATTAAAACTTAAAAAACATATCAGTTAACGCGTTTAAATATTCCACCGGAATAAACTTTGATCAACCTCTTAATCTGGAGACTGACCAGAATGGCATTGACCTTACCGGTCTCCAATCCGCTATCCCTTACAATAGTATCTGCGTAACTTCCTTCATCCAAAATATTTGCAAAAACATTACGTTCTTCAGCAGAGAGCTTTAGCTCTCTAGGTTGAACGTCACCTTCTTTCTTATCCGTCCAGCTAGTCCGCTCCTTGCCCGCTGTACGTAAACCGGACTCTTCTCTGCGCACTCCGGCAAAGAGATCCTGCAGCTCTTCAAGCACATCATCAACAGATGTCACCAAGCGGGCTCCCTCGCGGATCAAGCGGTTAGAGCCCATCGAAACCCTGGAGTCAATCCGACCGGGAACGACCATCACCACGCGTCCCTGCTCCAATGCCAGCGAAACCGTGATCAGTGTACCACTACGCAAAGGTGATTCAATCACCAATATCCCCCGGCTCATCCCGCTGACAATCCGGTTGCGCTGGGGAAACGTCTGCCGGTCAGCTGAACGTCCAAAGGGGTATTCCGTAATAATGGCTCCCCCTTTTTCAATAACCTCTCGGGCAAACTTCTTATTCTCCTGTGGGTACATCTTATCCAAAGCACTGCCAAGGACTGCAATAGTAACCCCTGAGGCCTGAACCGCTCCTGTGTGCGCCTCTGTATCAATACCCCGCGCAAAACCACTGATCACCGAGTATCCGGCAGATGCCAGCTGGTAACCAAACCGACGTGCCGTCTCCCGACCGTAAACAGAGGCATGCCGCGTACCAATAATTGCACACCCGGTTTTATTCAAAACCTTCGTATCTCCCGCAACGTATAATGCTGGCGGCGGATCAGAGATCTCTTTCAAAAGTTCAGGATAATCATCATCAACTAAAGTCACCAGCTTCACACTGCTGTTAGCAGCACGCTCAATCTCTTCCATATAAGGAATACAGCCCAGCTCAGCAACCAGTTTGGCAGCCCGTCCGGGACCAACACCCTGTACAGATGCAAGATCCTCTTCACTTAAATCAAAAATAGCACCAGCCGAGCCAAACCGTTCCATAATTCGCAGAACCGTTACAGAGCCGATACCCGGCATCATGTTTAAAGCAATTAAAGCCTCGTTCTCTGTCATCTAGCACCGTCTAATTAACCCAGTTTTAATCAACAAGCAGAAATTATTAGCATATCCCCCCCCCCTTGACAAGAGGTCAAAAATATTTTTTTTCATTAAATATGTCATAATGCACTAACAGACAACAACTTACACTGAAATTACAGATTCATATTTAATATCGCAATATATCTGTAATTGTTTTTTTTTCAAAACCTCTGCATACTAACGGCGATTTAAAGAAATACTCACGTCCATTTACGGACTGCGCAAAATATCAGATTTTTAAGGAGAGAGCCATGTTTACAACATATCAATGGGTAGATGGCGCGCTAAAAGAGGTTTCAACTCCAACCGGGCCATGCTGGATGAATCTGGCTGACCCCTCAACAGATGAAATTTCCAAAGTTCTGGAGATGACAAATATCCCCCGTGAATTTCTGACCGACCCACTCGATAAAGATGAACGGCCGCGTCTGGAAATTGAGAATGAATTTACGCTTCTGGTTGTCCATGTTCCCTTTCATGAACCCCATGAAAATCTAATCCCCTTCCAAACCATTCCTCTGGGTATTGTGCTCACAAAAAACAGCGTTGTCACAATCTGTAACCGACAAACACCGGTGACCAGCACATACCTGGATCAGATCCGTCGGGTTTGTCCTCCTGAAGATCTCTTCCGCTTCACATTTCAAATCCTGTGGCACTCCGCTATTCTGTACCTGCGCTACCTGCGTGACATACGCCAGCGGGCTTACATGGTAGAGCAGGACCTACACGAATCGATTTCTAATGAAGCCCTGATGGGACTGCTCAATATTGAAAAGAGTCTAGTTTATTTCACCACGTCACTCAAAGCCAATGATATTCTTATCGGACGTTTAGAGCACACCCGCCAACTTGATATCCCGGATAAGGATCTTGATGTCCTTGAAGATGTTGCCATTGAGTATCGACAGGCGCTCGAGATGGCTACAATTCACAGCAACATCCTGACCGGCACGCTAGATACATTTGCATCTATTATCTCAAACAACCTCAACAATGTCATGAGATACCTGACATCAATTACGGTTGTATTGATGCTTCCGACCCTGGTGGCCAGTATCTATGGAATGAATGTTGCGCTACCGCTCGGCGATAATCCACATGCCTTTGGCATCCTGATGGGGCTATCGCTGCTGCTATCGGTGGTGGTTGTAATTGTCCTGGCAAGACGCCGTTACTTCTAAACTAATGCAGCGGTGCCGCAACCAACCAACCAGACCGTGAGTGATCTGCGGCAAGTTTTCTCTCTATTTGAATAGCTGTGTGAACATCATCACTGCATTAGTCAACAACGCTTCGCATTGCATAGGAGAGAAGGGAAGTGCTGAAGTTCGAGAGTTCTAAAGTGCTAAAGTGCAACAATTACAACTACTGCGAGTCAGCCGCATAGCGACTGACCTCCTCCTGCACCGCATCACAGGAGCAGGCGCACGCCATGTGAGAGCAGATAAACGCGCTTATATAACGGTAAAAAATTGAGGGTAAAAAATCGATTGCAGCGTAAAAGCTTGATGGCTCCTTCTTTGCGCCTCTGCGCCTTGGCGGGAGAAAATATAACACACTACAATTCTCCGTGTCCTCCGCTTGTCACTGCGTAGACGCAGAGCGCGAAAACGGTTGGTAGAACTTTTGGGAAAAAACATCCTGTCTATCCTGTCTATCCTGTCTATCCATGTTAAATTTTTATTTGGTTGCGGTTATGCTGCGCTGCGTTCCTTGCGATCTTTGTGGATAATTACAGCGAAGCAAATAGATCTCGACATGCCATTATGGGCTGCGCCCAATGAAAGTTATGAATTGTGAAGAGTAATTTATTTAGAGTATTGCATAAGTGCCAGTGATCATATATGATTTTACTATAAAGGGAGGTAGACAATGACATTAACAGCGGTATTTCAGAAATTCCCAGAAGGGTATGCAGCCTTTGTTGAGGAGCTTCCTGGCGCAAATACACAGGGTGCAACTTTAGAAGAGGCAAGGGTAAATCTCACTGAGGCTGCTGAGTTGATTCTCGAATCCAACAGATTTGTCTCCGAGCGGTCTTTGGCTGGACAGGATGTTATTCGTGAACCATTTGCTCTGCCTGCATTATGAAACGGCGTGATCTGATACGTCATCTGTCAAAAAACGGGTGTCTACAATAATATAAGCCATTAGGGCTTGGCCACCAGGAAGATTCAACGGAAGTGAATGCGCACCATGGAGTCCACGCATTTTTCACCTCTAAAATCTTTTACCTCAAAAAACCTACCACAAAACGCACCCCATTTTTATACCCCTCTATTTTTCTACCTTCTCAACGAAGATGGTCTCCCACAATTTGCGCAAGCGCTTTGATGAAACAGGTCTGGCTGTTTTCAGTTCCTGGGCAAAGAGTGAAACCCTGAACTCTTCAAGCAGCCAGCGGTATTGATTCAGAAGTTCTTTATCATGATGCGGTGAATGCTTCAACGCAGAAAAATCCAGATACTTACGCCAGTGTGGAGTAAACTCATCCAGCTTGCGTAAATCTGCATTAGGATTGCCCTGAGCACGTTGAATCCTGATGCGACAGGCCTCCATATAGCGAGGGTAATGTTCCAGCACATCGCCTGGGACGCTCTCTGCAAAACCCGGGAAAACCAACCAGGCCAGCTGCTCAAAAATATCAATCTGGGTTGCCTCCACAAGATTCGCTAGTCCAACAACTTCCTCCAGATCTAAAGCGTTATTCAAAACAGATATCACCAGGCGACTCCTAGCAGTATGAGCTGCATGCAATTTTCCGTAACAGCTCTCCAGCCTCTCTTCAAAATCCACTTTACTCCGAATGGAACGACGCCCCTCTGTAAAGCTCTCGCGCAGAGCAGCCCGACCAATCTCAGCACCCAGTTGCCGGGATGATATTTCCAATTGAGTTAAATAGAGCGCCACGCTATTAGAGATTGATGGTGTCTGAAAATATCGTTTACAGGACTTTCCCAGAGCAATTGCAATGAGGCGACACACACCCGCCTGATGAGCCGCCAGAGCGGCATTTTTGTCAGCAAAAAGCTGAATCGAAACACTCTCCTGCTTATCAACAAGGGCAGGAAAGTTTATCACCGGCCAGCCGCTCTTACCGATATCCACCTGCTCCGGCAGATCACCGAAATCCCAACTGTTTATTCCTTTTTGGTTCCAGTGGCTGTCCACAGCAGATGACTCCGCCGGCTCTTTAATCTCATGGCTGTAACGATCAATCAAATCAGAGAGATCACGACTGGAAGAGAGCTCTTTACCTTCATCATCAAAAACAAAGTAACGAACACGCAGATGATTGGGCCAGTCATCACGCAACCAGATTTCAGGGGGCACGCGAACCGAACGTGCACGATAAATGGCATCCGAAAATGAATCCGGTAAAGATCCAAGTCCTGCTTCCATGTATGTTCTACAAATGGCAATAGTCTCGGCAACAGGCTGAAGCAATCTACGATATTTAGAAGGCAGCACATGAATCATCCAACGCAGCTTTTCATCCAAAGCCCCTGGTACCAGCCACTCACTCGGCCACTGTGCCACAACCGGCAGCATCGCAACCGGAGTTTCACAGGTGATGCCATCATTATCAGCCCCCTGATCATAACAATAGATCAATTTAAAACGCGTGCCTTTAAGAGTAATGTGCTCTGGAAAATCATGCTCCCGGTTACCGGCGGCCGGAAGATCTTCATCACGCATAATAAGAGAGTCAACTAAAGCAGGATCGGCCTCCTTGATCCATTGACGCAACTGAGCCGCATTACAGATCTTTTGCGGCAGGCGCTCATCATAAAAGCCGACAGCAACTTCAGGATCAAATAAAGCCCCCTCGCTACGCATCTTAGTTTCAAGATCAAGCAGGGCATCTGTTTTCAACAAATTCTTCTTAAGAAATTCAGGACGGGGCGCGGGGAAATCACTCTGCAACAAACCATCACGAATAAATATCCGACGCGCGGCATCCGGATCAATGCGACTGAAATCACGGTTACGTCCATCAGCAATAACAAGTCCGAAGAAGGTCACCCGTTCCTTTACACTGACAAAACCGCGACGTCCATCCCAGTGTTCAGCCCAATACTGATATTTACAATGGTTGCGGGCAATCGGTTCAATCCATTCCGGTGAGATACATGCGGTCTGACGTGCAAACAAACGAGATGTCTCAACCAGATCTCCGGTCAGCACCCACTCACGGCTAATCTGTTTATGTCCGTGCTTAAACTGCTTTTTGTTTTTATCAGATTTCTGCTCTTTAAACTTAGCCAGTCCAGAGCCCGGAAATATAGAAAAGCGGATACCACGAGTTCCCTGATACTCATTGGTTTCCGGATCAAGATGTCCTATATTTGATATCAGGCCACGTAAAAGGGCGCGATGCATTCCATCTTCGCCACCGTTATATGACTCAACATCCAGCTTCAGCTGTTTGCATATTTTTTTAATCTGGCCATGCAGATCAATCCACTCACGCATCTTGGGATACGAAAGAAAGTTCTCCTTACAGAGCTTACGCCTGCGACTTTGCGAGGTTGCACCACTCTCCTCGGTATACCATCGCCATAAACGCAGTAATCCGGAGAAATCTGAGGTGGAAGACAAGAAACGGGCGTGAAGACGATCTGCTTCTGCCTTTTTATCAATCGGACGCCGTTTGGGGTTATTACACTCCAAAGCAGCAACTACGATTAGGGTATCCCGCAATGCCTTTTCCCGGTCAGCGGCAAAGAGGATGGCACCCAGAGCAGGGCCAATCGGCAGATGCGAAAGCTGGCGGCCTAGACGGGTCAAGGTGTAACGGGAATCATCTTGTATATTGGAAGCAGGTTTAATTGCCCCCAGCAGGTCAAGCTTACGATAGCCCTCCTTTATAATGGCAATTGAGGGCGGTTCAATAAAGGGAAATGTGTCAATATCACCCAGATTAAGATCCATCATAGTCAGGATAACCCCTGCCAGGCTGGTCCTCAATATTTCGGGAGGTGTATAAACATCACGTTTCTTGAAATCATCCTGTGCGTAAAGACGAATACAAATGCCGGGAGCAACACGTCCGCAGCGTCCCTTACGCTGATTGGCGCTGGCCTGCGAAACAGCTTCAATTAACAGACGCTGTACCTGGGTTCGATGACTGTAGCGATTCAAGCGCACCAGACCTGAGTCAACAACGTATCGGATACCAGGGATAGTCACCGAAGTCTCAGCAACATTGGTCGACAGAATAATGCGTCGATTGGAAGAGGTCGTAAAGGCACGCTGCTGCTCTGCGGCAGGCAGTGATGCCAGCAGCGGAATAATCTCCGTTTGAGGCAGGCGGCGTCCTTTCAGGGTTTCAGCAGCATCGCGGATATCATGTTCACCGGGAAGAAAGACAAGGATATCGCCTTCACCATCACAGATCAATTCATCGCAGGCATTTGCGATCTGAGCCGAAAGGTCCGCATCATCTTTCTCCTGTGGTGGACGCCAACGCAGTTCAATCGGGTAGATACGTCCCGGCACGGAAATAACAGGAGCGTCATTAAAAAATGAAGAGAACCGTTCAACATCCAATGTTGCCGAGCTAATAATAATTTTTAGATCGCGTCGTTTTCTGATAACACGTTTGAGGATACCCAGCAGAAAATCGATATTCAGAGAGCGTTCATGCGCTTCATCAATAATGATGGTATCATAACGCTTAAAAAAGCGGTCATTGCGAGTCTCAGCCAGGAGGATGCCGTCGGTCATGAATTTCAGACGCGTCTGAGCAGAGATGATCTTCTCAAAACGATGCTGACAGCCTACAAATCCACCCAGTTCCTGATGTAGCTCGGAGGCAACCCGTTTGGCCATGGTAAAGGCAGCCAGCCGACGCGGCTGAGTGCACCCTATCAATCCCTTCTTACCCCGGCCGGCATTCAATGCAATCTTCGGCAGCTGTGTAGTTTTACCGGAGCCGGTATCGCCACTGACAATAATAACCTGATGCGATTGAATCGCAGAGCTTATTTCGTCGGCATGTGTCGCAATAGGAAGCTCGCGCGGAATTAACAAGGGTAGTTTCATGAAACCTTTTTTACTCAATTTTTGCGTTTTGTTTACAGATAAACTTTCGTGGCAACAGAGTACCAAAATAACACACGGAAAAGCCAAAATATATTTTATTGATGAAAGTCGATGCCAAGGCTGTAACACCGTGCTCTGGAGGGACCGTGGCTCACGGTCCGCAAACATCCCGATTAACATATTATTTTCTAATAAAAATATTACAATATTGTAATATTTATCTAACATTTTCTCTAACAATTATCTAACAAAAATGATAAAATGGTAATTAAATAATTTGGAGTTGTGGCATAAAATGTTCAAACGCAGAGATAACAAAAGAAAAGACTGGTTAACGCGTTATGAGGCCAAGTATATAATCCCGGAGAGTCTTGCACATGAGGTAAGAGATTTTATTGTCCCTTTCTGCAAACCTGACAGCCACGCAAGCAAGGTTGACCTACCGATATACACTATAACAACCCTGCAGCTGGATAATCAGGAATACTCACTGCACTTTGCAAAAGAGCGGGAAGCGATAAAACGATTTAAGCTGAGAGTCAGAACATACGGGGAGATCGGATCTGCACCGATATTTACAGAGATAAAATCCAAACTGGAAAACACAATTATTAAGAACCGTGTGGCAATTCCGTTTACAGATTGGAACCGGGATTTAATTTTCGGGCTTAAGTTACCGGAGTGCTTGAAGAGCGACAGACAGATAAGGGACTTTTTACAGTTCAAACGCTTGATCTGGGAGACCGGAGCTCAACCGACGGCATTAATACGCTATGAAAGAGAGTCCTACGTAGGATCAATTGACAGATATGCCAGAATCACATTTGACCGAAAACTTGAGTATCAAATGTCTGATTCATGGACAGATTTTGGACGAAGCGGTATTTGGCACGGGATGGATTCATCCGAAGCACAGGGGTTTGGTCTCCCCTACTCAGGCGTTGTGCTGGAGGTAAAAACTCTCAGTCACACACCCACCTGGGTACAGGACCTGGTGGAGAGATTTCAGTTAAGAAAATCTGGAAACTGCAAGTACTCAACAGCGATATGGCGCGAAGGATACTTTCGTGGTTATCCGCATACGAATGCTTTCGCAGAGGAGATTCTTAACTCTGTTTAAGAATTTGATTTTATTAAGGTATATATTTTTATGAAAGAGGTTTGTCTTTGAACGATTATTTATCAATGTTTTTTGGAACACCGACTGAGCTTACGGTACCGACTATTGCCGGTGCGCTTATCCTGAGTTTTCTACTTTCAATGATTTTTGCGGTGGTCTATCAGATGACCTTCAGAGGTTTTTCATACTCACGTTCATATATCCACACCATGGTACTGGGCAGCATGGTGACATGTATGCTGATTATGGCTGTGGGCAGTAATCTAGCACGCGGCATGGGTATACTGGGAACACTGGCTATTATCCGGTTCAGGACACCCGTGCGTGATCCCCGAGATGCAATGTTCCTCTTTGCCTGCCTAGGAGTGGGCATATCCTGTGGATCAGGGATGCCTAAGGTTGCCATGACAGGCACAGCACTAATTAATATCGTGGCATTGATCCTTCACTGGGCTCCTTTTGCCTCACGTAGAGAGTATGAAGGACTGTTGCGGTTTTCAATGAAAAGCAATGACAAAGAGGCCGAAAAAAACATTCAGGATATACTGGTGCGATACTGTGACTCCTTTTATATGCTAGGCATGCGTGATGCGGAGCAGGGCGAAAGTGTTGAGCTCTCATATCAACTGCGCCTGATTGATCCATCATACCAGCAGGATATTATTTCTGAACTTAAGAAAAGCGGACTTATTAATGACCCGGTTCTAATGATGCAAAGAACCACCGTAGAACTTTAGGACTTTTAAATGACAAAAGATTTCAAAAGAAAAAAAATGCGACAATCCGTGAGTATGTCAGTTAAACGACTCTCCAGAGTGAGTCTGTTTATACTGATTATTGTGATGATCCCGTTTGTTTCAACCCTGGTGATCAGGAACCAGAAGCCTGATAGATTCACCGGTATTGTAGAGTCTGAATCTGAAACAGTAGGATCAATTAATTCTTCCCGCATTATCTCAATTGAGGTATACCCCGGACAGAGCGTAAAACCAGGAGATGTACTGGTGCGGCTGGAACCCACCGACCGGGCCATGGAACTGGCCATGAATCAGGCCCGTCTCATGGACTATGAACAAAGCCTGTTGCGCTACGAACAAACTCAGTTGCAATACAGACAGAGTCTTCAGGAATCTGCCAGAAAATACCGTCAGCTGGTGGAAGAGGCCGCTGTTGAACTTGAGCAGGAAAAAATGAACAAGGCTAGAGATGAAGCCGAACTAACGGGTTTAGAAGAGGAGATCAAACATCTGCAGCCACTGGTTGAAAAAAGAGTTGTCAGCGAACTTGAACTTACTGCACTCAGACCTAGAATAGCCACTCTTAAAATCACTATCAAACAATATAAACCTCTGACCAACGCCCTTCAGCACAGACTTGATCAGACCAAATCCGCTTTGAATGAGGTAATGAAGCTTCAGGTTTCTTTGGATTTCAACAAAACCCTTAACCCTCTTGAACTATCCCTCAAGAAGGCCAGAGAGAGCTGCACTCATATGGAGGTTGTGGAACCATCGGTACTACGTGCCACACGGCAAGGTATTGTCTCTCGCATCCAGCATCAAGCTGGTGATGTTGTCTCAGCGGGAGATCCTATCGTAAGAATCGCATCGCAATCATCCCTGTATATAATTGGTCTTCTACCACAAAGCCAGGGGAAAAATGTTACAGTCGGGGAAAAACTCTCTGTAATACGCATCACAGAACAGAGAGAAAACGTTGTCTTGACCACAGAAGTGGAATCTCTGGACCCCGAAGTTATGGACCTGATTGATCCATTCAACCCGTCACCACGTGTTCCCCTGCGCGGTCGCAGGGTGCGCCTGCGCATTATTAACGAAAAACACAATTTGGTTCCGGGCGAAACCGTATTCCTTCAACCGCCAGAAACAGAATCTACAGTTGACAATATCATGCGCTGCTTTATTCCAGGAAATGGCACCCGGCAGCAAAATATTTTCACAACAGGCAGCCAGTAACGAATGCTACTAATGCAGCGGAGCCGCAACCAAACTAAACCCTTGTGATATGCAAATCTTTTTTCTATCTTTGAACAGTTGTGCGAAAGACATCGCTGCATTAGTCAACAAAGCTTCGCGTTGCATAGAAGAATGGATAAAGGTTCGTTCATGAAGGTCCGGCACTCCTATAAAAATTTAAACATATACTTGTGTTAACATAACAATTATGAAATTACGTTATAAATCAATTTTTCTCTCTTTTGCTAGCTTAACCGTATTTTGCGGCTGTATGAGCAGCAGAACTATCACTGAAGCAGCACCAGGTGCTATTCAGAAACCCGATGCACTTGAAAGCAATATAACAGAGAAAACAGAGCAGGACATAATAACGCCTGCCAGTGGCTTTACCTGGAATGAGCTAGCCCGGATCGCCGCCCTGCGAAACAGCGAATCTCAACTTCTGGCCCTATCTATTAAACGTGATTTCTTACAAAACAAGGCTGAACGCTCCTGGAGAAATCCTCAACTCAGATTAAAAGCCAGCGATGGCAAAACAGATGAGTATTCCACCAATGGCAGCTCACAACATGAAAACAGTGATGCCAACACAGTCGGACTCCGTTTTTATATCAGCAACCCCTTTGTTAATCACTGGATAAAAAAACAATCAACAAAATCTGCAGCCCTTTTAACAACAAGCGCCGATGAACTCGCCTATGCAACATACTGCGAAACAAAAACACAGTGCCTTGAAAGTGCAATCATCAGTGATCAGATCTCACAAATTCGCAGAAGCCTCAAACTACAGCAGCGCATATGCAGCGAATATAAAACTTTAATAAAAGACGGATATATCGCTCCCCTGAAAATCATTAAAGCTGAGATCAAACTGGCGGAGATTGAACTCAAGCTATCGCAAAAAGAGCACGAACACAGCAACCGGCTTTATCAATTGGCCTTGCTAACCGGATTAACTCTGGAGCAGCTTCAGCTGCAGCCTCTTGACTCTCAAACACTCTCAAGCCCTGATTCTCTAAACATTGACGACTTAACCGCTTTTGCCATATTGTGCCGCCCTGACTTGAAAAGAGTTAGGAGCGAGATCGATTTTGCCTTAACAGATATCAAGATTGCGGAAGCTAAGATGATCCCATGGTTTGAATATGCGGAGGGTGCTTACAGGGACACAAGCTCAGATAGCGTTAAATATAATAATCCAGGGCAAACCTACTCGGATGAAGACGGTGACGAATGGTATGTCCGCACCGGCATCAACATTCCCATTTTCAGCTGGATGGGCGATGAGGTCAATCTGGCTAAGGCCTCCCTGAATGAGGCTCAACTTCAGGAGGTCATCCTGTTAAACTCCATCAGAGAAGAGATTCAGGTCGGGGTAAAAAACTACAATGATGCCTATCAGAGCAAATCTCATTTTGAGGAACGGGTTAACGAACAGCTGAAGTCATTTGAGAAACAGATTCGTGATGTTAACAGCACTAAAACAATTATTGCACCCGAGATCCTTAATCTGGAGGAACAGCTCTGCTCTTATAAACAAAGCGTTCGGGAAAATTTATATACGTGTTTAAAAATGAAACTCTACCTTGAATCCGTGGTTGGCGGCACAGAACTGAAATAATTAATACTTCTAAAAAAATGCGTCGCAAACATGATGTGATTTAAGAACAGAGATACTAACAGTCTAAACACCTAAAAACCTGCATCCTATGGGATGCTAGAGATCCCAATATGAAAAAAACATTCTCTCTCTTATTAGCATTTCTCTGTATAAATTTCACAACAGCGGCCATAGCTGCACTTGTCATTAATGAGGTATGCTACGACAACTCCAAGACTGCCGATGAAACCGGCGATACCACCTCGGACTGGATTGAACTCTACAACAGCGGTCCCATAGATGTGAATATACTTAACTACGGGGTTGGTGATCAAAACGGGTATATCGAGGCAAAAGGTGTGCGACTGCCAGATTACTCCATCCCCGCTGGCGGCTACCTGCTGATCTTTGCCAACAGCGATCTGGCGGAATACACGGCATGGACAAATGCGGAAGATCTTGTGGTAATCCCCGAAAACTCATCATGGAAGGCATATCATAACAGCTCCGTTCCAGCTGGCAGCTGGAGTAGCGGCTCCTATATCGACAGCACATGGCAGGAGGGTATCAGCCCGATGGGGCACAATACCACAGCAGGAAGTATGGACTGCGCCACTATCCTGGGTGATCCTGATATACCTTCTACTCTTTATCAAACAGCCTATTTTCGTAAAAAGTTTGATGTTATCAAGCCATCAGCAGTTACAGGGATGGTAATGAATGCCCGTATCAAAGACGGCATGGTTGTCTATTTAAATGACACTGAGATCTACCGCTACAACATGCCCGCCGGGCTGATTTCATATTCTACTCAGGCAAACAGCTCCATTCCTTCTACATTATGGATATCCACCCTGCTGGATGCATCACACCTGATTCAAGGCGAAAATACGCTGGCCATTGAGGTGCATAAAGCCTTTTCAACCGGAACGGCTCTGATAATGGACATGAGCCTGACGGCTCTTGTAGATGAGCAGAAGCCGATTGTTCACGGTCAGTTCGGGCTCAAAAAAGAGGGAGAGAAAGCCCACCTTTTCAACAGCAATCTCATACGCATTGATGGGTGTGAAGCTCCGACCTATGAAATAGGTGAAAACAACTCATGGGGAACAACCTCTGACGGGGCAATCACCTCATTTACAGTATATAACAAAACAACTCCCGCATATTCCAATACAACCTGGAATAAAAAATATAAAGAAACATTAAGCACACAAATCCCCGTTTTCACAGCCCCTCCCGGAATTTATGCAACGGCACAGTCAGTAAGACTCAGCACCCCCTCCGCTCGCTACAAAATCTATTATACACTCGACGGAACCGACCCATGGAAATCTACGACTTTTGTCTGGAGCGGGAATTCGATATCCATCGCAGCCCCGGCTAACACTGTGTCCGGGCTGGCCTGGAAACGAACGAATCCAGTTGAGGTGAGTGCGAACGTACCTGATGCAATCTGGCTTCAGCCCAACGGCAGTATCGACAAGGCAGTGGTGCTCCGGGCGATCGCCGTTAACATAGCAAACACAGAGTGCTCACCGGAGATGAGCGGCACCTACTTTATCGGTGCGGAGTACAGCTCCCGCTCACTACCCATTTTCTCTCTGATAACTGATGAAGACAACCTCTTTGGTTTTGTAAAAGGACTCTGTATTCCCGGAAAAAACTATGCTGACTCCCTCGAGGGTTATGGCGATAACAAATGGGGCAAGCCCTATGCCAACTACCACCAGGACAGCGTTGATGAAAGCTGGGAGCGTCCCATTCATATGGAGCTTTTTGAAACCAATCAGGCGACCTCCGCAATCAGCATGGACATGGGTGTTGCCATGCACGGAGGCGGATCTCGTACAATCCCACAGAAAACTCTCTACATGATTGCCCGCAACGGAGAGTATGGAACTGATTACATCGATTACCAGCTCTTTCCCGATCTACCGGCAACTTTATACAAACGCTTTCTTCTGCGCAACAGCGGAAACGACTGGTACGGCGCAACATCATCTGGTTCTGCAACGATGCTTAAGGATGCTGTTTTTCATGAGATATGCAAATCTCTTGATATCTCAGTAATGGCCTACCGCCCTTCGCTTGTTTATATCAACGGGGAATACTGGGGCATCCACAATCTGCGCGAGAGCTATGACAAGCACTACGTATATTCCCGTTATAATATTGATCCTGACAATGCCGACATGCTTACCCAGGTAGAAGATGGCAACAATGTTGCTATCGTCCGCATTGATGGAGACAAGAGCTCTGATGAAGATTACGAAGCACTGTTGGAGTGGATTGACAACAATCCGCTCAGCAATCCTGACAACATCAACTATCAGAGCGTGACCTCTCAGGTGGATATCAGTAACTACGCAGACTACATCATTGCCGAAACTTTCTTTGCTAATACCGATTGGCCACAGAACAACTGTGATTTCTGGAGAGCCCATACCAATCAAACCGCCACTGCCGGTGAATACGGGGATCAGCGCTGGCGCTGGATGCTCTATGATATGGATGTAGCCGGAGAAGAGGGCTCTGACTTTGACATGTTTGATTATCTGAGTGATAAAAGCATGACCAACATTGACGAAGCTGGATTCCTGATTAATGAACTCTGGAAAAACATGACCTTCCGCAACCTCTTTATATCACGCTATGCCGATACGCTTAACACCTGCTTCAGGCCAGCGCATACCACCGCAACAATCGCAGATGCCGCCCAGGAGATTGCATCAGAGATAAGCACTCATTTCGTCCGATGGGGACGTACCACCACCTCGACACAATGGCAGAATGCCTTTTACAGCTCTTTGATATCATATAGCGCGGAACGCTACACCGCCTCATGGTTGCACCTAAACTCCAATTTCAACCTCGGTGGCACTGGACTGCTAACCCTCAAAAACCAGAACAGCAGCGGCACTGGCGGACACCTTGCGGTTAATGGCATTGACCTCACAATACAAACCCCTGGCGTGAGTAATCCAGCCGATTGGACCGGCAAATATTTTCAAATCCTGCCGGTCAATGTAGAAGCAGTGCCGGAGAGTGGCTATCTCTTTGACGGATGGGTTGGGACAACAATAACCAACGTCAACCGCACCGTTTATGTAACCTCAACGCCAAGAACAATGGTGGCACGTTTCCGACTGGCAGGAGATCCTCCCTACAGCACAAAGGGATATGAAGCATGGCAGATTGCCAACTATACAGAGCAGAATATTGTTTCCGATACAAATACAGCCCCCGATTCTCCATCAGGACAGGCAGACATGAGCAACTTTGAGTTGTATGCATTTGGGATGCATATATCAGACGGATTGAGCGATGCACAGCGTATTGCCAGAGCCTCGCTCTCAATTAACTCTGAAAACAGCGCTCTCTGGGTTGGATACAACAGATTGAATGACGCATATCAAGATATCAGCTACACGCTCAAAACAACTGACTCACTGACACTACCGCTAGTCTGGTATACAGCCATAGCGGGTAACGACATTCTAGATGAAACTCTAACCAATACAGTTGACAGCACGACAAGGTATTATCAGCATCGTCTCAACAATGAAGCACAGGGCAAAGACACCCGATTCTTTAAACTTGAGATTGAACCGCAGTAAAAAGCTATTTCATATTGTTCATGGATTAATAAATCCTAAACCAGCGGTTCTTCCAAGTTTTTAATGGGTGAATCATCGCTACTCGGTATCGGAATCGGGATCGCTATCGAATGCAGCAACCATCGGATTAAATTCGATACCGATGCCGATACCGATTGCGATACCGATTCAAAAGGCGGTAGCGCCGCACCCCTGGAGGGACCGTGGCTCACGGTCCATAATCCACAGGAACTGCATTTCCAATGGTGATTGCGATGCCGATCGAGAGTTGCAAAACGTCACTTAGCGGGCGCTGAGGCCAGCGCCCCTCCAGCAAGACCGATAAAATTCTGCTTAATCGGATAAAAACAATCGAAACAACCAACAACTAAAGGCATTTGGAATTTTCATTGCGCATAATAAGAAACGGGACAAAGCCAAGACAGTTTACGCAGACAAAAAGAAGATGACTGACCAGGCTGAGAGCCACAAGATCCTCCTGTGCCATAGCCAGGGGAGCGGCAACCCATATAGCCGCATACTCACGAACCCCAATGCCACCCAAAGAGACCGGCAATGCGGAAATAACACCGAAGAGCGGCACAATATACCAAACGCAATTAGTATCCAGATCAAGCCCCATGGCCCGAATCAGGAATACATGGCAACCAATCTTAAATCCTTGAGAAAACAAAGCCGCCAGAAAAGCCGCCGCGCAATTGCGCCCATCCCGAAAAAACCTTATAAGCGAGAAAACAAAAAGGAGCACACGGTTATTCCCCGCTTCATATTTCCGGAGGGACAAAACACGAAGCAACAGCACAAATAGAATAAAAGCAACAAAAGCCAGCGATGCGGTTATCATCAGCCCCTTTGCAAAACAGAATGAAATAACCCCGATTAAAACCAATAAAGCAAAGTTAATCAGACGATCCAGCAAAATGGAGACAACCGCCAGCGAAGTTCCTTTCCCATTGCCTTTAACCAGCAGATATCCCTTATAAAAATCGCCCCCGATATTTGACGGGAAAAAACTGTTAAAGAACATCCCGCACCAATGCATAGCAGCCACCCGCAGAAAAGGCAGATCCTGCCCTTTAGATTTAAGAACCGAGCGCCATGAGGCCACGCCGAAAAAACCGCCTGCCACGAGAGTTATAATAGCAAAAAAGAATTCAAGATAGTCACCCCCCTTAAGACACTCTTTCAAAAGGGAGAGATCTATCCGGGATAACACAAACCAGATAAAGAAAAGAGAGACCGCCAGTTTAAAAACCAGCAGCATTCGTCTGCGATATGTTCCCTTACTCATATGATCATAACCCGACACTGACTTTATAAAAACGTCTGAAAACCGAATTGCTGTCATTAGGGTGAGTACCGGCAATATACTCATCCAGATTGGAAAAGCCATCCTCATCCAAATCCAGCGCACTGTCATTCACAAAGGAATTAAGCCCGATCTGAGATTGCGCTCAGGTCAAGTGGCTCCATAGCTGTAGGCCGGCTGCCTCACCCGGCGAAACCTACAACCAACAAGTTTGTCTTGTCCTTCAGTTAAAGGTCTAGCGCTCCGCGGGAACAAACAGATTCAACAATGTTCCCGGACGGATGCCATAGAAGTTACACTGCATGCCTTTACCGTAACGTTCATCGACAATATCACCCTGATCAGCAGCTGCCACAATAATAGCAGGCGTCATGTTATCAGGAATTTGATCAATATGCGTCCAGTAGCCAACATTCCTGTATTTACGCAGATACCAGGGAAGCGGCCAGGTATCAGGTGTTGGAACCGCAATCGCAATAAAGGTCTCATAACCATCAAGTTTTGCGGCAGCCTTTTCAATACTGGCCACCAGTTCCATGGCATCGCGCCCTGTGTGAGCATAGACATAAGGATTACGCGGATCAGCAGCCAGCTTATAACACGCCCTGATATTTTGACGAGTATGAGCAACGGCAAGCCCTGCCGTTAAAGCCATGAGAACAGCATAAGCTCCAGCCTTATATGACTTAGCAGAAAAACGGTTGATCCAATCAATAACATAAGCCACACCTGCACCAGCCATCAAAATATATCCATGCAAAAACGAGAGTGCACACCACGGTGTTTTATAGGGAATAGCGCAGTAAATTAAAGTGAGCACAATGGTATAAACTGAGATAAAAAGCACAAAGCAGTTATGATCGGCCCCCGCAAGCTTCCTTTTGATAAAAGCCGTCAGGCTGACCATCAGAGCAATCAATGCCGGAATAAGAACACCGGCCTCACTCCACAGAGGACCACGTCCATACTTAAACCAGAAGATGGTTTTAAAGTAGAAATTCCAGGGATGCTGATGTTCCGGAACTGCGGTCGCACGTTTGAAATAGGTCGAGCAAGTTGAAAACACAGCATCGTAAACCCCTTGGGGATAGGTGAAAAACGAGGAGAAAAAGAGAAAGGCAACCACGATCGCCACTGCAATTGAAATTAACAAATCCCGTGTGCTCCAGAGTTTAACAAAACGCTTGTGTCCAAAAACCGCCACCGCACTAACAGACATCGCCGCAAATGAAAGGACCGCTGTCTCTTTAGTAGCAATACACAAACCAGCGAATGCTCCGAAAAGAGCGGCCATCACGGCAGATTTCAAGAGTGCAC
The DNA here is from genome assembly GCA_027858965.1 of Kiritimatiellia bacterium. Taxonomy (GTDB): domain Bacteria; phylum Verrucomicrobiota; class Kiritimatiellia; order RFP12; family UBA1067; genus M55B167. The sequence goes on from JAQIBS010000089.1 coordinate 43,731, forward strand.
GAAACAGCCCTTGCGCCACAAAACCCTCAGAGCGCGTTCGCATATATCCGTACCCGCAGACAAACATTCCTGTCAGGAAACAAACCAGCATCGACTCCTGAATAAAGAAACGACTATAGTAGGTTAAGGCAGGAGAGAGAGCGGTAAAAAGAAGAGCAAAAAGCAATCCACCCCGGTTACTGAACAAACCATGGGCCTCTTTGTATCCCAATCCCAGCATCAGCAACATTGTCAGAATACTAAAACAAACGGTTACCAATCGAAAATTCCACTCATTGGTATCAGAAAACTGAGAGGCTGTCGCCCTGCAAAACGGCATAGCGGCATAATACATCACCGGACCATGATGATCTTTAGGATCGTAATGATAGACCCCTGAATCCATCAGCATCCCAGCCCTGACAGTCTGATTGGCCTCATCACCATGCAGAGGTTTCTTGTCAAGATCCACAATACGCAAAACCAACGCAGCCGCAAATATTAAAATCACTGCAACGATATATAGAATTTTATTTTTCAATTAAGTCCCCCTGTTTTCAGGTGTCTGTTGGTGGTACGCGAAATAAGGAATCAAATGATGAAACTAGTTCGTTTAAGAGTAACCAAGTAAGAGTGGCGTTTAAGTGTCTATCCACTTAACCGGCTACACTTAACCTATACCCTTAAACGGATACTCTTAAACGACCAGCTTAAACGTTACGAGACCGTACATGCGTACTACATACGCCCTTTCAGGGCTGAAACCGCAATGTCGCTATAACCCACTTTGAAACAACTATCGCTGACCGACACCTGGAAGAACAGATGAATTCTTCTGCATCATCTGTTGAATGATCGGAATAGCCGCCTTTTTCAAGGCAGGATTTTTTTCAATAACCTGCAAAGCGGCTCCCTGCCCAATCGAGACCGCCTTCTGAACGGCATACTGCATCTGCTGAGGCTGTCCCTTGGCCAGATATATGTTAGCCATATTAACCCAGGACTGCCAATGATTCGGATTAACCTTCAAAGTCATCATCAGAACCGAAGCGTATTGATCTATCTGCTTAGCATCACGGTACAGATTGGCAACCTTCGACAGCAAAGCAAGATCGGTATTCGGTGGCAGAGAGCGCAAAACCAAGTCCATAACCTTAACCGCTTCGACATGCTGTTTCAAAGATGAGAGAGTCAATGCCACTTCAACCTGTTGAGGAGGTGGCAACCCGGCAGCCCCTGTCGAGGCAAGGCGTTTCAAATAGTGTACTGCGGATTGATTCTGTCCTATCTGCCGATAAGCCATCGCCAATTCATAAGCATCTTCTGGCGAAAGTTTCTTCTCTACCTTGCCCTTTTCAACAATTTCTTTAATCCGTTTCTGAGTTTTATTCACATTGGATACAAAATCAAGGAACTGTACAGCCCGTGCATTGTTCGGATCTTTCTCAACAAAGTAGGTCAAGATGTCTTCCGCTTCTTCATAACGCGCCTGTGGAAGAACAATCTCCTGCAACATCCGGAAACTGGCCTCTGGACTCAGAGGGTAGAGAAGACGTGCCTCGCGATAGGCCTCTTCCGCCTCATTTCTATAACCGGTATTAGCATAAACTCCTGCAATTGCACTGCGCAGCTTTGAAAACGATTTCTGAGCCGGCAAATCTCTGCGGAAGGTATATCCTCTCACGAGTTTACGGGAGTACCAATCCCAGAAATCCATATCCATCTGCACCAGCTCTTTAGAAATCTTCGCCTTTTCCGAGTTGATCTTCATAATCAAGCCATGTGGTGAGAGATAGGGATACATCCACTTAATCACATAACTTTCCTCGATATAGAAATCATGACGAATCTTGTTTTTTGCAAACATCATGTCACATAGGATACCGTTGATCTCCATCACGCCCAAAGCACCACTGACCTGAACACGACCGTTATCAATTGTCAAAGCTGCATTGGCCTGACGTTTACCGGCCTGTACCTCATCCACATATACCTGGAATGCCTTGGCGCTGTCATCAGGAGTAGGAATCCACATGTCATTACCATAAAGATCGCGCATGGTATTCATATAGGTATTATCGGCCAACGCATTCTGTGTGATCAGAAAAACATCCGAACGAACCCGCGCTGAGTAAATCATATAGGTCGGCACAAAACGTCCGGGATCTGTTCCGCCAAAGAAAACGGCTTTCTCTGTCATCTCCGGTGGATAAACGGGATTGGGCAGAGGTTCCTCATCAGCCTCCAACTCCTCAGTGACGGCATCCGCTCCACGCAGCTGGTAATTGCCGAACTGCCATCCAAAATCATGACCATTCTGCTCAGCACCGCTCATCGAAAAGACCAGATAGTCGTTGTTGTAATTTTCATAGACCGGAATCAAGGCAGCCATAAGTCCAAGGCAGCAAAGCAGTACCAGTGCGGGTTTCAGAACAAACGCACCTATGTTTCCCTTACGCACCTGAGCCTTCAAAATTCGATAGGCAATCACTAGACCAAAGGCAAGTCCATATCCGATCCAGATAACAAATAATCCGTGAGAGCTGATAAATTTAACCTTTTGGATAAAACCATCCTGAAGGTCTCCTTTCGGGTTGGCAAGACCTACCAGAAGAAAGCTCATAACAAGAAATCCTAATGCTACAGCCAGCATCCACTGCTGGGTCACATCATCCATGCCACTCTTAAAATCTAAACTTTTACAGCCCAGCTTGCGGGCGAAATAGAGTCCAGCCGCTAACAGAGAGACGCACAAGACCGCCAGCATCAATGATGCTAACTTCTGCCCGATGGACGCATCCGCCCCCCCCGAGAAAAAATGAACAAAGCACATCGTAACAAAAAGAACAAGACAGGCAAATAGACCGGCCAGCATAATACCAACCGTCACGCCCTCTGAGAGATTATGATTCTTCCACATTCTAACAACAAAATCCTCCATCTGCTGCCAGGCCACAGAAATAGCACCAACCAGAAATAAAAGAATAATACATCCAACTAAGATTTTATCCAGACGCAGGAAAACCTCCTGCCCCTCCATGTTAGAGATCACCACTAAGCCGAAGGTCATCACAAAGAGAGCCGCCGCCACATAAATTGCGCGTAACCTGTGTTTCCCGCATTTGATACTCCAGAGAGTAAAAGGCAGGAATCCCAGTGGTGCCACCAGCATTGTGAACTGAACACGCATATCAGTGAAATAGGTGCCGATCTGAAAAAGGAATCTCTTGTTAAACACATCTGCCGGGGCAATCTTCTCATACTGCCCACGGGTGATTGCATGCTTAAAGCCCTCCCAGGTACGGGGATAACCCCAGTTCATGGGTGGGTTACGCAAGTCAGAGACAATCGGCATATAAATATAGAACGAAACTCCCAGTTCAGCGAACAGCATTGTCAACGAAACTGTACGTCCATTCGGAAGCAGGAGCCAGCCAAGGGCAATCAGGACAAAATTCCAGATCACCGGCCACCAGAACCACCAGGTGCTAGGATGATGCAATCCGTTCATCGCCCCTTTGCGTAGCAAAACAAATGCGGCAACCTGAACAGCCACAATCGGCAGGGCGTAATAGACTCCGCGTTCTATCGTACAGCAGAGAATTATCAATACGGCAAGACCTCCCACTAACACCAGGGTAGGCAATGACCAGTTATAAGCTGTCCCCATAAACTGTTGCGGTATAGTGGCTGCATCAATTGCTGATAGTCGGAAGAAAAGAATCACAAGAGTTACAGCGGCGGCAATCAGCCAACCTAAAGTACGCTGCTCTTTCAGATCGCCCCGATAGTAGTACGCAGCTGTCAGGGAAAATGCAATCACCGCAATGATCAAAGCAGCCACAGAGGTGTAAACAGAGGGAGTCAGCAGGGGTGCATCTAATGCAGAAACCGCCACTGCCTTTGATGAAAAACAGCTTGTAAATATAGAGAGAGAACCAAGTAATGCGCATACAGCTCCAATGTAGCCACCCTTTTTAGCGATAATGGAATCCTCGCTTAACAGACCACCTGAATCAGAGCCCTCTTTCTTTTTGGCTATATTGCCTAAAAAGAATACGGCCAAGGCAGCAAAAAGAAATACCACACCCGCTGTCAGCATGGCCATCGAAGGAATCGATGTATTTGTTAACGGCGGGAATTTAGCAAAGGCTTCACTGCGCGACCCTGAAGCCGCAGGCAGCATAGATCCAATTTGTAAGATATGACAGGTCAGAAGAACCGGTATGCCTATCAACAGAAAATCTCTCAACAACTTTACATTACGCAAAAAGATAACCACAAACAGTGGCAGCGCAGCAAGCAGAAGGACCTGATAATTGGTCATTCCCAAACCAAAAACAAAGGCGGTCAGCCAAAGGATTTTCTCGGATGGTTTTCGCATCCAGCGATAGGTCAACAAAAAGATCCACATCAGAAAGAAGGCATTCAGCGTATAAACCTCAACAATGGTGGCCTGAGACCACATCACCGGACTGAATGCAAATACCAGCGAACCTCCTACGCCACCGGCCCAGCAGAGCCAATCATTCTCTTTCTGTTTATAGTCAGGGTCGCCATCATGTGCACCACGCATCATATCCGAAGCAGAACGTGTAATCAACATGGCCGTCAGACCTGCTGCAAGTGCTGCAAAAACCGCGGACATCAGAGATATACTCCAAGCCGGTGTTGGTTGCCCCCGAAAAGTAACCCAGCTAAACACCCTTACAAAAAGCCAGGCGCACATTGTCCAGATAGGATAGCCAGGTGGATGCGGAACCCCTAAATGATCGCCTGCCACAGCAAGTTCACCGGAGTCCTCAAGCGTCACCGATGGACCCAGCGTAATGATATAAACAAATAATGCAATGACTGCAGCAGCCCAGAAGGCACTCCAGTCAATTTTACGAAAAAATGAGCCGTTACGCGCTTCGCCTGAAAACATATTTTTAATCATTCTGTATTCCTGAAAATTGATACGTGGAAATTGATATATAACTATAACCTGCCACGTCACTAATCTCAAGCCTAAGGTTTGATTCAGGACCAATAAATCTAATGCAGCGGAGCCGCAACCAAACTTAACCCTTGTGATATGCAAATCTTTTCTCATTCATTGATCAGTTGTGTTATATGCATCACTGCATTAGTCAACAACGCTACGCGTTGCATAAAAGAGATGGTTAAAAGGGTTGAAGCAGTTAAAGTAGTCGAAGGCACGTAAAAGAGGAACAGCGGAAGGCGGAAACCATTTCAACCGTTTTAACAATTTCAACTACTTGAACTATCGCGAATTTCTTATTTGTTATTGCAGTACATGAGCGATAAGCAACTAAGGTGATTAACATCGAACTTATTCCCACATTTAACTTTTTTGACTTCACTTTGAAAAGCTAAACATGTAACATCTTTTAATACGTTATCAGTACATGAATTTTCGGTGTATTCAACTATTAAAGATGAGGAGAGAAATTATGCAGATTCTAAAAATGGGACAGGTTGGAGGCGGCATTGGCGCATTCATTGGAGAAGTCCATCGTAAAGCAGCCAGAATGGATGGCGGGATCAGATTGACAGCAGGTGCGTTTGACGTAAATCCACAAAATAGTCTCAAGCAGGGAAAAATCCTTGGCGTAGATAAAAAACGGGTTTACAAGACCTATACCGAGATGATCGAAAAAGAGCTGGCTCTGCCTGTTGAAGAGCGTATTGATTTTGTAGCGGTCTGCACACCTAACCACACTCATTTCCCGATCGCTAAAGCTTTCCTTGAAGCTGGATTCAATGTGATGTGCGAAAAACCAATGACTCTCACAGTTGAAGAGGCTGAAGAGCTCAAGATTATTTCCAAAGCATCCAAAAAAATCTTCGGCCTGATGCACAACTATACCGCCTACCCGATGGTCAAGCTGGCTAAAGACATGATCAAACAGGGCGATCTGGGCAAAATCCGTAAGATTGTGGTTCAGTATCCTCAGGGATGGCTCTATCAGAACATCGAAAAAACCGGTCAGATGCAGGCATCCTGGCGTACCGACCCCAAGACATCCGGCGCAGCTGGCTGCATGGGTGATATCGGAACACACGCTGCCAACCTGGCTGAGTATATAACCGGATTAAAGATGACACAGGTTCTATCCGACCTGACCGCTTTTGTCAAAGGGCGCAAGCTTGATGACGATGGCAATGTTCTTCTTCGTTTTACAAAGGGAGCCAAAGGCATTCTGCATGCCAGCCAGATCTCTGTCGGCGAAGAGAACAACCTTGCCATCTGGATCTACGGTGAAGAGAAGGGTATACACTGGCATCAGGAGCATCCCAACTATCTGCACGTTATCAGTCAGACAGCACCTGAGCAGATCTGGAAGCGCGGTAATCCGTATGTTGCCGAAAAATCAGAGGCAGCAGCCCGTTGCACACGCATTCCTAACGGACACCCTGAAGCATTCCTCGAAGCTTTTGCAAACAACTACTGCAACTTTGCTGACACCATTCGCGCCAAGAATGAGAGACGCAAAGCTACCGATCTTGAGAAGGACTTCCCTGGTATTGAAGCTGGCGTACGCGGCATGAAATTTATCAGGGCTGTTGTTGACTCATCCAAGAACGGAAATGTCTGGACAAAAATTTAATCAGTTTGATTACATTTATTTATAAAAAAACGGACGCTCCCATGAGCGCCCGTTTTTTTATTGCGTTTATGGTGATTTAACCCCTCGCAGAGGCGCAAATGCGCAAATGCGCAAGTGCGCAAGTGCGTGAGTGCGTGAGTGCGTGAGTTATTGAGGTAAAAAATTTTTAAGGTAAAAAATGGGGTGCGCTTCGTTTTTTTAAGGCAGAAAAATGGAGGGTAGAAAAATGGTTGAAAATGGTTGGTTATTCCGACTTTTGTGTGGGTAAGCCTTCCGCCTTTCGTAGTACGGCGCGGGCTTCAGGTATCAGCCCTTGATTTAAAACTTAACGGGTTAGCCTCATTCTTTCAAGTCAATAAACCTTAAGAAACTTTCACTCTAAAACAGCCTGTATATATATCAGGCTCCATGATAAATCCAGTCATCAAAAATATCATATATATCACTCTGAGAATATTACAACAAACGCAAGGTTAAGTTCTAAATCAATGGCAGACCCTACGCCGTGCAATCCTCATCATTCTTAAACTCCGGAAACCTGAGTTTCGGAATCAGCGGCTGTTTGTTTAGATTCTTCGTCATGAATTTTCCAGCGAGTCGGGGTTTTTGAGAGCTTTTTCTCGTCGGAGGCGAGGCGGCGCTGAACTTTCTTAACATCTTCAGCGGGGCGGCAACGATTCGGGGCGGATCCCGCGATTGAGCAGCGTGTCGCCGTTCTGGGCGATGAGATAACAGGCGTAGCGAGTGAGCATGATATCCTCAATCTCACGCTGGCTGCCGGAGCCGAGTTCAACCATTTTGTTGACGTCAACAAAATGGTCTTTTACAGGATGTCCCGAGGTTTCACAGGCCGTTTCGGCTTTGGAAATGATCTTGAGAAAATTTCGCCACTCGGCGTAACCCAGCAGGCTTTGAAGATCACCGACATTTGTTGTTTGTGCACGTTTTTTCGAACCGCAAATTTCCTCGAATCAATTGCGAGTTTACGAGTCAACTGGAACTGGTTGTTCTCTAAAGATTTTTATATGAATCTTTTCTATGCCTTATCCTATAAATAGTTATCAGCATAATTTGTGTGTCAACCTCATAATAGAATTCTATAATTACCGACTCGCAATCTAAATGAATTAGTTGTCCCTTTGAGTTTTTTATATCTTGATATACAGTGTACTAGCTTCTATCTTTTGGCCGGGTAAATTTTGGCTGCCAGATCGGTTGCCACAACACCGGGATGGAGTTTCAGCACCCCCTGTTCAGCCCTGACTTTTTCTTTGCGCAGGACAGCCCCCTTCCAGGTCTCCCACCACTCAACCTCGTAATCGCCATCCGCAAAGCCATCAAGAATGTACTCCGCTGCGGGAAAAGGACGAATCTCATTTTTATGTCTGGCATGATTCACCCAGGTGCTGTCGCCACTCTGTATCCACAAAACAGCAACCTCAGGAGAGGCCAACGCATAACAATTCACATCATGCTTCTCATACATGCGGCATCCGCTGAAGGTATAGTGATCTACCTTGACCCAATCAGCACCGTGGTTTTCCACACGCACCCTGTGCCGTCCCGCAAGAACAGGAACAGTAATATCTGAATTGTAGACCGACTCCCAAAGATTCCAGCGCTTCACATACCGCCAGCTCTGGCCATGCCCCTCGCCACAGGGCAATGGTTGCTCCAGCGCAAGTTTGTCATCAACAAATATCTTAAGCAACCCTGAGTTGGAGACCTTATCCACATGCACAATAAAATTCCCGTCCTCAGGATAGACCACTTCGAAAACCGGAGGATTTACCAGATCGCCATGTCCCCGGCCATGCAACAGAGAAAGTAGTTCACCGGCATCAGAGACATCGCCATCAGAGCTAATCTCAAATAAATTCCGGGCTGGCTTACGAAAACCACTCTGTGTCAGCACAACCACATCACGCTGCGACGGCCTGGCCGGCTGGGATTTCAACTGGGGCAGGGTCACGGCAACCTGTCGCCACTTTGCCGTACCGAAAGGCAGATCCTTAACGAAATTGCGTATGGACTGGAAGTGAAAGTAAAGCCCCTTCGGCTCTATATAATTCTTATGCCACCAGGGCATAGTGGCACCGCAGCAGCCACTGGCAATAGAAGCCCACATCGTATTATGAATGGCACGTCCTGTGGGATCATCCTCGGCAGAAAAATTATGACTGCGAATTCCGAACTCGGCAAAGAGATGCGGTTTTTGAAAACCATTCCATTGAGTCAGACAATAATCGCGTGTTTCAAGTGCCACATTAAAATCGTTATTCGCATAACTGTGAGTCTGTACAATTTCCATCTCAGGTATTTTCCAGCACTCCTCAGGTCCCGTTTTTGACCACCAGCTCGTAGTAATCAAATGATCATACGGATCAAGAGCAGCCAACACTGGAGACATCTCACGATGCCACTCAATAATCGTCTCCTGCTTTGTACCAGCCCAGCCCTCAAATTCATTACCGAACTCCCAGCATAACACATGTGGACTGTATCCCCAGCGGGCAACGGTGTAACGCAATCGCTTACGATAAAGCGCTTTGGCCTCTTTATTTGTAAACCACTCACTCACGGTTTTACAGGGACCACCCTGTACTGTATTAAAAGGATTCCCCTTCCATCCATCCTTGCGAAAATCCTGGTGCGTATCCATACAGAGCATATAGTACATACCCAGCCGTCCGGCATCCTCCAGCAATACATCCAACTTTGCTGATTGAGCCTGTCGATACCACCCCAGCTTGGGCTCCCATTCAATCCCCAAACCACTGCGCGACATCCACCAGCGATTCCAGTTCTCACCATGTGCTGACATCTTCTCAAGAATATCCTTCACCGACATATCATTACTGCTCTCATAAATCGGCACATTATGTCCGATCGGCACATAGCCCTCACCATTGTCGTGTGCCAGATAGTGTGGATCCACCTCACTCACACGCACAAAACCCTTTGATCGTTTTCCCGCTTCAACCATAATCTCATGAGGCAGCTTGTATACAACTCTGCCACTGCTGTCGCGTGCCGTCAAAGTCACGTTCAGCGGACCAGACTCTGTTGCCGCCAAACGCACCTTCCACTCCCCTCTTCCGCAAGGTAACATCATATCCACCGCCCCCTGCTGCACACTGCGCTGCGCAACCATAAAAAAACCGGGCTGTGTATAGGTTTTACCGGATGCGGTGGTCACATTTGCATCAAGGGAAATCTGATCTGGATCATAAGGATTTTTCCAGCTTCCGGTAAGAGCCACATCAATTTCACATTTATCAAAAAGCTGAACCTTGCTGGGAGCCTGCGCTGAAAGGGACAAAGGCGCATTAGAAGTTACGGCAGCTCGCACAATTACGGGCATATCCGCAAAACCGAGGTTCATTAAGACTGTCATCTTTTCGCCTACAGGAAAATCCTTTTTCCTGGCTAACTTTACTTCAAATTGATGACTGCTTCCTCCAGTATGAGAGCGTAAACTACACAACCCCTCACCACTAAAAAAGATCGATGAACCAGACTCATCACCAATAAAGGTTTTCAAAAATGGGCCCTCAATACTCTTGCCCACAGGAACATTGCTACCGGGATACAAATAGACAACCCTCCCTTCCTCTGCAGCAACGGGTGTACTCACAGCGGCCCAAATACCCCGCGACAGAGATAGCTCGCCACTCTTCTCAACCACAAGAGTTACTGCCACCTGATCTGCTTCAGGTTTAAGAGTCATGGTATAACCGAGATCGGGTAATCCCTTGCTCATACCCCACACCCCTTTTAACTGAAGCTCTCCCGTTGGAAGTATTGTAGACGAGTCAATCCGTCCCTTAATAAGCGTTTCGTAGACCCAGGCATCATGCCAAAGAAAGAAACCAACCTGGATTGAAGGTTTTTCCACGGGAGACAACGTAAGCTGACCTCGCTGACTGCATGCAATAGATCCACGGTCAAACTTCAATAGATAGCCCTTCTGATCAGCAACCCACGCAGGCGATGCTGCCTTAAGCAGCAATACAGAAGCAAATATCAAATACAACAAAACACTCTTAACACTCAGACAACTTTTCATGATCCCCCCTAACAATAATCAATAATTTCATCAAATTCACGGTCATTCCAAGTTTGGATTTAACAGCAAGAGCGTAGATAAGGAGAGCGGTCACTATGCGGCCAACTAATCAAGTTTGTTAAATCAATATGTCATCGTGATCAGCCGCATAGCGACTGCCCTCCCAACGACAACATGTTTGTCTTGCCCTTCGGGAAAGGGCCCGGAGACCTATTTCATACCGCAAAGTTTATGTGTTTGAAGAGAGAGCAGCCACTCACAATCAGAGTTACTCTGATTCAACCAACCCAGTAACCGGATCGTCTGCTCAATATTCATCACCCCATCTCTCTCACACGGCGACAGGTAATACTTACGGGCTGTAATCATTTTGCTGACCTTATGGCAGAAATCCAGAACATTATCTTCGGCTGCCACACGAACCTCATCCGCCTTACACACCGATGATCCCGAAACATATAAGTCCGCATAACAGGCCTTTGGAGAAACAGTGATATAATCAAAGAGATTAAGTATACCATCTTCAGCAACGGTAACACCATTACTCTCAACCGCAATCCAGTATCCGCAATGCTTAAACCGTTTTACAAGAGATTTGAGCCCCTTGACAACCAAAGGCTCACCACCGGTGATAATCATCGATTTAATTCCAAAGGTCTCTACCGCGGCAAAGATGGCATCAGAATCCATCATCTTGAAATCGTTATAGGATGTATCACACCAGGGGCAAGCCAGATTGCACCCGCCCATCCGCAGAAAAACCACCTCGCGGCCGGTATTAAATCCCTCTCCCTGACAGGATTGAAATATTTCAACAACAGGATACAGAATATCACCATCTACTTTTCGTTCATTTTCCATTCAATCCTTCACTCTCTACTCACTGCAACGCTGGGTGTTAATTGCTATTTTCTCAACTTCTTGTTTTCTTATGCACGTTTTTATCTCTCACAGAGGCACAGAGATCACAGAGTAATAGTCCTCATTTAATGTATTACTCTGTGGTCGCCGTGCCTCTGTGAGAAACACTATTAATTTAACATTTATCCATCTTTGCTGTAAGTTGCACACGAGGCCGGAGTCTCAAAAAGCTTCACAGAATGTACATTCACATGTTCAGAGAGCTGATGATAAAAAAAGCGCGCCAAGTTTTCAGCCGTTGACCTAAAAGGGATGCCCACACTTCTCATCCTGTGTTTTGCTATAACGGCCGCAATATCACTCTCACTCTCACTGCGTTCATCGTAAATAAAGGCATGATCAAAGCGATCCAGAATTACTTCCTGCATCACACTCTTCAAGTCCTTAAAATCAATGATCATATCAGTGCTTTTCTCCGACTTAGCCACCTCTACAATCAGGCGATAGGTATGTCCATGCAGATTCTTGCACTGCCCGACATGATTGGTTAAAACATGGGCCGCATCAAAAACGCACTCTTTACTGACTGTAAGCATAAAAAAAATCCTTTTAGTTGCTACTCTCTCAACTTCTTGTTTTACTTACATTCATTTTATCCCACCTTAGCCTCAGCCGAGGCGACAAATGTTTATTGCAGAATAATTGATTGCAAAATAATTTCTTTTACTTCATTGATTTTACAGCTTCAGGCCATACTAAGCGGACGGCGGGCCACCATCCCTCCAGCAATCAGCACCCAATAAAATCAACTCTCGCACTCTCGCACTTTAGAACTTTAGAACTTTAGAACTTCTTCAACCTTCAACCTTCAATCTTCAACCTCGATGCCATATAGGCATCATAACCACGCTGACGTAATTCACAGCTAGGACATTCACCACATCCCCGTCCAACAATGCCATTATAACAGGTCAATGTCTTCTCATAAACATAATCAAGCATCCCTAATTCATCTGCCATCTTCCAGGTCTGCTCTTTGGTAAGCTGCATCAGAGGGGTTATGACATGGAACGAATAGTCCATTGCCAGATTCAAGGTGGCATTGCATGATTTAATAAAAACATCACGACAATCCGGATACCCGCTGAAATCCGTTTCACAGACACCGGTAATGATATCCTTGATTCCCTGACTCTTAGCATAGATAGCTGCCACCAGAAAAAACATCATATTGCGTCCATCCACAACCGTATTGGGATATGCAGAGCCCGCATCCTGGGCAATCTCCATAGAGCTGTCCAGCAGAGCATTAGTCGTAATCTGATTATACCAATCCAGATTAATTAATTTATGGTTTTTAATTCCCTGTTCAGCGGCAATATTTTTTGCAACATTAACCTCATCACTATGCTTCTGCCCATAAAAGAAGGTAATACAGGAAACGCAATCACGACCATAATCCCTGATCGCCTGCAGAAGACAGGTGGTGCTGTCCTGACCACCTGAAAAAACCACCAGAACTTTCTTCGCATCACTCATCGATTATCAACTTTCTCAGGACTCAGGTTATGAAGTTTGAAACGTTCCTGCGCAAGCTTCTCATAATCCGTTCCGGCCAGGCCGAAGTTACACCATGGATCAATTGAAATCCCTCCACGCGGCAGGAAGCGTCCGTATACCTCAATATACTTCGGTTGCATCAGTTTGATCAGATCTTTCATAATGATATTCACGCAATCTTCATGGAAATCACCATGGTTACGAAATCCAAAAAGATAAAGCTTTAGTGATTTGCTTTCAACCATCTTTTCAGCGGGAACATACTGAATCGAAATATTTGCAAAATCGGGCTGTCCTGTCTTTGGACACAGCGATGTGAACTCAGGACAGTTGAATGTCACCCAGTAATCATTATCGATATGTTTATTCTCAAAACACTCAAGAACTGCCGGATCATATTTCATGGCGTAATCCGTTGCACTGTTTCCCAGTAGAGTAACACCTTCAAGCTCAGTTTCATTTCGTGACATAATCTTATTCCTTGATCGTGCAGGTTTTCCAGGGCTGCGTTATGAGCCTTATGAGCCTGATGGGCCTAATGTTGCGGGTCATCCGCATTTAAAGGGCGACACAGGTGTCGCCCCTACTTTGACTGTTAATCCTACTCCTCTCACAACATTCTTCCAACATTCCACTTTCCACTTCCAACGATTTTTTTACTCGCGCACTCTCGAACTTTAGCACTCTCGCACTTCTTCACTCTTCTCTATCCACCACTTCTATCGCATGTTGCGGACACACCTGACGGCATATATCGCACTGAGTACACTCATCGGTATTAACAACAGCCCGTTCCAGCGGGGTAAATTCAATAGCATCTACCGGACAGTGCTGCGCACAGAGCGTACAACCAATACACCTCTCGGTGACCTTGTACACTATCAAATCACGGCATTTGTGCGCAGGACAGCGTCCATTGACATGTGCCTCATACTCAGACCGAAAATGCTGAATAGTTGAGAGCACAGGGTTTGGAGCTGTTTTACCAAGTCCACAAATACTACCAGCACGAACAGTATACGCCAATCTCTCAAGAGATTCAATATCACCTTCACGACCATGGCCGTTGCATAGACGTTCTAAAATATCAAGCATCCTGCGGGTTCCGATACGACAGCTGGTACAATTGCCACAGGATTCAAGCTGAGTAAAGGAGAGAAAATATCGGGCTATATCGACCATGCAGTCGCTCTCATCCAGAACAACCATACCGCCCGAGCCCATCATGCCGCCCACTTTAGTCAGCTCCTCATAATCCACGGGCGTATTGCATAACGCCGCGGGAATGCAACCTCCGGAGGGACCGCCAACCTGAATAGCCTTAACAGCTCCTCCATCCGGCACCCCGCCGCCGATATCACGCACAATCTCATCAAGCGGCATACCCATCGGGACCTCAATCAACCCGCTACGCTCAACCTTACCGGCAAGAGCAAAAGCCTTGGTCCCAGGACTCCCGACACTGCCGGACTTTCTGAACTCCTCTGCACCAAATCGAATAATCCAGGGTATTGAAGCCAGAGTTTCAACGTTGTTCACCAGCGTAGGCTTACGGAATAAACCAGATTGAGCAGGATAGGGCGGACGTAGCCGTGGCACACCGCGACGGCCCTCGATACTGGCTAGCAAGGCAGTTTCCTCGCCGCAGACAAAAGCTCCGGCCCCCTCAACAACTCTGATATAAAAACAATCCTGACCCGACTCGGCGGCCAACATTCCTGCCTCAACAAGAATTGCAATAGCTTCACGCACCCGTTCCACTGCCAGAGGGTACTCATGCCTGATATAAAAAACACCTTCATTCGCACCAACTGCACGCGCAGCAATCATCATGCCCTCTAAAACCCGAAAAGGATAGGACTCCAGCAACATACGATCCATAAATGCACCGGGGTCGCCCTCATCACCATTGCAGACAACATAAGCAGAGAAACCGCTGCTAGCACAGGAATCAGCTACCGTGCGCCACTTACGTCCCGCAGGAAAACCTCCGCCTCCACGACCGCGTAATCCGCTTGCTTCAACAATTGAGATAAGCTCGCTGGTTTCCAGTTCATCAATACAACGCTCATAGCCTTCAAACCCACCATGACTGCAGTAATCATCAAAACTCAATGGAAGCAACTCTCCAGCTCCCTCAGTAGAGACACGCTTCTGACTTATCCAATAGCAGGCATCAGGTTGATCCTTTACACTTAAAGGAAACCGCAAGGGAGGTTCATCCTGACCACCCGTGAAAATCTGTTCTGCGGCAGCACGTAATTTCACCCCCAAACGTACAAGCGCCTTCGCAGGTTTAACATGCTGTAGAAGAATGCCCTCGACATCCCGCGGCTTTACACAACCATATCTGAAACAATGGCCATCCTCTGTAATAACCTCAATTAACGGAGCATGGTAGGCTCCACCAGTGCAGCCTACTTCACGCACAATCACCGGCAGACGACGGCTATGAATTGCACGGCGTAAAGCGATCAGAACATTACTGGCACCAGCTGCACCACAACTTGAACAGGTACACAGGCGGACAACCGCGCCATTCGCAATCACACTGCCAAACACACCCTCTTTCTGCTCATCACCTGCAAGAACATCATCCAGCACCCCCTTTACCGTAGCCGGAGTTACATTTGCATAAATTGTCTGATCAACCTGCACAGCCACTGCCAGCATGCAACAGCCAAGGCAGGCCACTTTATCAACCGTAAACAGACCCTCTGCATCGGTATCTTCAGATTCGCCTATTCCCAATACACGTTTAAAGGCCTCATAAGTAAGCTCGGCGCCCTTCACATGACAGGCTGTCCCAATACACACTTTAATAATATGAGTGCCGGCCGGCTGAAGACGAAACTGACCATAAAATGTAACCACACCGGTTACCTCGGCCTCACTGACACCCAGCAATTGTGCAACAATCCTCACAGCGGCATCCGGAATATAATGGTATTCATCCTGCACTGCCTGCAGAATTGCAATCAGATTAGATTTTTCCGCTCCCACGCTTACAACTGCGTCTTCTATATATTCCCATGCCATTAACAATATATATACCATATCTAGTGGGACAAAACATAATATAATTATGTTTGCTAAACTAATCTGTACGCAAGTTATCTGGTACAGCTGTTTTTTTGGGGAAACCGTCTTTATGGGCACATCTTTCGTTTGATGCAATTTTACATCGGCACAGCAACGCCCTTCACATGCAAAAGTAGTGTCGGAACTCAGTGAGGTACGAGCGTGGGTCCGGCAATCCAGTATGCCCTCTGAATTCAGCGCCTTTTAGGCAACTGTGCACCAAACACCCGATACACCCCTTTTTTATCAGCAAACAACTTCTTTCTGGTAATTAGTAAAGGAATTAAATATCATTGTGTAACTAAGGAGATTTGAAAATGATTACTAAAAAGTGTGATGTTATTCGTGAAGAGCGAGCAAACATGCGTGGAGGCAAAGGAACCATAACTATTGAGCATTGGTTCAAACCAGATGATTTCGGTGCAAAAGTTCGGCTCTGCTGCCGCATGATTATCCCACCGGGAGCAAGCCTGGGAACCCATTTACATGAGAATGAAGATGAGGTCTATATTGTCATAGCTGGCAAAGGTATCATTGAAGAAAACGGAGAGTGGGTTCCTATTGCAGCAGGTGATTCAATCCTGACAGGACACAATGGATCTCATGGAGTAGAAAACAACAGCGATACACCACTGGTAATTGCAGCCATAATCAGCTGCTACTGAACTAAAGCAGCGAAGCCGCCTGCCTGTGCGTTGCACGCAGACAAGGCAACCAAACAGGATTTGAGTGATATGCAAACAATTTTGACTCATTGCTTATGTGAGTGATATGCATCGCTGCTTTAGACAACAACGCTACGCGTTGCATAGAGGAATGGTTAAAACAGTTAAAGAGGTTAAAGTGGTCGAAGGCTTGTAGGACGCGGCTCTCACGCGAATGCGGGAGGGCGCGTAAAGGAGGAACAGCGGAAACCATTTCAACCTTTTTAACAATTTTAACCCTTTAACCCTTTCAACCCTTTTAACCCTTTTAACCCTTTAAACCCTCTTCATGAGTTTACTTCCTGCAAATCTTCTTCTTCCTCAAAGGACCGTCAGTGGTGCGGATACAACTCTACAGCTGGCTGAACTTGTTAACACCTTTGGCTCCCAAGGTGTACTGGTACATGGACAATCCCTGCAGCGATCCGGAAAACTGCAGGCGATTACAAAGCAATTTAACGGAAGCACTGTGGTCAACACATACTGCCATAAAGGGAGCGAGCCGACTGTTCATGAGGTGGATGTTCTACGTGAAACAATAAAGAGCATGAAAGCAAACTGGGTGGCAGCCATTGGAGGCGGCAGCGTTATGGATCTGGCCAAAGCGGCCGCCGGGCTGGTTGATCACACGCAAAAGACAGCATACTACCAGGTCAATCCATCTGAGATCCTCCCGGCAACCATACCTTTAATTGCAGCCCCCACCACAGCGGGAACCGGATCTGAAGCAACGGTTGTCTCAGTTTTAACCAACCCTGAGACAATGCTCAAACAATCAATACGCCATCCTAGTCATATGCCTAAGATTGTTATCCTCGACCCTGAACTGTTAAAGGATTGCCCCCCTTCCACAATTGCAGCGGCGGGCCTTGATGCATTTATCCAGGCTTTTGAATCATACACAAGCCGCACTGCCACCCCCTTCACTCAATGCCTCGCAGAACTTGCCATAAAGGTAATTTCCGCCAACCTGCTTCCGCTCTTTAAAAACCCGGCTGACACAGACGCGGCGGCAGAGATGCTGGAAGCAAGTTATATCACAGGAGTGGCATTCTCACACTCACGACTTGGTATTATACATGGACTCGCCCATCCACTGGGAGTACGCTTTAATACGGCACACGGTCTGGCCTGTGCCTGCTGCCTCCCGGCGGCACTGGAGTACAACAGAGATTATATCAAAGACTCCCTCTGCAATTTAAAGTCACGATGCGCTATCGATATTGAAGATCTGGTAACCACATGGATGAGCGCCATGAAACTGGCAAACCCTTTTTCAGGAAAGTCAGTTAAGGATATGGACTCCTTTATCAAAGAAACACTGGCATCCGGTTCAACCAAAGCTAATCCACGTGACGTCACCGCTGATGATGTGCGGTGGCTGCTAGACCGAATAATGAAGGAGGACGCGTAAAGCGCAGGGCTGAGAAGTTCTAAAATGCGTCGCAAACATGATGTGATTTAAGAAGAGAGGTACTAAGCGTCCTACATGTCTGGGCGTAGCCTCGCTTACGGAACGAAGCTGATAGGACGCTACTGGAGATAAATAATGTATGAGGAAATTAACTACTTTGTAGAGGCAGATAAATATAACACAGTAAAACTGCAGGCGCTTCAGAACGTCAGAGAGATCTCTCCTCAATATCAAAAACGATTCCGCTGGTCAGAACGACATCTGCAATGTATCTGGTTTGACGAACGTTACCGTCCTGACAAATTAACACTCAGCTCAGGCGAAAGCTGTACCATAATAACCCCTGGAACCTGGAATATGGAAGCCGGCCCAGACTTTCTGGATGCACAGATAATGATCGAACCGGGTTCACGTCTTCTACGAGGTGATGTAGAAATCCATATCTATCCCTCAGACTGGGACCATCACAAACATAGCGGCAACCCAAATTATGACAATGTAGTTCTGCATGTCAGCTGGTTCAAATCCCCCCCGGCTAAAACACTTCCAAAAAACATACTTTCCCTCTCTCTCTCCGAAAAAATGCTGGCAAGGCCCTGGATATCCATCACTGATATTGATATCAAAGCCTACCCTCATAACACACTGCCGCAGACACCGCGTCCCTGCCAGAGCTATCTGCAGAACAACCCCGATTACACCTATGCCCTGCTGTTAGCTGCCGGCTACCATCGTCTGCAGAACAAAACAATGACCATAACCCGATCGCTGGAGGATCGTGCAGAGAGAGAACAGATATTGTACGAGGAGTTCATGGCTGCGCTCGGTTACAAGCAGAATAAAACTCCATTCAGAGCTCTGGCAAAGATTGTCCCACTCACATCTTTCACGGAATCACGTGATCACAATCTGGCCATACTACTGGGGGCAGCCCGACTGCTACCACAGCCGGATGCCATAACCAATCCATCCGCAGCCAAGTACATAAGAACATTATGGGACATCTGGTGGAAATCCGGGCAGGATGAGCTCGATCAAGATATCTTATGGACTCTGCATGGCCTGCGTCCAAACAACCACCCCACCCGTCGACTGGCTGCAGCGGCCGCGCTCTTTTCAGGCAGACAGAATATAATTATGCAGCTTGATGAGATCAACACCGGCGACTCCGGAAAAGACTGGATTAATAAGGTCATAAAGAGCATCGATCAGAGCACCCTGTGGCCCTTCTGGAATGAGCGTCTCCTTTTTAACTCCACCCCTTCAGATTCGCACAGCTACAAGTTGCTGGGTCGGAAAAGAATCTCAGCAATACTTACCAATATCATCATTCCTTTTTATGCTGCAGAAAAACGTCTTCCACTTAACACATTCAAAAGTCTGCCTGCTGAGGATATCTCATCCCCTATGCGGACAGCGGCCTTCTACATACTGGGACGCGATCATAATCCTGCACTCTATGCAACCAACAATCTCTTGCAACAGGGACTTCTGCAGATCTATCTTGATTTCTGTCTGCCTGCCAGAACATCCTGTCAGGAGTGCCGCCTCAACGAAAGAATCAAGAGTGATTTAAGCATGTAGTTAGTTGCTATTCAATCAACTTCTGTCACGAAAAACAAGAAATTCGCGATAGTTCAAGTGGTTAAAATCGTTAAAAAGGTTGAAATGGCTTCCGTTGTTCCGTCTTTACGCGCCCTCCCGCATTCGCGTGAGAGCCGCGTCCTACAAGCCTTCGACCACTTTACCCTCTTCAACTCTTTTAACCTTCAACCCTTTTAACCATCTCTCCTATGCAACGCAAAGCGTTGTTGTCTAAAGCTGCGGCGTTTAACACACAAAGGGACATTAGGAACAAATAGGTCCGTTCATCACAAGATCTTAATTTGGTTGCGGCTGAAAGCAGCTTTAGGATTTACGCTTGTAATTTAGCACCGATGCAAATATCATTCCCCTGACCTCTGAATTATGATCCCTGACACCTGACGCCTGATTCCTGACACCTGACGCCTGATTCCTGACGCCTGACACTCAATACTCGATACGCCCCATGATTTATTTAATATCCGCATCATTAATCTGGTGTTTCTCCTTTGGTTTAATAGGAAACACATTAGCTGGACTGCCCCCCGCCTGGCTGGCCGCAACACGTCTGTTGCTTGCCTCTCTGATATTTGCGCCATTTATCAAACGTATAAAATTCAAAACAGCAATGAATCTCTTTCTGATCGGGGCCGTTCAATTCGGTTTGATGTATCTGGCCTACATGTACAGTTTTCAAACATTGAAATCACACGAGGTCGCACTTTTCACAATCTTCACACCCATCTATGTTTCGCTAATCAACGATATACAGAAGAGAATTTTTCAGCCACGGAATCTGCTGCTGGCATCAGTAGCTGTAATCGGGGCAGCCGTTATCCTCTGGAACAAAGAGAGTCGCATAGCATCACTGACTGGATTCTGTTATGTACAGATCTCCGGCATCTGCTTTGCCTTGGGACAGCTGCTCTACCGCAAAGCATTCAGCGGACACAGCGATGAGTTACCAAAAAAGGCCGATAAAAACATTTTCGCATGGCTCTACATCGGCGGATTTACTATGCTGCTTCCATTTGCTCTGGGTGATATAGTCAGGGAGATACCGCATCCAGACTTTAAACAGATTATAACGATTATCTACCTTGGAATTGTAGCCTCGGGCATTGCGTTCTTCCTCTGGAACAAAGGGGCACGAATGGTCACAACGGCAACACTGGCGGTCATGAACAATCTGAAGATCCCAGCCGGAGTACTGGTATCGCTATTTATTTTTCAGGAAAAGACCAATCTGATAACACTCCTGATTGGAACGTCCCTGATAACATCCGCAGTTTTGATGTGCAAGTTTCGCAGAAAAATAGAGAGGTGAAAACGTTGTGTAGTAGGGCTACGACGAAGTCTCGGTAATGGATGAAGGGAGTGCAATAATCTGTTGCAATGTAGCAATGTAGCAGTTTTTTTGAGGTGAAAAAATTTAGAAGTGAAATATATTTGCTTTTTCAGTCTCGCGCAGAGCCGCTGGGGCGCAGAGATGGGAGGGCGAAGCTCTTGCTGAGCCGCTGTGTCTCAACATGGCACGCAGGAGCCTTGGCGAAGGAGGGTATTCCCTCTGTGTCACTGCGTCTCCGTGTTAAAATAATCATCTTGCTTATTTCAACTATAAAATTATCGTGGTATGTGCTTTTTCCGTAAACACACCTCAATGAATATTATGAACTCAGCATATCGCAAAATTCATATTGGGGTACAGCGTCGCAGCTTTAGTCGAAATACATATCGGGCGGCGGCGGAATCTTGAGATCAGCGACAGGAATCGGCCGTACAGGTTGCTCTTTAACAAATTTCTCTACAACAGCAACATCCTCACCGGTGGATTCCCCAACGGGTGCCGTCAGCTTGAACAAAGCCGTAATACCGACAACCATAAAGACAATTACAATCAAACCTAGCAATCCATAGATATAAAAACTTTTTTTGTTTAAATCAAAAGGAAGCCTATCGCATAACTGCTCAATAAAGCTGTTAAAGCCAGAGAGAAACGAATCAAGAAGACGCTTGAACTTTACTTTCGATGTAGCTGTTCTGATTTCAGACTCATATGATTTATCCATACGCCCGCCAATCTGAAAGATCGGCAGTTTCTGATTGGTTCCAATATGTAACTCTCCCGTCTCTTTCTTTTCGCTAACACTATTCTCATCCATCAACCGGCGAGCTTCTGCAATTCGTTCCTGCAACGGGGTTGTGTTAAAAAGGTTCGGCTCATCAGAATCAAACAAACCATCACTGACTTCAGGTACAACCTGCTCATCATCGATAGTTGGTTCCGGTGCTACTGATTCAACAGAAGCTGAGACAGGCGCTGATATAACCACAGGTGCTGAATCATCTTCCGCAAGCTGGGATTCGACAGCCACAGGCTCACTGAAAATTTCAGCAGCAGATTCGTCTGAGACCTCAATCTGCGGTAGTGCCTTTGGAGCGACATCAAGATTCTTAACGGCCGGTGCAGGTACAATTTCAACACGTTGCGGTATATTTACATTCGGTTCAGAGAGCTCCTCTTTCTGAATGGCCCGCGGAACTGGAGTTTCCTGAACATCCGGTCTTTCAAGCTCTCGTTTACGCAGTTCAGGAACGGCTTTCCCTGAATAAATATCCATAAACTCATCAATCAGCGGCTGAACATCAATCTCAAGTAACTCCGCATAAAGCTTCAAAAATCCGCGACCGTATATGGGTGCAGCAATTCTATGAAAGTCCTCATTCTCGAGTTCTTGCACAATCTGCACCATCATATTAGTTTGCTCAGCCACATCGGTGGGTGACAGACCCTTCTCTTCACGGGCGCTTTTCAATATATTTCCAAGTGACATACTATCCACCTTTCTTAACTCTCAAAAATTTTCGTTGGCAACTCATCGGTTACATTGCTTTGATCAACCATCTCTATTTGATCAGGAGAATCTACTTCAAGTGTGGTATTTTCTCCTGGAAGAGGCTGTTCCATATCCATCAAAATCTCACGGGAATTTCCTGTACCTATAGGCGATACAATCCCGCGGTCCTCAAGCATATCAAGAACAGTATTGGCACGTGAATAACCAACTTTCAGCTTACGTCTAAGCAACTCACCAGAAACCCGCTTATGAACTCTGATCATCTCAATAGCATCTATAAAAAGCTGTTCAAGCTCATCATTACGTTTTTCATCCTGCACCACTGCTTTACTTACTGGAGCTTCATCAACCTCATCTTCCTTCATAATATCTTCAGGGTCGGACTCTTTGATCTTATCCAGGCGCCTTGACAGCTTCTTGTCATAGATCGGTGCATAACGTTCCTTAACATAAGAGACAATCCGGTTAACCTCTCCTCCATTAACCCAGGCACCCTGCGCACGCAGAAGATCAGCACCACTCTGAAGGAAAAGCATATCACCACAACCAATAAGATTCTCAGCCCCTGGTGAGTCAAGAATAACACGACTGTCATTTGACTGCGACACCTTAAATGCAATACGGCCCGGTATATTTGCCTTAATTGTACCTGTGATTACATTAACCGATGGTCTCTGCGTTGCCAGCACCATGTGAATTCCAACGGCTCGCGAAAGGGCACACAGACGAGAAATTATCGGTTCAACCTCCTTGCCAGCCACACTCATAATATCAGCGACCTCATCAATCACAATCACAATATATGGAAGTTTGGCAGGATCACCACTGCGGTCCTCAATATTACCCTCAAAGAGATCAGTCTCATGCACAATTTGGCGACTATTATAATCTACAATATTTTTAGCCCCCATTTTCTGCAGCAGACGGTAGCGTTTATCCATCTCACTGACAGCCCACTTCAAGCCAAAGACAACCTTTGCAGGATCATTAATAACCGGCACCAGTAGATGCGGCAGATCATTATAAGCAACAAACTCAACCCGTTTAGGATCAATCAGGATGAGCTTAACCTGATCAGGCGTTCGACTCATTAACAGACCACACAAGAAGGCATTCAGACAGACACTTTTACCAGACCCGGTTGACCCGGCAACCAGCATATGCGGTGCTTTGGCAAGATCATAGATAAAGTCATCACCTGATACATTCTTACCAACAGCCAGCGGAAGCTGCATTTTATTATTTTGCCATGCAGATCCCTCTATAATAGATCTGAATGTCACAGAGCGAGCCCGCTTGTTAGGGATCTCAATACCTACAGCCTTGCGACCGGGAATCGGCGCCTCTACCCTCAAACTAACGGCAGCCAGACTCATCTTTAAATTATTACTCAGAGCGGCAATGCGTTCGACCCTGATATGCGGAGCTGGTTCCAGCTCATACTGAGTAACAACCGGACCGGGTTTGATACCAACAATCTTTGCAGGTATTTTAAAATGATCCAGAACCGTCACCAGCTCCCGAGCCATCTCATCCACGCTTCCGTGATCAGCCTTATCGGTAGGTATAGGATCAAGTAAATCAATGGGAGGCAACATGTAATCAACCAGCGGTTTTGGTGCATCCGAAACCTTTGCCTTATCGACTTTTTTTTCAGCAACTGGAGCTGGCGCGACACCAAGGGATGCTTTTGGTTGCCTTACAGCTGCAGCAGATTGCGGAACCGACACAGGCGACGCTCTAAAAGCAGGCTGTGCCTTCGGTGCAGCCGCAGCCCTTCGAGCGGCATCGGCCTGTTTCCTGATACGTTCAATCTCAAAAGCATGATTCTTTTGTTGAGCTTCAACCTGTCGTTGCAAGGCCTGCCCCTGCTTTAATGCACGTTTTTTAGCAGCTTCCTCTTTTTTCAGCAGATGTTGCTTCTCACGCTCTTCCTCACGAACCTTCTTAGCGGCCAGCCGTGCCTCTTTGGCTGCATCACGCGCCTCTTTTCTATGTAATTTTTTAACCTCAGCCGAGTTAGGAAGCACCTTATCGTCAGCATAGTCGTCTTCATCATTCTGGCGCGCCATAACCCATTCGCTACAAAAGCCTAGAAACGCTATGACATTCCTTGCGCCAACAATCATAAAGAGAGCAAAGATCATAATACAAAGCATCAGAATCCCTCCCCCGACAGGACTTATCAACTTTGTCAGCACCTTTGTCATAACCGCATATCCCAAAGCCCCTCCAGCATTGGGATAGATATTATTATCAAGCAGAATGCCCTTTAAAGCTGTTTCACTTCCAAGCTGCAGCATACATGCCAGCGCTGCGATAAAAAGCAGTACCCAGACAATCCTGCGTGCGGCATTGATCAACCTGCCTGTAACCATGAGAATGCCAAACATTATAACAAAAAATGGTACTGTCCAAAGCGCAAGACCGACATAGGTATATCCCAGGAAAACAGACCAGGCTCCAACAAGCCCAATCATATTGGATGTGGGATTCAAAGGAGGTGAATTAAGCCAGCTGATATCACGCCAGTTATAAGTCACAATACTCAAAAGCGGGAAGACAGAGAGTGGCAGTAAAAGAAGCCCTATCACTCTTTTTTTTATCCGACGCTCTAAATCCATCCGGTCTGGCTCCGGAGCTTTTGATGCACGTCTTTTTTTTATTCTTGGAACAGCCATAATTATTTCAAGGTTTTTTATTCGTTATCGGTTCAGCGGGGTTCAAATCAACAATAGGAATAAGATTGACCGTTTCGGGAAGAGATTTCACCGAGTCAATTTCAAGTCCCTGCCTGACATGTACAATCACAGGCACCTCATTTGTCAAACCGGGAACAAGGGGAATATTCCCATCTACAGACACCATTATATCACTAAACTTAACGCTTTTCAGGAGTTCCGATCGTCCATTAACCTCAACATCTACAAACTGCGGCTCTGTAAACCACCGATTGGCAGCACCTGTCGGTTGTGATACAGACAACGGCACATGCTCAATCTTTGTGGTTGCATTTTTGCTGCTAATAAAGACATCAACCACCATATCCGGAGGTTCAATTGTAACATTAACGGCATTTCCCGGAGGGATCAAGCGCAACCTGGTAGTATAAGACTCAAGACGACCTTCCACATTGATAGCCTCACATTGTATCCGAGTGTTATCTACATCAAAAGACTTCAGTAAACGTCGTGAACCGGTCACCACGGCATTGGTCACATCATACTTTAATTTTACTGATCCCCGTGCAACCCCCTCAAGAGAAGGAACAGCAACCGCCAACGGGATTGATACAGGAAAATCAAATTTCACATCTATGACCGAAGGTTCTATCTTTACAATGCGTGCATCACGAACTCCCTGAATATTCTTGGCACGAACCTTAACTTTAACCGTATCCAAGATGCTGTTACTCTTCTGCCTGGCCCGAATGGTGCAATTCAAGCTTGAATCAGCAATCGCACTAATATCATTGTAGGAGCCGCGAATCTTAACCTGCACCGAACGCGGTTCAACCGACCATATTGCGGCATCACCTGCACCGCTGTCATTATTCACTTCTACAGGTACAGAGATCACCTTCATATGACTGATATCAGAACGAATAGAAAAATAGACTAAAATTGCTATCACCAATGCAAGTAGCTTCCAGTAACCGTTATTCAGAAAAAGAATATGCAAAACAGTCTTGAATTTATTTAGATGCATCTGTCTCCTTTTTCTGTTTTCTCGATTTGATATACACTTCAACCTGTTTGGCAAACCATATAGAGAGCTGATCGGTTAACGAAAGATTGCTGACTCTCTTCTGATGCGGCATAGCAACACGCAGCCAGCGAAGCATCACCTTGCGCACATTATCTTTACCCGAATATCTGTGCAACTTCCCATTATAGGCAATCGAAATTGCACCGGTCTCCTCGGAAACAACAAAGATAACCGCATCAGTCTCCTCGCTCAATCCAACAGCGGCCCTGTGACGCATTCCGGATGAGATCAATTCACTCTGATTTGAAACAGGAAACAGACAATGTCCCGCAGATATGCGGCCATCCCTGATTACAATACCACCATCATGCAAAGGCAAAGGAGGTGTGAAAATCGACACCAGCAACTCATGACTCAAAAGTGCATTTAACATAATCCCTGACTCTTCATATCCGCGCAATGATATACCACGCTCAATTGCAATCAAAGCACCTATGCGCAAACGCGACATATTCATAACTGATTTAGTCAGGATTTCAGTTACCGGAACCTTCTCCAGAGTATACTGCCGTTTGAAAAACCGCTGCCCTCCCACAAGTGCTAGAATACGACGAATATCCTGCTGAAAGACCACCACCATACTTAAGGCAAGATAGATAAGTAAAAAATAAACAACTCTAGCCAGTACGGCAAACTGGAAGAGGTATGTAAACAGAAGCAGAGATACAACCATCACACAAAAACCAAGCAGAACCTGAGCACTACGAGTGCCCTTTACAAGACGTATCAGGCCATAGATAGCCAGATACAGAACAAATATCTGCATTATATCATTAAAGCCTATCTGTAAACTCTCTAACATTATGCTCTCTTTTCTCCAGCCTCACAAAGCGCACTTAAAACAGAAACAGCCTGAAAACTCTCTTTAACATCGTGCACACGTATAATGGAAGCACCATGTAATATGCTCCAAACCGCAGCCCCAAGACTTCCACCAACTCTATCAGCGGCACTATGGACATTACAAATCTCACCAACAAAACGTTTGCGGGATAGCCCCACCATTACCGGAGCCAGCTCCATAAACTTTTCCAGTCCAGCCAGCAGCTCAAGGTTATGATTTAATTTTTTGGCAAACCCTATTCCTGGATCAACAACCATTTGTTGAACCTCAATACCGTTTTCCAAAGCAAAATCCAAACTCACTTTAAGCCCGTTAAAAACATCGATAACAACATCATCGTAAAAAGCCTGATCATTCATTGTATCAGGAGTTCCCCGCATATGCATTACCACCAGTCCGACTCCGCATTCAGCCACCATACGGGCCAAGGCTGCATCTCCATCAATCGGCATAATATTGTTAACAATGGAAGCACCCTCATCAACCGCCGATTGCGCAACCACTGCATGGCGCGTATCAATTGAAACGGGGACCTTTACCGCTGTTTTCAAAGCCTTGATAACAGGAATAACCCGCTTAAGTTCATCCGCAATAGAGACCGATTGTGCGCCCGGACGTGTGGACTCGCCGCCCACATCAATAATATCCGCTCCTTCATCAATCATTTGATGCGCATGCTCTACAGCGGCAGCGGTATCCAAATAAAGGCCGCCATCAGAAAAAGAGTCGGGGGTCACATTGAGGATGCCCATAACAAGAGCTCTTTCCAGCGAAAGCATGGCATCACCACACTTCCAGCATCTCTTCTCCTGTTTTGCAAACTCATACATTTTATTCTACTCCAGTCAGCAGCACCAAGACCGCCGCACGCACCTGCACTTATATGGCATCAAAAAGATCAGATTCCTCTATCTTATCCTCCGATTTAACATCCTCGCTAGAATCATTATCCCCTATAACATTTTTCAGTTCATCTCTGTTCTCAGCTTCAGCAGAGTCATCTTTCTCAAGCGTCTCCGTTGGACCTTTATCTGTGTCATCTTTAACATCTTCTTTGTTTTCTGAGTCAGACTCTTCGGAATGCGCAGCAGCCTCTTTTTCCTTGCGTGTCTTTGCTTCTCTCTTACTGCGTTCCAGTGCGTGTCCCTCCTCCCGCTCCTCTTCGCTTTTTATGCGCCCAAGCCGAATCAGGTCTTCAACATCCCGACCATCCATTGTTTCATACTCCAACAACTGATCCACTAGCATCTCAAGTTTATCGCTGTTCTTGTTGATCATCTCCTCGGCACGCGTATATGCATTGCTCAACAGAGTGTTGACCTCATTATCAATTCTGCATGCGGTCTCCTCGCTATAGGACTGATTCTTGGTCATCTCGCGCCCCATAAAGAAAGTTTCCTGATTATCGCCAAAAGATTGAAAACCAAACTCCTCACTCATACCATAGGCACAAATCATTTGACGAGCCGTATCACTGGCCATCTTGATATCCATACGTGCACCGGTAGAAATATCCCCGGTAAACTTTTTCTCGGCAATTCTTCCACCCATCATCACAACCAGGTTATCCAAAAACTCCAGTTTCGAACGATTTGTAATTTCCCTGTCGGGTAGACTCATTGTGGCTCCCAACGCCTGACCTCGCGGAATGATGGTCACCTTATGAAGCGGATCAGCATGCTCACAGAGCACCTGCAACAAGGCATGTCCTGACTCATGCCAGGCCGTACCTTTGAGATCTTTTTCATCCATTGTACGGCTGCGACGCTCACGTCCCCACAAAACCTTATCACGAGCCTCTTCCAAATCTGTATGCTCCACAAATTGTTTAT
Source organism: Kiritimatiellia bacterium (assembly GCA_027858965.1). Lineage (GTDB taxonomy): Bacteria > Verrucomicrobiota > Kiritimatiellia > RFP12 > UBA1067 > M55B167. The sequence continues at coordinate 72,899 of JAQIBS010000089.1, forward strand.
CGCAACGAGCGGCAATCAAAGCCGCTTCATTCAAAAGGTTAGCCAAATCAGCACCTGAGAAACCGGTGGTACCACGAGCTACACGTGAAAAATCCACATCATCTCCCAGCAAAAGCTTTTTGGCATGCATTTTCAGGATATCTTCACGCCCTTCAAGAGTAGGCAGATCGATAATCACCTGACGGTCAAAGCGTCCGGGACGCATCAATGCCGGATCTAGTACATCAGCACGGTTGGTAGCCGCAATTATGATTACCCCTTCGTTAGCTTCAAAACCATCCATCTCTACCAGCATTGCATTGAGGGTCTGCTCACGCTCATCATGGCCTCCGCCCATCCCCGAAAAACGACTACGACCAACCGCATCGATCTCATCAACAAAAATCAGACAAGGGGCATTTTTCTTACCCTGTTCAAACATGTCACGCACACGCGAAGCACCAACACCCACAAACATCTCAATAAAATCAGAGCCGCTGATAGAGAAAAACGGAACCTTGGCCTCTCCCGCAATTGATCTTGCCAACAGGGTTTTACCGGTACCCGGAGGTCCCATCAAGAGCACGCCTTTCGGAATGCGTCCACCAAGTTTCTGGAACTTTTTAGGATCTTTGAGGAACTCGACTATTTCCTGCACCTCCTCCTTAGCCTCCTTAATACCAGCCACATCTTTGAAAGTGAATTTTGACTTATCCTTACTCATCATCTTGGCCCGACTTTTTCCGAAATTCATTGCCCCCATGCTCGATGATTTGACCTGACGCATAATGAAAAAATAGAGAATACCCATAATCAGAATCACAGGAATAATCTGAACCAGAATATCTCCAAGCACATTATTCTGATAGACAACCGGACATGCCATCTGATTTTCAACAAGAAATTTCTGAAGGTTAGCAGAGTCTACCGCATTGGCTCTGAACTTCTCGTGCTTCTCCCCCTTGATTGTTCCACTGAAATAAGTTATTTTCTCATTTACGCATATCAGCTTCACATCCTCAATCTGGTTCTGTGTCACCATCGAGCGAAAGGCTATTTCATCTAACTCCTTGAGCTTACGAGAGGGGTTCATCATGTATATCATAATCATCAGAATAATGAACATGGCCACAAAAACCCAAGCGGCTAAAACCTTCTTGGGCGGCATTGCACCGGTTGCGACTTTATCTGATTTTTCATCCTGCTGATCCATCGGAATTGCCGGTGGTTCTTCCGGTAACTGGTCTTTTCTTTTTATATCGTCATCCATTTTATTTTTTCTCCAAAATTCCTATTAAAAATTCGTTACTACTCTTGCTGATCCCGCACTCCCAGAACAGATTCCATCTGCTCAATCAGAAGGGGTACCAGCTGCTTCTTGCGGGAGAGGATATCACGACAAACGTATAGATTCATATCCAACCGCGGAAATGCCATTTTTCTTAAAAATTCATCTTCACCATAGATCAAAAGCTGAGAGTTCAAAGCCACAATATCGGTAACCATCAAAGCCGCAAAATAGAGTCCGTTCTTCTCGCAGCGTTCGCGCAAAGAGACTAAGGCACCCTCTTTCCCCTCCCAGACTCCGACCCCTGCATTGACCTCAACCTGACTCACATTAAACTTTTTACCACAGGCTGTGTAATTCTTGGAATCCATGCCCAGAATATCTTCCAATGAGAGATTCTTCAGATTACTTGAACTCTCAAAGATCTCCTGCCCGAACTTCTCCACATCCAGATCAACCAGGCCAGCCAGATACTCAGCCATCTCCCGGTCAATATCTGTAGTCGTAGCTGAACGCAGAATAAGAGTATCCGTCAAAATTCCCGCCAGAAGAACACCGGCAATATCCGGTTTCAAAACCGCCCGTTTTTCCACATACATGTTGGCCACAATGGTGGAGGTGGCCCCCACAACACGATTGATAAAGGTAATCGGATATTTAGTTGAAAAATTTCCCAGGCGATGATGATCCAGTATCTCCAGAATACGATAGCTTTCCATTCCCTCGACCGATTGACTCAGCTCATTATGATCAACCATTATCATGTCGATATTAGGTTCTTTGATCAGATCACTCTCGGTGAAAATACCAACAACAATCCCGTTATCATCAACAACCGGCAGAGATCGCGAGGGAGACTCATTCAGTTTTTCACGTATAGTACGAACATAGCTGTTGACACTCACTGCCTCCGTCAACGTATCAGTCATCGTCGCCACAGGAGTTGAATAAAGAATCAGAAAAGCGGTTGATGATGTATCATAGGGTGATATCATCACCGTGACTTTATGCTTCTCGGCCAGCTCCCGCAATCCCTTGGAAAGAGAAGTTCCATTGGTAATCACTACCGCCCGAGCACCATTTTCGATACTATAACGCTGAATCTCCTCGCGGTCTCCAGTCAAAACCAGAGCATTAGCAGGTATTTCGCTCTCCAAATGATGTTTAAAAGACTCAAACGAGGAGCCTGCCACCAAAATCCTGGATTTAACAACCTCATCTCCGCCAAAAACAACCACAGGCTGCGCATTGAGAGTCTTAAGCAGCAACGGGATACTGGTGGGAATAATGGCTTTACGATGAGGATTAATCCTGCGGGTGATATTGCTGGCAAAGGCATTATAATTCAAAACTGATTTATAACACCCATCCTTGTCTACAACCGGAAGAATCTTAAGCTTCTCACCGTCCATAATCTCTAAAGCATCCCAGAGCGAGGTAGACTCTTTGACCGTAACCGGCTCTTTAGAGAGAAAATAACCAACTTTGGGTACCAGATCAGGAATATATTCAGGAGCAGGTATATTAAACCTTTCCAGTATATATTCAGTCTGCGGAGTTAATTTACCCGCCCGCGCCGGAAAACACCGATCTAATCCCTGCTGACGCTTCAATTCCGCGTATGCCACAGCTGAAACAATCGAATCCGTATCGGGATTACGGTGTCCTATTACATAAGTCTTTCTTTTCATAAGCTATTGATCTAAAATAATAGCTAATTTGACTGCTTAAAACCAGCATATACTATGTTAAAAACTATCATATTTACACTCTCTGCAGTTACAAGTGCTCTAATCTGCGGTTTTAGCCTGACAACCCTGATAGCGGCATCACTTACACCTTGTGCCTTTTTATGGATTAAAGCTCTGATTACTATCAAAACACCTTGTGGATATGTCATAAATGATCCGGCAAACTACAATCCGATCATTTTAAGCGAGGCCCTTGAAAATGCGGTTAAAGAGAGTATTCATAGCCAAAAACCTCTGGTTTTGCAGATCTCAAATCCGGGGATAAATATCATGCAGATTGAGATCAATCAACAGGGAGAGCTGCAAGTCTGTGATTCCCGACGCTCGATTAAGATTAAAAACAATGCCGAGGTCTGGATTCCCAACCATCCCCTGCCTCTTAAATTATACGCAGAAAACCATTTAACGCTACTCTTCTCACCATTGAACGATGGCCGCATCAGCGTCTCAACCAGCCTCTGCCCTGCAATGAAAGGAGTTACCCCGCTTTGGCTATTACCCTTAGCCTTGTTTTTTATCTTCGATATCAATGCAGCCGCAGCAGCTCTGCTAGCCCCCCTCTTTCAGGCAATCCTGATGCGAAGATTTGATGACAGTCTACAGTGAACAGTCTACAGCTTACAGTCTACAGTGAACACTGCGTGTGCGGTCGCAGAGCCTGCGACCCTCCATCTAATGGCGTGAACTCAGCTATACGGGAGGGACGGTGGCCTCACAGTCCGCGGTCACGGAGCCTGCGACCATCCATGTTGGATGTTAGATGTTGGATGTTGGACGTTCGATGTTCGATGTTGAACGTTCGTATTTGAAAATTGGACACTGGACACTGAACTCTGAACACTGGACACTGAACTCTGAATACTGGACACTGCTTACGTGCCAATATTCAGAACCATTTTTACAGTGCGAATTAAAATTTTGAGATCCAGCTTCCATGAACGGTTGCAGTAGTAATAGTAATCCAGAAGACACATCTGATCAAAGGTCAACTCATTACGGCCCGAAACCTGCCATAGCCCTGTCACTCCAGGCACCCCCCGCTGACGGAGCCGATGACACTCCTTCTCATAGTTACCCTCATCACTGGCAGGTAGCGGCCGGGCACCAACCAAACACATATCACCCTTTACAACATTGACCAGCTGCGGAAGCTCATCCAGAAACGTTTTACGCAAAAAGCCTCCCAGGTATGTAATCCGAGGATCATTATCCATCTTAAATAGATGTCCCCTCTGCCCCCACCTCTGCTGCATCTTTGAATGCAGTTTCTCGGCCCTTGAACTCATAGTCCGAAACTTGTAAATTCTGAAAACTGTGTTATCCCGCCCAAATCGCAACTGACTAAAAACAACAGGAGCTCCATCAACAACTAAAATCGCCCCCATAATCAGGATATAGAGTGGCAACAAAAAGATAATAGCAGCCAAGGCTATTAAACAATTGCTCAACGGCAATCTTCCATATCCACGGCCATGCTCGTTAAACAGATAACACCCTGAATACTCTCCATGATCTAACGGCTTAAATAGGGAGTTTTTCAACATAAAATCAAGATTCTCCGCAGGAATAACCGAAGAAAAACCATTTTTCTGAGCATTATAAATGCAGTTAAGCACCACTCCCGCTGACGTTTCTGGCTCCAGTTTTAACCTTTTGGTCTCCATATTGATAAAAAGCCTCTTTTAAGATGGCACATAGATTGCTAAAATGATGGCATGTTAGAAAAAATAAGAAATTGCACCCTCATCTCTTTTTCAGTATTACTGATCAGTTCAGGAATAGCAACAGCAGAAAGTGTACCCTTAACAGTTTTCACTCAAAACAAAACAAAACCTGTGGCTCTTCCGTATACTCAAACACTTAATTTTCCTGGGGAACACAACTTCAATCTACTCCCTGCGGATATCAAAAAGTGGGCGGAAGCCGACTCCATCAGCATCAATCTGCTCTGGCCCGCTGATGCGCCCGAACACACAGGAACCCTTACCTGGTTAAAAGATCGCAATCATTACTGGCACCAACGCATCTATCCAGAAGCCATGAAACCGGGTATAACCAATCTTATTGAGATACCTTTTAACTCTGAATCAACGGGCTGGAACACACCTGGACACTCTTTAGCCTGGCATCACCGCATCCTACTGAACCCCGAATCAGTAGGGTTTCGTGTTTTTTCTGACACAGCTTACACCGGTAAGTGCGTTCTAGTGTCGGCAACCCTGAATACAAAAATACCAAAAGACACACCTGAAATATCAAATGTCAGAGTTCTGACCAAACAAATCATAGTACAATCTCTCTATGAAATCCGCTTTGATCTGCCAGATCGCTACTCCAATCCATTTGACCCAAAGGAAATTGATGTTCAGGCACAGATTATCACCCCTGCCAATACCACCAATATCATCAACGGATTCTATTACCACTCGCATTACCGACTGGAAGATGAACTGGGCAAGCCGGTTGAACCGGATGGACGCCCGGAGTGGCGAGTTCGCTACTGCCCCCGCCAGCCAGGAAAATATCGGATGTCACTCATAGCTAAAGATAAATACGGCACAACAAAACAACCGGCCACCCTTGAATTCATTGCAAAGCCTGCCTCAAAAGCTGCCCATAAATTCATCAAAGTCTCAGAAAAAGACCCTCGCTACTTTGAATTCACCGATGGCTCTCTCTACTATCCTATCGGCCACAATGTCCGTTCAGCCACGGATGCCCGCATGGACGACAAATTCCCCTGGAAATTCCGTCCGGAGGAGGGCACCACAGCCTACCGCAGATATTTCAAACGCATGGAGGAGAACGGACAGAACTGGGCCGAAGTATGGATGAGCGCCTGGTCGCTGGGTCTGGAATGGACCGAGGGCATCAGCGGCTACCATGGCGCCAACGACTACCACATGGGAAATGCATGGGAGCTGGACCGGGTGCTCGACCTGGCCGCCCAGCACAGCATCTATATAAATCTGGTGTTCAACTATCACGGACGTATCAGCACCTGGTGTGATCCTGAATGGCAACTTCACCCGTATAATAAAGCCACCCCCGGCGGATGGCTGACAATGCCTCTCGAATTTTTCAGCGACCCTAAAGCTATCGAGATGCAAAAATATTTTATCCGTTACACACAGGCACGTTGGGGCTGGTCGCCCTCCATTTTCGGATATGAGCTCTGCAGTGAACTCAACCTCACCGGCCATGAAACTCACCACAAAACCCATTTTGAACCCAGTGTGGTTGAGTGGTGCCGGACCCTCGGTAAATATATCAAACAGATTGACCCCTACCGTCACTTGGTATCAGCGCATATTTCCAACGATTACAAATTTCTTAACCCGAAAATATGCGAGATGCCGGAGATGGATTTCAATGCACTGGATGCCTATCATCATACCAACCCAGAGGCAATCATCCCTCTTATGTCCAAAACCGCCCTGGCCAATACATATAACAAACCGATTCTCATAACTGAGTTCGGCGGTTCTCCAATGGCAGCTGGACTGGAACATCTCATGGTTGAACAACATGCCGCCATCTGGACCGGAGTCTGCGTTCCGCTATCAGGCACCCCCATGTTCTGGTGGTGGCAGGTCATTGATGAGAACAACCTCTATCCGCGATATAAAGCGCTCGCCAAGTTCATGGCTGATGTTGACCCGCGTGATATAACAGCCCAGCAGGTTGAGACAAAACTGGATCTTAGCAACAAAAAGACCGGTGACAAAAAGCTCCTCAAACAATTTGCTGCCGTCTGCACAACCTCCCCCACCAAGGGCCGCGGCTATATTTACCCCAAAGTTTTTGCAAAAAAAGGCAAAGAGGAACTCGAAGCAAAAGGACTTACTCTCTATGTTCAAGGGGTACAGAACGCAATTTACCGCGTCTCTTTCTATGAAACAGAGGGTGGCGAACAAACCCGCAAATTTGATGTCAGATCAGATGGAGATTATATTGCGATCCCAGTTCCAACATTCAAAAAGGACTGCGCCTTTAAACTCAGATGCATCACCCCGGTTGTCAAAAAGAGGTAACCTGAAAATTAATAAACATAAACTTAAAGGTGTAATTATGAAAATACTTATCACATCCATAACTCTTTTCACAACAACGCTACTCTCACAATCCCTCAATCTTAACAACAACGGAAGCTATACCGACACTCGCTTGCGCACACCAAAGCCAGCACAACAGGTAACCTACGCCGCTGATCTACCAATGTATGAGTTAGCTCCATCAGTTGTCACCAATAAATCCAATATCAATGCATCGCTGAGTATAAATGTACTTCATGCAAACAAAATTGCACAACGCCCCAGGCTACTTATTGCAAAATACAACCCTCCCACAATCAAAGCGCTTTTCAGATTACGACAGCAATATGTCGGACTGATAAACAAAGTTGCCTACGAAACCTCTGATGTCCAACTGGAAGGTGTTCCCAACATCAACACTGGCTATGGTCGAGGCCGTAGCAACATCATAAAAAAATCATCCCGCGACAAAGAGACCATTGAACGCCGTACTGAACAAACCGCCATCAACTACCTGCAGCAGATAACCCGCACCCACTTTAAAATCAGATCCAATGCCATCACAAATAAGCATATACATCATTTCAAACTACCACCTGGCAAATATGTGCTCTGTATCCAGCAACGAATTAAAGATAGCCATTCAAAAGCGATGCTAGGTTCAAGTACCGCAATCTGGTGGACAACCTTCACTATTGAAGAGGGGGTCCGTAAGGAGCTGTTTCTGGATGAATCAAATGCCATCACATGGCAGGAGATCTTTGAAGTAACACGAAGTTGAATGAATAAATCAATCAATCAATCAATCAATCAATCAATCAATCATTTGCTTGTTTTTTAACCACGGAGTTCACTGAGGTACGGAGAGCTTGCGGCCTCCCTCTCTGCGGCTCTGCGGCTCTGCGCGAAATCCCCAACATGCTACCATCCTTCTTTGCGCCTTTGCGCCTTGGCGGGAGAAAATCTTTGTGTCCTCCGCTTGTCACGGCGTAGACGCAGAGCGCGAAGACGGGTGATAGAACTTTTAGAGAAAAACATCCAGTCTATCCATGTTAATTTTTTATTGGGATGCGAGCAAAGCTTGCGCAGAAGAAAGCCCGAGTATACTCCGGATTTTACTCTCCAGCTCATTGACCTCTGTACTCTGAACCAGATAAACACCCTGCGATTTTGCAACGTTTTTATCAAAATGCCGCAATTCCTGTAGCGCTACCACAATGGAAAAAGTCAAGACTCCTGCAAAATTATTAAGATTATTCAACTTCGACAGAACCCCGTTTTCCCAGTCATGAACAGATGATGTCTTGGCCTCAACAACATACAACTTGTTTTTATAAAGAAAGGCCGCATCAATTTCAAAACGCGTTCCAGATGAATTTTCAATCACAAGAGAGGTAGCAAAATCCTGCAACCCGGCATCTTTATTAATACTCTTAAGCGTTTGATGGAGATAATCCTCCAACCAGACGCCCTTGCAAAAACTTCGATCCTCATCGCTGGCAAACTGCACCATCGTGTCATTAAACGAGGAGATAAAGCCATGTCTTTTAAAGAGATCAAATATGAGTGCCTCTTCCTTTGCAATATAAGCTTTTGCCTTTAAAGAAAAATAACACTCTGCACCGGCAGCCAGCTCATTAAGATAAGAAACATGGTTGCCGTATTTAACAAAATCCGTTAACAACTCCCGACACAAGGCATGTGATCCACTCACCAGCTTAAGATTTTTTTCTCGCTTGGATATGACCGTGTAGCCATAGATCTTAAAATAGTCACTCAGCTTAATCTTATCCTGCAACTGATGATACTGAATCTTTCCGTCTTTCATCACGACCAGAGAGTTCTTCTGTGGTTCAGCATAAAAGCATGTAAACTTATTCGTTGCAAATACGTTCTGAGCAATGATAGAGATCAACTTGGTTCCTCCAACCAGGTTGACAGCAACATCCGCAGAGCGTGACCCAAACTTTGAAGAAAGCTCTGAAAACTTTTTATGAAGTTCTTTGAAGTCATGGGCGCTGCCCAATCTGAAAAACTCAACCTTGATATTTTTTGACTTGAAGAAACTTGCCAGAGCGCGCCCCACTCCCATCCTTTGCATAACATCACTCTCACAAAGAACCACCCGGTCCGGTTTAAAATTGTAATCCATCGCAGGCAGCACATTCGGTAAAACCTGATCTGATACTATAACTATATGAATTTTAAATTTATTCACCTTTATCTCCATTTCATTATTTATTTTGATTCTATACTGATCCAAAGAAGATTGCAACAATGCATATGAATGTTTCTTGCCAAATCAGTAAAAGGCAAAACAGTTGACAAAATATCAACGTAAAGTTACTTTACTAATAATTCCAAATTTTTTCTTTGTGTCCTTTGCGGTCTTTTGTGGATAATTATTAGCGTAGCAACCAGCCGTCGCTCCGCAAGCGCAGCTATGGTGGTCAAGATGACATCATGTTAATCCTGGAAAACGAAGCGCAGCGCAGTAAGGCCACCCTTGTGGTGGCCGTGATCCCGCATCGCGGGAGAGCGGCAATCATGTCAAAAAAAGTTGCCTTGTCTGCGTGCAACGCACAGGCAGGCGACTATGTTGCGCTACGTTTTTCATAGTTAAAATCATTTATATTTGTCCCAAAAGGTCGCTAGTTTACGGCTGTTCCGAATCATGCTTTAGTTGCT